>DATFYN010000538.1:0-10130 GCA_035315025.1 Myxococcota bacterium
GCTTACCGACGGCGAGGTCGCAGCCGCGCTGCGTGCGCTGAGCGGCTGGAGTGTCGAAGGTGGCAAGCTGCACCGTGAGTTCCGCTTCGGCGACTTCAGCGAGGCCTTTGGCTTCATGACCCGCGCCGCGCTCGCAGCCGAGTCGATGAATCACCATCCCGAGTGGTTCAACGTGTGGAGTCGCGTGGTGGTTGATCTACAGACCCACGATGCCGGCGGCCTTACGGAGCTCGATTTCGAACTCGCGCGTCGGCTGAGCGCGATCGCTGGTCGAGCTTCCTCTTCCTGAAGCGTTTGGCCGATCCGCGGCCCGAACTAGCGCCGTTTCGTGAGACTGTCGACGGACAAGAGCGTCGGTAAGTTCGCATCGCTCGGCGGAATGGCGACCGCGGTCCATGACTCCCGGCGCCAGCCTCCGCCTTCGCTGAGGTTCGCAAAGCTCTCACCGACACTGTCGATCACGCGGACCGGCCGCGCAGGGTCGTCAGGCCACTTGGGATAGTCGGGGCGATCCTCGCTCCAACGACCGACAAACATTCCCACGTCGATCGCCTCCCCGCGTTTGTCGTAGGAGAGGTAGTAGAGCGGCTGCAGCGTTTGGAGATCGACATACAGTACGAGGCGCGCGGTTTGATCCCCGCCCCGTGTCCCCTTAAAACGCCCTTCGAGCACGAGGGCCCGCCGCAAATCCCAGCGGTCGCTCCCGAAGGAGAGACCCCAGGGACCAAAGTTGCGCTCGTTTGCCTCCGGATACGACGGCGCCGCCGCGTTGAGGGGCGTCAGCACATCCTGAAGGCCGAGCAGCTTGAAGTCGTAGAGCAGGGGCCGGAGCACGAGCCCCTCAAAGCCCGTTCGTTTGGGGGTGATGGATCCCCCGTCTCCAACTCCGATCGCGACACCGCCGACCGCGCCGCCGGCATTCCCACCTCCCATCGAAAGCTGGGCCGCGGGCTGAACCCCGACACTAAAGGACGGCATAAAGATGCCTTCGAGCTGATTGGAGTTGAGGCGGCGCACCCGCCGCCACTCCGGGAGGAAGGCGTGGAGGTCGTCCGACCGATCGGGATCGGCGAGGGTTGCGGTGTCGCGGTATTGGCGCCACGCGTACTCGCGGGCTGCGAAGGGCTCGGTCATCATTCCGCCGCCTACCCATGCCTGCGTACCGGCGCCCGGGACCTTGTAGTCCGCCGCCGCCCGGTCGGCGCGGCCTGAGAGCGGGAGCACGAAGAGTTCGCCCTCGAAAGGTTCCGCGCGTCCGGTGCGTCCCACCATGTCCGAGACGCGAAACTTGGCTTTGAGCCCGCCCGCCTGGTAACGCTGGGCCACGTTCCACGCCCACTTCAGGCCGGCCTGCGGATCGTCAGGGGCAATCGTGTCGTGCGGAAAAGGAAGGCCTGCGCGGTAGCCGGAGATTCCACCGTTGTCTTGGAGGTGGGTCTTGCCGCGCTCCTTTTCCGTCACCTCCTGAAAGAATGCGGGCGGTGCGTAGTCGCGGAAGCAAGGTCCGATCTCGAGTCGCTGGCCCTCGTAGAAGAAGTGATCGCGCTGCTCCCAGAGCGCCGGCGGGAGATAGTTCTTCAAGACCTCGGCTTTGCCGAGGTCGATCACGTCTCCGGTCTGGAAGGGGATCGGAGGAGCGTCCTGTCCGATGGGCCAGCCGCGCAGCCCTCCGCTTGGAGCGCAGGAGCCCGCGGGGGGAAGCGCCCAGGGGCCGGACTCGGACCCCGCTGGCGCACCGGCAGGCCATGCCGCAAGCACTGCTGCCGCGAGCCATGCCGCGGCGAGAAGCCCGCGGCTTCGGCCCGTTCCGAGGCCCAGGCTGGCCACCCTTTCCTCCATGGCTTCGCCCCTGCACTCGCCTCATATTTGTGCATTCTATTATGCAAACGACCCGCTCGGCCGAAGTATTCGGCCATGGCCCGCGACCAGTTTCTCGTGTTTGGCTCGCCCCTCATCGAAGAGCCGGAGATTGCCGAGGTCGTCGAGTGCCTGCGCTCGGGTTGGATCGGGACCGGACCGCGGGTTGCGCAATTCGAAGAACGCTTCCGTGAGTATAAGGAAGCCGAACACGCCCTCGCCCTGAACTCGTGTACTGCAGCGCTACACCTTTCCCTCGCCGCGCTGGCGGTGGGCCCCGGCAGCGAAGTGATCGTTCCCACCATGACCTTTGTGGCGACTTCGAATGCCGTGGTACATACAGGCGCCGTGCCCGTGCTCGTCGACTGCGAGCGCGACACCCAGAATATCGACCCCGAGTTGATCGAGGCGGC
Source organism: Myxococcota bacterium (assembly GCA_035315025.1). Lineage (GTDB taxonomy): Bacteria > Myxococcota_A > UBA9160 > UBA9160 > UBA9160 > UBA9160. The sequence goes on from DATFYN010000538.1 coordinate 2,271, forward strand.
AATCACGCCCCGCACGCGCGCGATCGTGGTCGTGCACTTCGCGGGTCGACCCTGCGCCATGGAACGCATCACCGCCATCGCCCAGCGCCACGGCCTCGCGCTGATCGAGGATTGTGCGCATGCGATCGAAACCGAGTTCCAAGGCCGAAAAGCCGGAACGATGGGTGACGTGGGCTGCTTCAGCTTCTACGTCACAAAGAACATCGTGACCGGCGAAGGCGGCATGGCGATCGTCCGCTCGCGCGAAGTCGCGGATCGAATGCGCACCCTCGCGCTCCACGGCATGACGAAAGACGCCTGGCGACGCTTTTCAGACAAGGGCTACATCCACTACGACGTGGTCGATGCCGGGTTCAAATACAACATGATGGACCTACAGGCTGCGCTCGGCATCCACCAGTTGGCGCGGATCGAACGCTACTGGAAGCGGCGAAGCGAGATCTGGAACGCCTACTGCGAAGGCCTGTGCGAGCTGCCCGTCTTTCTCCCGAAGGCCCCCGCCGCGGGAACGCGCCACGCACACCATTTGTTCACCCTGCTTCTTGACCTGGACAGCGTGACCCTCACGCGTGACGAATTTTTGGAGCGCATGACGGCGCAGAAAATCGGAGTGGGCGTCCACTACCGCGCCGTGCATCTCCATCCCTTCTACCAAGAGCGCTATGGCTATCGGGTGGGACAGTTCCCGGCCGCCGAATGGATCTCCGATCGTACGCTCTCGCTGCCGCTTTCGCCGAAGCTGACGGACGAGGACGTTGCGGACGTGATTCAGGCAGTCGAGCGGACGCTTGGGGCCTAACTCCTCCCCTTGTCCTTGATTCTCCGGAGCGGCGCACGGCGGCGCGAGGCGATGCTTCGGGAGCACGCACCCGGACGAGTCGCGAGGCTGCAGGCGGACAGGCTTCGGGCGCAGTCAGCTGAGTGTCAGCAACTCGTGCGCGCCTTTCATTCGGCTCTGGATATCAATCCCCACCGGGCAGGACCCAAGGCACGGGGCACTACAAGAAGCGCATACCGAGGCCTGCTTCTCGAGTCGAGAATACAGGCGCATCCCCTCCTTTTCCCAGCCGTAGTCCTCGAAGTACATGCGGTGACGGAGTACGTCGGCGATCGGCAGGTCTTCCGGACAGGACGAGAGGCACGCACCGCAGTGGGGCGAGCAGTAGCTCCCGCGGATCTCCCGGTCGTACGTCTCGAGGATCGAGACGTCACGCGGCGCTACGCCCTTTCCCGACGCGTACAGGTACTCGTCGACGTGCTGAAGCTCGAAGAAGGACACCACGAGGCATGAGACGTCGGGATTCGAGAGCACCCACTTGAAGGCTGCCTGGGAGTAGGCGTCGGCTTCGTCGCGAAAACCGGAGAGTCCGTGGTGGCGCGCGCCCTTCAGCGTCTTCATCGCAACCACGCCCATGTCCTGTTCGCGTCGCGCCTTGGAGATGATCTCACCGAGTCGCGGCCAGATGCCATGGTGGTAGGCGAGCATCATGACGTCGAAGCGACCCGACTCGATCGCCTGCGTTGCGACCTGGATGAGATTCGGGGTGTGCGAGGAAAAGCCCAGGAAGCGCGCCTTCCCCTGCTGCTTCAAGCGATCAAAGGCTTCGTGAACGTTGGGGTCCATGAGCCGGTCGAGCTCGTCGCAGGAGTGGATGTGCACGAGATCCACGTGATCAGTGCCGAGGCGCCGCAGGCTGCCCTCGATCGCCTGCGTGTAGGTCTCGACGGAGGCTCCCGCGGGCACGTGACCCTCGGGCGTACAGAACTTCGTGGCGATGAAAACCTGATCACGCAGTCCCTTGATCGCCCGGCCCATCGCCTGCTCGCTGCCGGAGCCGGAATAGTCGGGAGCGGTGTCGAAGTAATTCACGCCGCGCTCGAGGGCGAGTCGCGCGATCTTCTCGCCGTTCTCGCCCTGGATCGCGCCGGTGCCGAGTACGATGTCGGAGACCTGCCAGCCGGTTCGTCCGAAACGCCTGTAGCTCTTGATCCGGCTCCCCTTCCACTCCTCCTTCCACTCCGGCGCGGTGCGTTCCACCTTCGCTCCGAAGATCTCCCCCGCCACGGGCCACCAGCCACGGCCGTCGTTGCCAAGGCCGAGCAGCGCGCGCGAGGCGGTGCCCGCTGCGCCGACAGCCAAGCTCCCAATCGCAACTCCCACCCCGGACGCGGCACCCGCGAGGACCCGCCGACGGCCCGGATCCGCGGCCCGGCGACTTGCCCGCGAGGCTGCCCGTCCGACGAAGAATCCCACGATGGCGAGAGCGAGCAGTACTCCCACCACCCAAAGTACGCCGACCCGTGTCACACCCGCGCGTGGCAGGACGAGCTCCGCGAGCGGCTGCAGAAGCGCACCAGCCGGAAATGCGCTGGGATCGGATCCGATGAAGCTGCGGTACAGGAAGCGGCCCGAAACGACAAAGCCGAGGATCGCTGCGGCGCCGAGCCATAGCACGATCAGCCATCTTGCAGCGGTCTTGGTTTGAGATGTCATCTGGACCCCTCTTCTTCGACGGGTCCCTATCATAGCTTCAGGCGGTGCTTGCGGTGAAAATGATCAGTCCGCCGGGCCGGCGCTCGCTCGTGACCCGGAGCGTCAGACCCGCCGCCGAGCGCGCGAGGTATTCGATGAATCCGTGCGAGGTAAATCGCGCACACTCAGGGAGCGCCGCCGCGTCGCGCACGATCAGCCGAAAGCCACGCACCGGTAGCCCTGGCTCGAGTTCAAACGTCCACTCGGTGAAGTTCCACAGCACCGACCCGAGCGTCACGATCAGCTTGCCGACCCGCATTCCCCATTTCTCGGTGGTCGCATCGAACTGGCTGTAGAGGCCGGCCTTGTGCAGGCGCTCGGCGGCGCGCCAGCCTCGCTGGAAGAGGTAACCCTCGGGGTCGCCTTGGGCCTCGACCGCGATCAGGAGATCGACCACGCGGCGATAGGTGTCGATGGGAACCCATGTGGTAGGGCCGATCTTCGACTCGAGGATGATGAGGTCGTCGGGAGTGAGCTGCGCCTCGAGCTCCTCACGGGTCAGCTGACGGATGTCGAGGAGTCGCTGAATGTCATCAATAGCGGACTGAAACCCCGTCCCCTTGATCGAGGGCACCGTCATTGCGCGGACCTCACCCCCCAACACCCCGAACAAGTTGATCGGTCAGTCCGACTGCAGTCTTGAGCCTCATTCCTGCCGATTGCGGAAGGGGCGCCAGATTTGCTCTTGCAGCCGCTCTAACGCCTGCGGAGCGAAACCGAGGCCAGGGGCGGATCCCGACAGGGGATCGAGCACCGGCACCAAAAGGTGGAGCTCCCCCGGGGTGGCGCCGAGATCACCGGTCTCGGCGGCAAAGGCGGCCCGCGCCCGGGCCGCATCGGGATGCGCGGCCCCTCCCACCTCGAGGGCCACCCGTGCAAACGCCGGGTCACGGCCCCTCTCGCACCAGACCTGGAGGAAGCGCTCCGCCGCACGGCGCGTTCCCGCCACAAAGCCATCCGCAAGGCGTGCGGCAAGCCGCACTCCCGTGTCGGCGGATGCGCCGATCCACACCGGGGGGCCCGGGCGCTGCACGGGTTTCGGGAACACCTCAGGACCCACCAGTCGGTAGTACTGACCCTCAAACTGGACAGGGCTCTCGCCCCAGGCCTGGCGCAGAACGAGCAGGCTCTCTTCAAATCGCTCGAGCCGCCCCTGTACGGGAACGCCGAAGCCGTCGAACCCTTCGGTGTGCTCACCCAATCCAAGGCCGAGCTCAAGCCGTCCGCCGGACAGGCCGTCGAGGGTCGCCGCGTCTTCTGCGAGACGCAGCGGGTGGTAGAGCGGGAGAGGCAAAAGCGCACTGCCCACGCGGATGTGCGTCGTGCGTGCGGCGATCGCCGCGAGGAGCGGGAGCGCCGCGGGAACCACTGCAGCGTGCGCGAACGGCCGCTCCGAGACCCAGAGCCCATCGAAGCCTGCGGCTTCTGCACGGGCCGCGTGCTCGAGGATCGCCGGGTACAGCCGCTCAGGTTCCGCAGGGCCTCGCAAGTCGTAGCGCAGGCCAAGGTGGAGGTTCACAGTGGAACGATAGTATCCGCGCATGCCGCACGCCCTCGAGCTACCCCCCGGCGTCGACCCTCAGCAGCTCGCTGCGATCGAGAAGACGGAGCTGCATCAGCATGTCGACGGCTCGATTCCTGTGAGGACGGTATGGGAACTGATGCGCCGCCACGGTCTCGCACCCACCGCGACCGAGGCTGAGCTCGAGAAGCTGCTGGTCCTTCAGCCCGAGGAGGAGGGCACGCTCCTTTCCTACCTCGACAAGTTCCACTACCCCCTGTGGGTGACGCAGTTCTTTGAGAATATCGAGCGCGTCGTGGGCGACATCGTGGACGAGGCGGTGGCCCAAGGCGTGCGCACGCTCGAGCTTCGCTACTCACCGATCATTCATACCTATGCCGGGCTCACGCTGCGTCAGTCGATCGTCGCGGTGCTCTCGGCGATGCGTGAACGCATCCGCACGCACGGACCGGATCGGCTGCGCTGCGGCCTGGTCGTGATCGCGATGCGTCAGCAAGGTCCGCACATCGCGAAGATCCTGGCGCGCCAGGCCATCAGCGAGGCGCACCACCTGCACCGAGTGTGTGGGGTCATCGGGTTCGACATCGCAGGCGCGGAGCGCGGGACGCCGCCCCGCCTGTTCCGCGACGCCTTTGAAATCGCATCCAAGGGCGGCCTCGGCACCACCGCGCATGCCGGCGAAGACGAGGGCGCGGCCTGCGTCTGGGAGGCGATCGACGAGCTGGGCGTAAACCGCCTTGGGCATGCGTGCTCGGCGGTTCATGACCGCGAACTCGTCCGGCGCCTCGCCCGCGACAGCATCCTCGTCGAATGCTGCCTTACCTCGAATTGGCAAACCGGCGCCTCACGTCGCGGGGAGCGGCACCCGCTCTTCAGCTTCCTCGAGGCGGGCGTGCCGGTGGCGATTTGTACGGACAACGTGACGGTCTCGGGAACGACGCAGCTGCGTGAGAGCGCCTTGGTTGCGGCGGAGCTGGGCCTTGAGGCCGTCGCCGAGATCCACCACAAGGCCCGGTGCCACTCCTTCCTGGAGACGAGCAGACCCGGTAGTTAGGGCGGCCCGAAAGGGGCCCGCGAAGCCCGGGGCGTGACTCCGAACGCAGCATCCGCGGCACTGCGCTCGACGCAAAGAATCGCCCACCAGCGCGCAGGCGTTCGTCGTCCGCTTCGCGACTTCTCCGGTTTTTCCACCCGAGCCTGGGACCGCAAGCGGAGAGCCCCCCGCAGAAGGCCGGGTAGGGCGACAGTCAGGCGCGCTAGGCTCGACGCCATGCAAAGCCGCTGGAGTGATGCCGATGCCCGGCGGGCCGTCGACCAATGGGGGCCTCAGGAGGGCGAACTCCTTGCACTCCGCATCTACAGCTCACGCTTAATCGGCGCCGAGCCGGAGCTCGTGCTGCACGGCGGCGGCAATACCTCCCTCAAGGCACCCTACCGGACCTTGCTCGGAGACCACCTGGAATGCCTCTACGTGAAGGGCTCCGGATCGAGCCTCGATCGCGTCGGGCCCCGAGATTTTCCCGCCCTCGACCTCGGCTACCTGCGCCGCCTTGAAGCCCTGCCCTCCCTCTCCGACGAGGAGATGGTGAACCAGCTCCGCACGCATCTGTTCGACGCAGCGGCTCCAAACCCTTCGGTCGAGGCCCTGCTCCATGCCTTCCTTCCCCACCGCTTCGTCGACCACTCCCACGCGGACGCGGTCCTCGCCCTCACCAATCAGCCCGATGGCGAAAAGCTGATCCGCGAGGCTCTGGGGGACGGGGTTATCGTCTTGCCGTACATCATGCCCGGGTTCCCGCTTGCGAAGGCGGTCGCCAAAGCGGCGCGCGACGAGCCGAGCGTCACCGCCATTGTGCTCATCAAGCATGGCCTCTTCACCTTTGGCGCGGACGCGCGCGAGAGCTACGAGCGCCACATCGAGCGTGTCGGCGCGTGCCAACACTTCGCCGAGGCTCGCGCACGGGGCCGCGGCGCGATCTCGATCGGGGCAACATCGCCGGTCGGTTCTGCGCCCGCGGCTGAGCTCGTCGCCCGAGCTGCGCCTGTCTTGCGCGGCCTCCTCGCGGAGCGCGGTCTTGATCCGGAGGCTCCGCCGCGGCGCATGATCCTCGACTGGCGTGCCAGCCCGGAGGTGCTCGCGTTCTGCGCGAGCGATGCCGCGCCGGCCCTCGCCGAAAGAGGTCCACTCACTCCGGACCATGTGATCCGCACAAAGGCGCTCCCTCTGTTTGTCGAGGACCCTGCCTGGGACGACGCGATGTGCCTTGGGAAGCAGCTCGAGCGCGCGGTAGCGAGCTACCGCGCGGCATACGATGCCTATTTCGAAGAGCAGGTCCGCGCCAAAGGCGTCTCCCGCACGAAGCTGGACTCGGCGCCGCGCGTCGTCCTCCTGCCCGGCGCGGGCGCGCTGTGCTTCGGCAAGACAAAACGCGATGCCGCGATTGCCGCCGACATCACCGAGCACACGCTCCGCACAAAGGCGCTGGCCGAGGCCATCGGCCGCTACGAGGCGCTCGCTCTCTCGGATCTGTTTGACATGGAGTATTGGAGCCTCGAACAAGCCAAGCTCGGCCGGACGGGGGAGCTGCCGCTTGAGCGGCAGGTCGTGCTCGTCACCGGTGGTGCGGGCGCGATCGGGTTCGGAGTGGGTGACGTGTGTGCGGCTGCCGGAGCGCATGTGGTGCTCACCGACCTTGACGGAGCGCGGGTCCAGGCCGCAGCCGAGAAGTTGATTCGGAACCACGGCCCCGGGCGGGCGGTGGGCATTGCGATGGATGTGACCGACGAGGCTTCCGTACGAAGCGCCTTCGATGCCGCCTGTGTGACCTACGGCGGCGTCGACGTGGTGGTCGCGAACGCGGGGGTCGCCGTCGTCGCACCGATTGCCAACCTCTCCGTCTCCGAGGTGCGACACGCCGCGGACGTGAACTACCTCGGCGTCCTGCTCACGCTGCGCGAGGCTGCGCGCATCTTCCGCATGCAGGGCACAGGCGGAAACGTCGTAGTCAACGCCTCCAAGAATGTATTCGCACCGGGCAAGGATTTCGGCGCGTACAGCGCAAGCAAGGCAGCCGCCCACCAGATCGGCAAGGTGGCCGCGATCGAACTGGCTCCGCTCGGGGTGCGGGTGAACCTGATCAACGCCGACGCGGTGTTCGCCGAGGGGGAAATCCCCTCGGGTCTGTGGCAGACCGTCGGGCCTGCCCGGGCCCGCAGCCGCGGGCTACCGGTCGAGGCGCTGCCCGACTTCTACCGCGACCGCAGCCTGCTCCGCACTCGCGTGAGCGCCCGGCACGTCGGCAATGCGGTGGTCTTTTTCGCCAGCAACCAGACTCCGACCACGGGGGCGACGCTCCCGGTGGATGGCGGTATCGTCGAAGCGTTTCCGAGGTAGTGGATCCCGCGCAGCGCACGCGGGAGGAGTGCGCGTCGATGCGCCGGATCGTACTCGAGCAATACATTGCGGCCCCGCCGTCGCGAGTTTGGCCCATGCTCTCCGACCATGAGGCCATGCCGCGCTGGATGCCTGTGCGCGAGGTGGTGCGCCGCCGATCCGGATCCCTGGAGCCTAACGGCGTGGGCGCGGTTCGCACGATCCGCGGGATGGGCCTCGTGGTCGAGGAGCAGATCACCGGCTGGAAGCCGGGTGAACGCTTCGAGTACGTCCTCACGGAAGGCGCGCCGCTGAGCGATCACGTCGGAGAGATGGTCCTCGAGCCGGCAGAAGGTGGCACCCTCGTGCGTTGGTGCGTGCAGTTCCGACCGCTCATCCCCGGCACGGGGGCTTTCATCGAGCGCCTTGTGC
>DATFYN010000539.1:0-28754 GCA_035315025.1 Myxococcota bacterium
GCCTGCGGGCGGCTCATCGTGCCAGGCTCGCAGTACGCTAGCGACGTCGTTACTTCCGGGCCTGGCGCCGAGCTCGGCGCCGAGCCAGCCGGCCTCCCGCTCGACCACGGAAGCCCCGCCCGCGAGCTCCACCACGAGGGCGATTCCTGCCCTTCCAGGGGCGCCCTCGGCGACCGCTCCGAGGAGCGAACGATCCACCAGGGCCGCGCAGCTCGCGGAGGAGAGGCGCGCGACCCGCGCGCACGCAGAGAGCGCAGCGGCGGTGTCTGCGACGGGCGCGAGGAGTCCCAGCACCCGCTCGGCGCGCGGCTTTAGTCTTAGCCACGCGCCTTCGATCACGCCCAGGGTGCCGAGCGAGCCCGTGTAGAGCTTGGCGAGGTCGTAGCCGGTGACGTTCTTCACCACCCGCCCGCCGCAGCGCGTGCGCTCGCCCGACCCGAGCACCACTTCGAGGCCGAGCACGCTGTCGCGGGGTCGACCAAAACGCAAGCAGCGCGGTCCGATCTCACCGGTCGCAAGCACCCCGCCCACAGTCGCCCGGGGGCTGGCAGGATCGAGAGCGGGCTCCCAGCCCGCACTCTCGGCGAGGGAGCGCAGCTCCGACACAGCGGTTCCCGCGCCCACGTGGGCCACCCCCTCGTCGGCGTCCAGCGTATCCACGCCCACAAGGCCCGCGGTGGAGAGGACCGCGTCGGCGCGGCGTGGCGGATTGCCGAGCCAGAGCTTGCTGCCGCCGCCGCGAATGACGACGGCGAGGCCACGCGCGCCGAGGACCTCGACCACCCGTGCTAGCGCTGTGCCGTCCGAGGGAGTGAGCGTGACGCCGATCTTCGCCCCGGGCAGACCCGGCGGAGCCCCCGCCTCGTGCTCGTGTAGGCCATGAACGCCTACGGCCTCGCGCAGGGCACGCAGATCGGCAGGCGCAATCATGCGTCGAAGGAAACGCGCTCATAGCCGCGTGCCTTGGGGTTCGATTCGACACAGAAGCGGGTCGTCGGGAAGATCTTTCCGGGATTGCAGGCGTGCTCGGGATCAAACGCATCTCGCAGGCGGCGCATTGCGTCGAGGTCCGCCTTGCCGAAGAGGAGGCCCATGAAGTCGCGCTTCTCCGTCCCGATGCCGTGCTCCCCGCTAATCACGCCGCCCGCCTCGACACAGACCCGGAGGATTTCCTCGCCCGCCGCAAGCACGCGCCGCAGCTCGTCGGGGTCGCGGCGGTCGAAGGAGATGTTGGGATGCAGGTTGCCGTCGCCGGCGTGGAAGACGTTGGACAGCCGCAGGCCGTAGCGTTCGCCGATCTCGAGGATTCGCTCCAGCACCTCGGGGAGTTTCGGCCGCGGCACCACGGCGTCGTGGACGTAGAGGTCAGGCGCCAGGCGTCCGAGGGCGCCGAACGCTCCCTTGCGCGCGCGCCAGAGGCGCTGGCGCTCCGCCGCGTCGCGGGCCACCTCCACCCGCGTCGCACGCTCCGCGGCGACGAGCTCGCGGACCCGCTGCATCTGCTCCGCAAGCAGTTCTGCCGGGCCGTCCAGCTCGACGATCAGCACCGCGCCGGCATCCGTCGGGAGACCCGCGGCATAGACGCTCGCCTCGATCGCCTCGATCGTCTTGCGGTCGACGATCTCGAGCGCGGCGGGCACGAGCCCGGAGCGGATCACCTCACCCACTGCGCGGCACGCCGACACCACGTCGGGGAAGATGGCAAGGAGCGTCTCCACGGCCTCAGGCAGCGGCGTGAGCCGCACCGTCGCCTCCGTCACCACGCCGAGCGTCCCCTCGCTCCCGACCACTGCGCCGACCAGGTCGTAGCCGAAGTCGCATCCCGTCCGAGAGCCAAGGCGGGCGATCTCGCCGTCGGGGAGGACGAGCTCGAGGGCCAGCACATGATTCGTCGTGGTGCCGTACTTGAGAGTATGCGGGCCGCCCGAGTTCTCGGCGACGTTGCCTCCGATCGTGCACGCGAGCTGGCTCGAGGGGTCTGGTGCGAAGTGGAGGCCGAAGCGCGCGGCAGCCTTCGAGAGATCCCCGTTCACCACACCGGGCTGCACCACGGCTACGCGGTCCTCCGGATCGATCTCGAGGATCCGATTGAGGCGCGAGCACTCGATCACGACGGAGCCTTCGGGTGCGAGCGCTCCGCCAGAAAGCCCCGTCCCCGCACCACGCGGCACGAAGGACGCGCCCTCCGTGCGACACAGCCGGACGACTCGCGAGACCTCCGTCTTGTCCCGCGGAAGCACAACGACCGCAGGTCGGCCTCGGTGGTGTGTCAGGCCGTCGCACTCGTACGCGAGCAAGTGCTCCGGCAAGGAGATACAGGAGTCGGGGCCCACGATGGCCTCGAGGGCGGCGAGAAGGCGGGCCGGCGCTCCCGCCATGACGTCAGGCGAGCCCGAGGCGCTCGAGGGATTCCTCGTCGAGACCGAGGTAGTGGCCGATCTCGTGTTTCACCGTGACTTGGATCTGCTCCAAAAGCTCGCTGCGGTCGCGACACACCTTCTCGAGATTCTTCTTGAACAGGATCACGCGATCCATGTCCTGCACGGGTGCGGTGACCGAAGCTTCCGTGCGCGGAACGCCGAGAAAGACACCCAGAATCTGGGGTGAGACGTTCTCTCGAACCAAGAGCTCTTCCGAGGGGAAGTCCTCCACCAGCAGCGGCACATTCTCCACGTACTCGCGAACCGAGCGCGGGAGGTCACGAAGCGCGGCCTTCGCGGCCTCGCGGAAACCCTCGTCGTCAATCTCGACCGGCAGCGGATAGCTTTCGGGGGAGAGCGCATTGGCCTTCGTGAAGGCGCGCCCCGCGTCCTCAGGCTGGCCGAGGCGCTCGAGCACAAGCCCGAGGTGGTAGATGGCGTGGGCGGAGTCGGGATCCAGCGAGCAGGCGTGCTCGAGAAGCCGCCGAGCCTCCTCGAACCGACCGAGCTCGAACAGGATCTGGCCCTCGAAGGCCCGGAAAATCGGCTGCTCTCCTCCCGTCTTGAGCGCGCGGCGCACGAGAAAGAGTGCCCCTTCGAGGTCATCCACATAGAAGAGCGCCTTGGACTTGAGATAGTGGATCTCGGCCTCGATTCCACGGTCGGGACGGGCGAGCTCCGGGGCGCCTTTGAGCAGTGCGTCACACTGCTCGATGGCCTGTTCATATTCGCCGAGCTCCTCGATCAGCAGCTCGGCGCGGTTCAAATAGGCGTGGATGAACTTGCTGTCGGCACGGATTGAGAGGTCGAACTCGTAGAGCGCCTCCTCGATCTTATCTTCGTCCCAGAGGATCTCGCCCCGGGTGTTGTGCGCCTCGGCGCCGTTCGGATCGGCCTTAAGGGCCTCGTCAAGCCAAGCGAGCGCCTCGTCGGTGCGTCCACCGTTCGTGGCCTCGATCGCCTGGTCCAGGCAATCCCAGTAGCGATCCTTGTCCTTCATCGATCCTTCGCCAAGACGCGGCCGGGAGATCCGGCTGGCGCAGGGGCGTTCGCGAGCATAGCAGAGTCAGGGCAAGGACGGGTCCGCAGAGCTCCGTCGACGGAAACTTATAGGTTATTGATTTAAAAGGAGAAAAGTAACTTCTTGCCGGCTGTCGAACGGACCGGAAGCTGGGCCGCAGGAGGCCCGGCAAACCGACGTTTTCCCGGGAAAGTCTAGGCTCGAAGCGCGCGCAGCCGCGCTTCGAGCATTGCATCGCGGACCGCCTGGAGTTTGGGCATGCCGCCCCCTGCCGGCAGGCGCCCGGACGCGGCGAGCTCCACGAACCCATGAACCCACGCCCAGCCGATGTTCGCCTCGATCTCGGGATCGCTCGCTCGGAAAGCTCCGCTTGCGATGCCGCGCTCGTAGAGGGCCCGCCCGAGGGCCCAGGTTCGCGCCACGCGGGCATGGTCGACGGGTGCGAGCTGCCCCACGAGCGAGATGTCGTGGAACATGAGCCAGTACAGCTCGTGGTGCTCAAGCCCAAAGTCGATGTAACGCCTTGCCGTCTCGGCGATGGCGTCGAAGGGATCCTCGAGCGCGTGCGCGGGAGCGACGGCGTCGCCGAGCGCATCGAATCCGTGGAGTGCGATCTCTTTCAAGAGCTCCTGCTTGTTGCGGAAGTGGAGATAGATCGTGCCCGGGGAGTATCCGAGCTTCTCGGCAAGAGAGCGCATGGTGATCCGTCGCGGACCCTGTCGGTAGACGATTCCGATCGCCTCTTCGAGGATCTTGGCGCGAAAAGCTTCGCTCGGGAGCGGCACTGGGAATCCTCGCGGAAGACCCGCCAAAAGAACGCGGAACGCACGCTATCACCCGCCGAGCAAAGGGGTCAACGCATCGCTGGCGCTAAACTTTCCGAGGGCAGCGACGGTCCTTTCGGAGGGGGCGGGCGAGGCGGCAAACCTGCGCCCTGGGCCGCAGACCCGCCGTGAACGCGTGCGACAAGTCCGGGGCCCCTCGACGCCCGGACAGATACCGGCCCCGCGAAGGCGCCACCTCCCTTTTCAACGGGGAGCTGAGCCGCGATCGGGCCTCCTCAAGACGCGAGGTCAAGAAGCCCGCGACCGCAGGAGTGTCCGCTCGGCCCTGCTTTTGGGCCCGAAGTGCAGACGCGAGGGGCGCCTGCTAGATTGAGGTTTGATCCCGGGCTTGAGCGCCGCGTTCTTCGCCGCTCTTAGGCCCTTGCCCAGCGCCTCTCAAGGACTGGCCGCTTGCCCGATTTGAGGGCGCTCGCACTCCGCTGGGCGAGATCGCCCCTAAGGAGGATCACGCCGTGTTCGAGGGTCTTTTTCAGCCGACCCATCTCCTCCTCATCTTGTTGATCGCACTTATCGTGTTCGGCCCGAGGCGCCTGCCTGAACTGGGGCGAAGCCTCGGTACCGCCATCCGCGACTTCAAGCAGAGCCTGACGGCCGGCGGCTCGCAGCCGCCGGAGACTCCGCGCGTCGAAGGGAACCCGGAAACGCGCACGAGCGATCCTTCTGCAGCGAAGGTGAACTCCCAGCCCCATTAGCCTCGAGCGGGTTCGTTCGAAGGGCAAACGATCTCCGCTTTCGTCGCTGGCCAGCGCCAGAAGCGCGAGCTGGGTTCAGACTCTCTCACAAGTCCGCGGAACTGGAGGACGAGCGAACCTCGATCTGCCGCGCGCCGCGCTTAGCGGCATCGACCTTCGGCAGCGTGACGCTGAGAAGGCCGTGCTTGTAGCTCGCGGAGACCTTGTCCGCCTCCACCTCGCACGGCAGCTTGATCGTCCGCTCGAAGCGCCCATAGGTGCGCTCCACATGGCGGAGCTCGCCGCCCTTGGCTTCATGCTCTGAACGCTTCTCGCCCTTTAGGGTAAGAAGCGCGCCTTCGAGCGCAACCTCAAAGTCCTTCTCGGTAAGACCGGGCAGTTCGACGTCGACCCGGATCTGCGAGTCGGTCTCGGACAGCGTGATCCGAGGAGTCCAAGGTCCAACGCTCTCCGCCGCCCCTCCGAGGGCCGGCACGAATTCCAAGCCCTGCCACAACTCCTCGAAGAGTCGGTCCATGTCCTCCCAGAACGCAAAGAAGGGATGGGCTCGGCCGACGGCGCCCACCTCTCGGTCGCGGCGCCAGGGAATAAGGCGAGCTCGTGCCACCAATCGACACCTCCTTCGGGGCTCGCCACTCGGTGGCGATCTCTTCTTCTTGTTGATTTAGGCGCGGAGAAGCCGCGGTCAAGTCCTCGCGGCCCAGGAGCTCGAGGCGGGCGCTTTGGGCGCGGCGGGCCACACCGTCCCGGCGGGGAATGCGCCCAAGGGCGATTCCCGACCCTCTGTGCCACTTGGCCAGATGGCTGCTATTCTCATGGCCAAATGGCGGGGGAGCTCCCTCAGTGCCCCGGCGCCGGAGGATCGCGACGTGCCCCGACAGCGAGCGGCCGCAGCCACTGAGACGCGGGGAAAAGGACGCCCGCGCGCCGCCCCGTCGGGCCATGGCGCTCTCGGACTCCTCGGCCTTCCGGCGAGCAGCGCGAGCGATTTCGTCGCGGAAGTGGAGCGCGGTCTTCCCTTCTCGTCGCTCGAGCACTTCAAGATGCACACGGCGCTCACGTGGGACGCAATCTGCGCGTTGGTTCATCTCCCGATGCGCACCCTCACCCGACGTCGCGCCGCAGGGCGGCTTGACCCCGGAGAGTCAGACCGCTTGGTTCGTGCGGCGCGTCTTTTCCATCAGATGCTGGAGCTCTTTGAAGGCGACGCAGACACCGCCCGCGCCTGGCTTACGCGGCCGCAGCGCGGGCTTGGCGGCGCGACTCCCCTTGAGTTCGCCCGCACCGAGACGGGCGCGCGCGAGGTGGAACGGCTGCTTGGGAGGCTCGAACACGGTGTTGTGGCCTGATGCCGCGAGCCTTCCGCCTTCTCAAGCGCAAACACGCAGCGCATAGCTTTGACGGTGAGGGTGCTCGCCTGTTTGGGGGACGCTGGAATCGGCCGGGCGTGGCAGTGGTGTACGCATCGGAGAACCTATCGCTCGCGGCGCTTGAACTGCTGGTCCACCTCGAGTGGGGAGCGCTCCTCGGGCACTACGTCGTGTGTCGCGTCGAGTTTCCCGAATCTGCGGTCGAAGAGCTCCCAGCAAAAGGCCTCCCCGCCCATTGGCGCGTGTCCCCCGCGCCGCCTGCTCTCCAGGAGATCGGAACAGGCTGGGCCCGCGCGCGGCGCTCCGCCGTGCTGCGGGTTCCGAGCGCAGTGATCCCACTCGAGAGCAACTTTCTTCTGAACCCCGATCACCCGAGCTTTCGGCGGTTCGTGCGTACTGCCCCGGAACGCTTCGACTTCGATCCGCGCTTACGATCGCGCGGGTAGGCGCTCGACCGGAGCACCTCCCTCACGAACTCATTGCCCCGAATCGAGCCCGCTTGGTCTTCGCGCTCGGACGGCGCAGCGAAAGAATCCTAAAGTCGATGTCCGATTTGGACCCGCGCTTCGTGAGTGGATTGGAAGTTGCCGACCGGACGAAGTCGAAGTCGATGAAGCGATAGAGCAGGTGCTCGTCTCGGCCCCTCGGAATCCCGAGCCGCCTCGCCTGGATGAGGTGGCTTGGCCAATACCCGAGATCCTCGATGAAAAACCTCTGGGGATCGAACGTGCGCCGATTCCAATCCGTCACCCGAAGATCGAGAGCCCGGCACAGGAGCGTCTGACCAGAGCAGAGCCTCTCCAGCGAGCGCTTCCCCTGCGAGCTCGGATTTAGCCTGTGCATCCGCTCGAAGCTTTCGGGCGGAGAGACGCCGTCTGTGAACGGACGCCCGGCCTTGAGCAGCACCGCATTGCCAGCCCCGCGACAACTCACGTTGAGCGAGGCCAAGCCGCGCGCGTAGTACATGTAGATCGTGCCCGCAGGCATGAAGAGAGCTTCGCGGCTTGGCGTCCGCCCGAGGAATGCGTGACTCCCTTTCTCGCGAAGGTAGTAGGCCTCGACTTCCACGATCTGCACCGAAAGCCAGCTCGCCCGGATCCGGCGCCGAAGGATCTTGCCGATGAGATCCTTTGCGACGGTTTGGGGGTCGCGATCGAAGAATTGAGCGCCGAGCACGCGCCCTCACGGTGGATGCGAGGGAGGCGCGGTGTCAAGCACCCGGGTCCCCCCAGCGTGGCGGTCGATGCGGCGAGCGGCTCGCGTCGCATGTCGCCCTCAGTGGGTGGGATCCGCGGGCACCGCCCTCGCCTTCGTTGCCGGCCGCGCTCGGCCCCCGGCTCGATCGAGGGCTCAGTTCGCCCAGTAGACAAACTCGTCGTCCGGACGGTCAGGAATGCCGAGCGGATGATCGATCGGCACGGGCGCCTCGATCAGGGCGGGCCAGGCGGGCTTTACGGTCGTGGCATCATGCGCGGCGAGGAGAGCGCGCAACTCCGCGACCTTCTCCGGATTCATCGCCGCGAGATTGACTCTCTCTGTCGGATCCTCCTTCAGGTTGAAAAGCCAATCTTTTTTGGGCCGCTCCGAAATCTGTAGCTTCCAGTCGCCTGCGAGAACACATTTCGTAGTGACCCGAGCGCCAGAACAGCGTGTCGTGGGGTCGGCCGCTGGCCTCGCCTCTCAGGAAGGGGATCAGATTGACCCCATCGATCGTGCGATCGGAAGGAAGAGGGGCGCCGGCTGCGCCCGCCGCAGTGGCGAAGATGTCAATGTGTGCCACCGGTGCCGCGAAGCTCGTACCGGCCGGCAACGCGGCCGGCCACTTGATAAAGAAGGGCGCATGCACGCCCCCCTCGAAGAACGTCGCCTTCCATCCGCGGTAAGGGCGGTTGATTCCGGGCAGACCGATATAGTGCGCGCCTCCGTTGTCGCTGGTGAAGATGACGACAGTATCGTTCTCGAGTCCTTGCTTGGACAGCGTCTCGAGCACGTGTCCCACGCCTCGATCAAGAGCCCGGATCATGGCACCGTAAACCCGCTCGGTATGGTTCCCGATCTGAGGCAGTGCGTCGTAGTCCGACTTCAAGGCCTGGAGCGGTGTGTGCGGCGCATTGAAGGCCAAATACAGAAAGAAGGGCCGGTTCCGGTTGGCCTCGATCGCCTTTACCGCCTCGTCCGCCAAGTAGTCGGTCATATAGCGGTCGGGTCGGAACCTCCTGCCGACGTTCTGGCGCACGGCGAAGCGCAGGTTAGCCCACAGGAACTTGTCGATCGGATCGAAGTCCTGGATAGATGCGACGGACTCCGGATCGTCCTTGGGCAGGTACATCGAGGCGCCCGGGAGAAAGCCCAGGAACTCGTCGAAGCCTTGAGCCCCGGGCTGCATGGGGGCCGCTTCGCCCAGGTGCCACTTGCCGAGCATCAACGTGTGGCAGCCGTGATCCCTGAGCAGCTCGGCCACCGTGATCTCCTCGGGCGGTAGGCCTTCCTGATCGAGGGAGGGGACGTCCTTCTCGCGCTCCGCGAAGTAGATCGCCGGCCGGGCATCGTCCGAGTTGAAACTGGCGACCAGCCGCATGAAGGCCTTGGGTGCCGGCGTGAACTCGAAGCCAAAGCGCGTGGGGTACCGGCCGGTCATGATCGCGGCGCGCGAAGGTGCGCAGGTCGCGTTGCCGACGTATCCGGCTTGAAGGGTGACTCCTTGTCGGGCGATCGAATCGATATTGGGCGTCGGCACGCTGCCGCCTCCCACTCCGCCCCCTCCAAAGGTGAGATCGTTGAAGCCAAGATCATCGGCAAGGATCACGACGATGTTCGGGGGCCGCTTTCCAGCGTGTGCGATGGGTGTGCTCGGTCCTGACTCCCAGTGCACTTCGTGGGTGGGTCCGATCGGATCGCGAAGCTCTGCCACGATCCCCGGGCCGTAGAGCTTCAGGTACCGGAATAGCCGCGGGCCTGCGACTGCAAGGACGAGCAGCACGAAGAGGAGGGCAGCAATTCGGCGCATCTGCATCTCCGGCGCGCTGGGCCAAGGTTGTTTATTTCGACATAAAGTATGTCATTATTTTTACGATGACGATACCGCGGGCGCCGCAGATCGAGTCGACCCCGGACGGCCGGGAGCAGCGTAGCGAGCGCAGCCGGGGGGCCATCATTCAGGCGTTGTTCCATCTGGTGGGAAGCGCTGTGCTCCAGCCCCCTGCGCAGCAGGTCGCCGCGTCGGCTCGTGTCGGCATCCGGACCGTATTCCGCCATTTCTCGGACACGGAGAGCCTCTGCGCCGCGATGGCGGCGCGGGTCCAGGCCGAAGCCATGCCACTCCTTCAGACCCACGAGCCTCACGGGAGCCGCTCGCAGCGCGCGCGCACACTGCTCGAGCAACGCGTCGATTTTTTCGAGCGCATTGCGCCGTACAAACGGTCGGGAAACTTGCAGCGCGTACGCTCTCCTTTCATCGGGGGCCAACACAGGACATTGGTGCGTACGCTGCGTGCGGACCTACTGCGCTGGCTCCCCGAGCTGCGTCGCGTGCCCGCGAGTTTCGTCGAAGTGCTCGACGTCGCGCTCTCCTTCGAGGCCTGGGAACGCCTGCGCACGGATCAATGTCTTTCGCGCGAGCGCGGGCTGGAGGCCGTCGAGTGCACGGTGCGGACGCTGCTGGGCGTCCCGGACCCCCGAAAAGGCGAGGTATCTTCGTGAGCGAGCGACCCCTTTGCGTCGTCGGTGCACCGGGCTCTCCCTACAGTCGAAAGCTGCGTGCGGTGCTGCGCTACCGACGCATTCGCTACGTCTGGGTTCAGCGCGGTTCGAGGGAGGCGAGCGGTCTTCCGAAGCCACGGGTCGAGCTCTTGCCCCAGCTGATTCTGCCCGCGGCCGACGGAGGGCTCGAGGCCCTCGTCGATTCGACGCCACTCATCCGTCGCCTCGAAACCTTGCAGCCCGGACGCTCGGTGATTCCGCCCGACCCAGCCCTCGCCTTCCTCGACGCTCTGATCGAAGACTACGCAGACGAGTGGCTCACGAAAGCGATGTTCCACTATCGTTGGGCCTATACCGCGGACATTGCGAAGGCGGCGAAGATCCTGCCTCGTTGGTCACGGACGGATCAGCCAGAGGCGCACGCAGCAGCCCTCGGCCGCGCGTTCGCCGAGCGTCAGATCGCACGCCTCTCGGTGGTGGGGTCCAACGCGACGACGGGCCCGGTGATCGAAGAGAGCTACCGGCGCCTCCTCCTTCTCCTCGATGCCCACCTCGAGCGCTCTCGCTTCGTCCTGGGCGGTCGGCCAAGTGCCGCCGATTTCGGCCTCTACGGCCAGCTCACCCAGTTGGTCGGCTTCGACCCGACACCGGCGGCGATCGCCCTGGAAGCCGCGCCGCGTCTTGTGGCCTGGGTGGAGACGACGGAGGATCTCTCGGGCCTCGAGCCGCGCGACGAGGACTGGACGGGTCG
The DNA here is from genome assembly GCA_035315025.1 of Myxococcota bacterium. Classification (GTDB taxonomy): domain Bacteria; phylum Myxococcota_A; class UBA9160; order UBA9160; family UBA9160; genus UBA9160. Next base: position 10,799 of record DATFYN010000539.1, read on the forward strand.
GGATGCCATCCCGGACACCTTGCGGGCCCTGCTCGGTGAGGTGGGTCGGGTCTACGCACCTTTCCTGCTCGCCAATGCCGAGGCGATCGCCCGCGGCACTGCGCGGGTGGAGTGCTCGATCGACGGCCGTCCCTGGGTTCAGCAACCCTTTCCATACCAGGCGAAGTGCCTCGGCTGGCTCCGCGAAGCCCACAGCACGCTGGCTCGGGAACACCGCCACGCGGCCGACACGATGCTCGCGGGAACGGGCTGCGAGCGCCTTTTCGCGGGCTAATCGATCCGCCGGCCAAGGGATCTTCTTCCATCCGTTGAGCGCTCTACAGAACTTGCCGGGTCGTGCCGAAGGCCGGAACGACACCCGCCCCAGCCGCTTCGGCCCGTGCGAGCGAGGCGGGACACGGGTTAAGGTCCCGGCGTCAACCAGGGACCTCTCGGCCTCGTCGTGCACTGTGGGGGCGCACTCGAATGGCACCGCTCGTGGACACGATCTCCCGACCGGCTGGCCTCGCCGATCGCTACGTGCGTTCTTATCTGCGGTCCCGGACGTATCGCGAGATCTTCGAGAGGGTCCATACCTACTGCATGTTCGTCGGTTACCCGCGCAGCGGTCACAGCCTCGTGGGCTCGCTGCTCGACGCCCATCCCCATGCGATCGTCGCCCACGAGCTCCACGCCTTGCGCTATATCCGGTATCGATTCAGTCGCGATCAGCTCTTCTGGCTTCTGCTCGAGAACTCGCGGGAGTTCACCGGGAAGGGTCGTGTGTGGACAGGCTACTCGTACCTCGTGCCAGGTCAGTGGCAAGGACACTTCTCCGACCTGCGCGTGATCGGGGACAAACGCGGTGGAGCCTCCGTGCGGGAGCTCCGCCGTCGCCCTTGGCTCTTGAAGGAGCTGCGCGAACGCGTCGCACTGCCCCTAAAGTTCATCCATGTCGTCCGCAACCCTTACGACAACATTGCCACCATGCACGCAAAGAGCCCCAAGGGTCGTCCCCTGGAGGTAGCCTTTGAGCACTATCTCGGTATGACGCGCGGCATCGTCGAGTTGAAGCGTCATCTCTCCAAAGACGAGGTCCTTGATCTTCGGCACGAAGACCTGGTCGCCGATCCACAGTTCCGTCTGCAAGCGCTCTGTCGCTTCCTCGGGCTCGACCCAGACATGGGCTACCTATGCGCGTGCGCAAGCATCGTGTTCTGCGTGCCGCACCGAACGCGCCACGGCGTGCACTGGACGCGAGATCTTCTCGCGCGCGCCGAGCGTGAGTTCAGCCAGCTCTCCTTCCTTTCCGGCTATTCCTTCGAGACGTGAGGGAACAACGGGGTTCCCCACTTCCTCCCGCATCGCGATCCGCGAGAAGCCGCACCCGAGGCGGTCCCTCCGAAGCGTTGTGCGCTCAGGCGTAGCCGAGACCCCGCAGCGAGATGCCCGTCGCATGCGCGGCATGTCCCTTGAAACACACGGAAGAAAGAAGGCGATTGCCCTGGGGCACCCAGCAGGCCCAGGCGCTATCCTCGAAAAGTTGCCCACCCTGTCCATTCGGGCTCGCGCGCGGCGACAAGAGAACACGGCTCGTCCTCGCGGGTTGGATTCGGATGTCGGGTCGTCTCTCGTGACCCCCGAACGGGAGACTGCGCCATGTGGAGGGTCCCGCACCTCTTCCTCACCGTCTTCCTCGCCGGGCTTGCGCTCTCAGCGTGCTCTGGCCAAGGTGGAGAGAGCGCTCCCTCTGCTGCAAGCGGCGTCTCGGCGACGGCGCCTCCCTTCTTCTCTTTCTTTGAACCGCTCACTCCGCCGCGCCCAGTTCAGGTGATGGCGCACCGGGGACTGGCGAGCGCAGCCCCTGAAAACACCGGCCGCGCAGTCGAGATGAGCATCGAGGACGGCTACGAGTGGGTCGAGGTCGACGTTCGCCAAACGAAGGACGACCAGTTCGTCCTCTACCACGGCAAGCTGCTCGAAGAGATGACGGACGGCCAAGGCCTGCCCGAGGACCACACCCTCGAGGAACTGCTGAAGCTTGATGCGGGAGTTCGCTTTGCTTCTCGCTTTCAAGGCGAGAGGCTCCTCACGCTGCGGGAAGCGTTCCGGCTTGCAAAGGGTCGAGTCAATCTCTACCTCGACTGCCGCGAGAAGGACGTCGACCCGTCGCTTCTCGTCCAGGAAATCATCGCCGCGCAGATGCAGAACCAGGTCGTTGTGTATGGATCGAAGGACTTGATCCCGCGCGTGCGCAGTGTCTCGAACCATTCGATCCCGGTGATGACGAAGTGGCACCCCGGCTGGTTCCAGTACCCGAAACGTTTCGCGCGACTGTGGGGCGTCGCCGCAGTCGAGATCGACGCGGACGAACTCACGCGCGAGCTGGTGAAGGGCTTCCATGCCGCGGGCGTGAAGGTCGAAGCAAAAGTGATCGGTGACTGGGACAATCCGAAGGGATGGGAAGCGGTGATTGCCGCCGGCGCTGACTGGGTGCAGACCGACTACCCGCTCGCCGTCCTCGCCCTGGCCTTTCGCCGCCGCGAGCCCAGGTGGCCGGTCGCGATCGCCTACCACGCTGGAGCCGATCGATACGCCCCGGAAAATACGATCCCGGCCGTCGAAATCGCCGCAGGGCTCGGGGCCGACTACATCCAGATCGACGTTCGCACCACGAAAGATGGCTCCACGGTATTGCTGGATGACAGCACGTTCGAGCGCACCACGAGCGGTAAGGGCGAGGTCGCGGGAGCGAACGCCGAGGAGGTCCGAAAGCTGGACGCGGGAACTTGGTTCGGCCGACCTTTTGCAGGAGCGAAGGTGCCCACGCTAGACGAAGCGCTCGGAGCGATGGGCGAGCGATCACAGCCCTACCTCGACGCCAAGGACATTTCACCCGAGCAGCTTTCCTTGGCCTTGCGCAGGCACGGGCTCGTGGAGCGCTCGGTGGTGTACCAATCTCCCGCTTACTTGAAGCGGTTCAAAGCGGTGGAGCCTTCGGTTCGGCTTGTGGCACCCCTCTCCGAACTGGGGGACTTGGACACGCTGCAGGAGCTTGGGCCCTACGGAGTAGAAGCCCCTTGGCGGCTTCTCTCGAAGGAGCTGGTCGAGCAGAGCCATGCCCGCGGGGTTCGAGTGTTCTTCGACTCGCTTGGTTCACCCGAAACCGTACCCGTCTTCCGGCAGGCGATGGATTGGGGCGTCGATGTGATCGAGACCGACCATCCCGCGCAGGTTCTGCGAGCGGCGGAGCTCGAGGTCGCCGACGCGAAACATCTGGAGACCCACGAGCGAGACCACCCGACACCAACCCTTCCACAGACCGGCAGGGCAGATCCCCCGCTGTGACCCTGTCGTCGCCCGCCCGAAAGATTCTGAGGCGCGAGTTGCTCTATCTCTTGTGGGGCATCCTCTTCGGATTCGTCTCTGTCCCTTCGATCGGGACCGTGTACTACCGCGAGGACATCGCGATTGGGTATCGCCAATTCCTGGGCGCGCTCTTCGACGCTGCGACCTGGTTCACCGCGGTCGCATATGTCCTCGCGCCCTACCTTCTCGTGCAGCTCGTGCGATCCGCGGTGTGGGGATGGCGCAGGATTCATCCCAACGCTCGACGCGCCCCCGCTCCGCAATGACGACCGGACGTCCTCTCTTGTGAAGAGGCCCCCCCGCCAAGGTGTTCCCACCCTCGCAGGGCGCCACCATACAGTAAGGGGGCTAGCGGCCGTCTTGAGTCGGGTCGGGGAACGAGGCGCCCTGGATTTTAGGGAGTTCTGCGGTTGCTTCCGCGCCCTTAGCGCTCGGCTCAAGCTGAAAAGGTCAACGGCCGAAAGCACCTGCGGAGGCAAGCCCATGCCGGCGGTGCCCTCGGTCAAGGGTTCGGTCTTCGCAAGCGTGGTGGAGGACGTCCTCAAGTCTCTCGCGAGTGGTGCCGTGCGGCGCGACCAGCTTGACCGGTGGCTGCGACCCGACGATATCGCCCTGCTCGACGAGAAGATCGGCGTCTCGAGCTGGTACCCCATCAACGCCTATACGCGCATGGGCGAGCTACTCAGGGATGTGGAGGGCGGCGGCAACAACGAGTACCTGCGACAGTGCGGTCGGCAGACCGCCCGACGTCTTTTGGAGGCGGGCCTTTACTCGCAGCTCGAATACCTCCACCGGGCGGAAGTAGGAAAGGTGAGCGGTGACCGCGCGCGATTCGAGGCATTCGGCCGCGACCTGCGGCTGCTCACGACCATCAGCGCCAGCATCCTTAGCTTCTCGCGCTGGGCGATGAAGGTCGACCCCGACCACGACTGCCAGTACATGATCGAAGTCTCGGAGGCCCAGGATTTTCCCGAGGTCTTGTGCTGGAGATCGGACGGTTTCATCAATGAGATGGCGACGCACCATGGCGAGGCCGACCTCTGGCGCTGGTTGCGCCCCCGCCAGGATCTCGTCGTCTTCCGCATGACACGAAAGCTCTAAGGCCCACCGCAAGCACCTCGTCCCGCGCTCCCCACGACCTGCTCCTTGGCGTTCCTGCGCAGACCGGCTCTTCGAGCGGGCGGCGTATACTCCGCGGCAGCAAGGCGAAGGGTCTGACCGGCCATTTCGTGCCGACCGGGGATACCCGAGGGACTCGCCCTGCGGCCGAAAGGCTCAAGAGCTCTCATGGGGGGTTCGGACACGTGCTTCAATGGCCCGAGCAGTTCCATCCCACTCGCGCCGCAATCTTCGTCTCCAATGAGTTGAGTATGTCGGCTCCAGCCGAACGGATCTGGGCCTGGCTCGTGCGAGCCGAACTCTGGCCCTCCTGGTATCCAAACGCGCGCAACGTCCGCATTGAGCAGGGTCCGCGCCCGGACCTCGCCCTTGGAACACGCTTTCGCTGGCGGACATTCGGCGTCACGATCGAATCCACCGTTGAAGAGTTCGCACCCCGCGAGCGCATCGCGTGGAGCGCACGGGGCCTCGGTGTCCGTGCGTATCATGGATGGCTGATCGAGAAGACGGCAGCGGGCTGCCACGTGGTGACAGAAGAGACCCAGAACGGGATCCTTGCACGGCTCGGAGGATTGCTGATGCCGAACCGAATGCATCGCTATCATCAGATCTGGTTGGAGCAGCTGAATGCCAAGGCCGCGGAAGGACCGCCGCCAGCCGTCGTAGCCGGCTGATCGCGGAAGCGTTGCCACCGAGACAGTGGACTCCCGCCCCCCACGGCGCAGATCCGCGACGGCTCGCTCTCGAATCTCACGCACATACGCCAGCGGCAATGAGCCGTCTTACCGCAGCGCGCTTTAGCCCAAGGACGCGCGTCAGTACCGCCTCGGTGTCGGCGCCTAGGCATGGGGCCGGGCCGACGGTCTCGAGCCGCGTTCGCGCAAAACGAATCGGATTGGCGACGTGGCGCACCGGACCGATCTCCGGATCCTCGAGCGTCACAAAGGCACCGCGCTCGGCGAGGTGGGGATCCTCTCGCTGATCCTCGGGTGTCTCTACCGGCATCGCCGAGACGCCGACTGCCTGCAAGGCCTCGGCGATCTTGAGGGCGCTTCGCTTTGAGCTCCAGGCTGCGATGCGGCGGTCGAGGGCAGCCCGGGCTGCGATTCGGCCACGGAGTTTTGCAAGCGCTGGATCGCTGCGCCAACCAAGGAACTTCTGGAAACGCCTCCAAGCGTCGTCTCCCACGACGGCGATGGCCACCCAGCGGTCCTCACCGGCCGCAGGATACACACCATGCGGACAGGCATACTCGGCGCTGTTTCCGCGCGGCGCAGTCGGCCGACCGGTCAATGGCCCCTCGAGATAGAACTCGCCGAATAGGAACGCGGCGGCCTCGCTCTGCGACATTTCGATCCTCTGCCCCTCACCGGTGCGGCGTCGGTGCTCGAGAGCGGCCAGCACTGCGACGGCCGCGAGCTGTCCCGCAATGTGATCCGGGTGCTCGAGGGAGGATCCTGCGGGGTAGGGAGCGTCGGCGTGATTCCACAGAAAGGCAGCACCGGAGAAAGCGGCATTGAGCGGCCCGAACGACGGCGCTTCCCCGAGTGGGCCGCCCTTGCCGAAGCCCTGGGAGCTCAGGTAGACGACGTCGGGACGTACCCGCTTTACGCTCTCGTAGTCGAGACCGAAGCGATCAAGCACCCCCCCTTGGTGATTCTCGACCACGATGTCTGCCCGGGCGCACAGATCGAGCGCGAGCTCGCGGCCGCGCGCTCGCTTCAGGTTCAGGCATACGCTCTTCTGGCCACGATTCTCGTCGTTAAACGGCCAGGAGCGATTCATCGCCTCAGGCTCGAAGGTAAGCCGCCGGAGAAAATCGGGACTCGCACGCGATTCAATTTTGATCCCCTCGCACCCGAGCTCGGCAAGCGTCCGACACAAGCCGGGCACCGCCGCGCCGACCCCGAAGCTCACGACCCGCAGCCCCGCGAGGGGCGCCCCATCGTTGCTCGCCGTCGCCCCGATCAGCTCACGCGGCGCGAACCCCGAGTCGTCGTTCTCACCCGGCGCGGGGGCCGCGCGGCGGAGCGTCGCCGGCGTGCGACTCAACTGACAAGGGAACGGGGCGAAAGGGGCGTCGCCGAGCTGCGGGAAGCCTGTGCACTGGAAGTACCCGCGCAGGCGGGTCTGCGCTTCGGCGACGAACTCTTCGGGCGTGTTGACGGGAGCGATGGGCAGACCGAGGGACCGTGCTTGCGTGAGCACCTCTTCGCGCGAGCGCCGGAGGAGAGCCTCACGGCCGACCAGGCGCAGTGTCGCAAGGGCGCGGTGGAAGACCGGGAGAAAGCTCCCCCGGAGCGGCAGGTGGGCGACCGCCCCGAGTGCTCGCCGGGCCGCGTGCGCCGCTTCGTCCGCGATCGCAGAGAGACCGCCTCCAAGGAGACCCCATGTGCCCCGACCCGGGACACGAGACGTAAGGCCGTCCGAGCCTTCCACAGGCGAGACCTTGCGGTCCGCGAATAGTGCGATGAGCGCCCTCCAGTGGCGCGGCGCAATGGGAAGCAAGCGGACGTATCCATCGGCCGTGGGGAGCACAAGCGCGGGGCCCTCCCCGTCGCGCGGGAACGAGGTGGGAAGGACCGGATACACGCGGGCGTAGTCTGGGAGCGCGATCGCCCAGGGGTCGAGGGCGCTCCGCGCCGCTTCCTGCACGGAAACCTCGACCCGCTCTCCACCGCCCGAACAGGTGCGCAGCGAGGCGAGGGCTCCGATCACCGCAGCCACCGCCGCGCAGTCGTGCGCGAGATAGCCGGGCAGCCAGCAGGGTGGGCGATCGGCGAAACCCGATGCGTAGAGGGCTCCCGAGGCGGCGAAAGCGGCGAGCGGCTCCAGCCGCCAGTTCGTACGCGGGCCCGAGAGGCCGAAATCGGCAATTGCCACGTGAATCAGGTCGGGCAGGCAGGCCCGCACCTCGTCCGACATGATTCGGTGTCGAAGCGGATCCTCCGGCGCGAGGTTCTCGATCAGAATGTGGGCGCGCTCGCAGAGCGAGAGGAAGCGGCGCCGGTCCGTGTTCGAACGAAGGTCCAGCGCGATGCCGCGCTTGTTGGCATTTCGGAATAAGAAGGGAAGGGAGCGCTCGGGCGAGGCCATGTCGCCCACGAATGGCGGACGGAGCCGGTCCGGATCGCCGCCGGGGGGCTCGACTTTTACGACGTCGGCACCGAGATCGGCGAGCATTCGACCGGCGAGCGCGCCCCGGAGGTCGGTGAGGTCGACGACTCGCAGGTGCGCGAGCGGCCCAGGTGGGAAGGGTCGCTGCGACGAGAGCTTCGGGGCTGCGCCGCCGGAGCTCCCTTTGGCGGGCGCCTGCGCTTCGCTGGCGAGCACGCCCGGACCGATCCCGACCACCTGCCTTCGATCCTCTTAGCTCTCAGGCGCGGCGGGGATCGTCCTCGACGGGTCGAGAACGGTCCGGGGCTTCCCGAGGAGCCAGAACCGCATCTGATCAAAGACCGCAGGATGGTTCAGCAGCCGCAGGTGCGTCATCCCACCCAGATGGCGTCCATTCTCGGCCGTGAAGGGGAAGTGCCGGGCGGGCGGCGTCGCGCGACCGGCGGCGCTCGGGAATCTCACCAGCGTGTCTCCGAGCAGGACACCGAGCGGGTGGCGCGGATTCTTTGTCAGCGTCGCGGCGACGAAATAGTGCGCCGCGGAGTCGAGGAATGGAATGTCATGGCGGTTGTCCTCGAGCAGCGCGTCGGCGTCCCTCCCCTGCCAATCTTCCTCGACCAGGTAGCCGAAGCGGAGATCTTTAATCCCATGACTTCGGGCGTTGAGCACGTTGGCGATCGGCCTCGTCGCTTCGCAGGTATTAAGGAGCCACCCGGCCACGTTTCCGAGCTTCTCGAGAGGAGCTCCAAGGTGCGGGGTGCCGAGACAGAAGATGTGGCGCACCGCATCGACCCATCCGTTCCCGCGCTGCTTGCCTTGGTGGCAGGCGCTTCTCGCCACAAGGCCTCCCATGCTGTGGCCGACGAGCACGATTTCCTCCACCGGGGTGGGCCAGGCGCGAGCGAGCGCCTCCATGGTCTCGGCCAAGAGCCCGCCGTTGTGCGAGACGTGGAGACCCGAGTTGTAACGCAGATACAGGGGGCTATAGCCGAGCTCCCGCTCGAGGAGAGATCCGTAAGTTGTCCCGCTTTCGCCGTAGGATTCCTCCGCATAGAAGCGCCAAACCTGCTCGGTTCCGGCGAGACCATGAATGAACACGGCGAGCTTCGGTGCGGCCTCGGGATACGCGCGGCGCAGAACGTGGGGTTCCAGGGCAAGGGGCCGGCCCTCGTCGCAAAACGCCATTCGGATCCGTAGACCGTTTTGCTTCTGCTCGAGGCGATCGCCTACGAACCCATTAAGCGCGCCGATGGCAAGATCCACCGCGACAGGCGTGGGGCCGACCGCTGCGGGCTCTTCTTCCCGGAGCGGGGTGAGCGCGAGATCCGCGGCGCCCCCAGCCAGCTGCATGAGGCCGCGAAGCCCCGCATAGATCCCGCCCGAGATCCCGTCGTGAAGCAACCGAGCCGCTCCTGCTGGCAGGCGGGTCACCGGCATCCGCTCAAGTACCTGGAAGGGGCGCCGGGCGATCGAGACGTGCATTTGCTCGACCGTTGTCGTCCCGCCGCGGACCGCGGCGACGAAGAGGTCCTTGAGTCCACGGATTTCGTCGATTTTCATGTCGTGCCTCACCTTTTTTGGGAGGAAACCGATCCCTGGCGCGTTCTTGCCGCAGCAGCCCGCCAAGATCTCTCAGGGCCCCTGCCCTACGACAGGCAAGGATTCCCCCGGACTACTCCTTCCGCTCCTGAAATGTCAAGAATGTCCCTATGCTTCCGCACCGAGACCCGCGCCTGCGATCGAAAGAGGACCGCAAGAGCGCGCGCAGGAGAGGCGAGTGACCTGGAGCATGCTTCCCGGTCTTGATGTGCGCGAATGCGACGCGTCCGCGAGAAGCGCTCTGCTAGGGGCCTCGCCCCCCGAAGCGTTGCGGTTAGCGAACACCGCACCCAAAGGAGGAAGGCGAGGGGGAGCCTCCGTGGGCGCTTGGGCTCCAGGGGCGGCGTCTGAGCGCAGGCTCGCTGGACCTCGACCCACAAGGAGTCTCGAATCGGAAGCGATCTCGAGGGGGCGGGTTACTACCGACGCGAGCGGCAACGCCCGCCCCAAGCGGACCTGCCGGCGGACACCGAGAACGCGCGGCCCTCGAAGAACGAGCCGGGACGAAGGCCTGCGCTGCGGGCGGATGCGAGCGTGTCTCGCGAGCACCGCCGTGGCCAGGCAGTATGATGGGGTCCGGAACCTCCTCGTGTTGAGCCCAGGTCAACCGCGTCCGTTCAGCGCTCGTCCTTTTTTTTTGCTGTAAGGCGCCGCTTGCACCTGCGCTCGGGCTGTGGGGATCCGAGGTGTGCGGTTCTCGATACAGGTCGAGCGGGCCGCAAGATTTCGCCGAGGCCGGTCGCGCTGCCGCACTGGAATGAAGCGGAAGGGAAGAACGGAGACACACGGCACGCCCGCACCGCTCGGGAGGGGTTCGCATGGAAATCAGCGTGGCCACGCGTAGGCACGTCCTAGAAATAGGCACCTAGGCGATGTCTTCCGTGCACACGATGCCTCCGCCTGCGACTGCAGAGTCAATCGAGTGGAAGGCACGGCGACGCACCATCGTGGACGAGATGTTGAAGCGAGAGGTCTCGGCGGACCAGCCCTGGCTTAGCATTGTGCTCCCCGCATACAATGAAGAGCGTCGGATTATACCCACCCTCCTTTCGATCAGTCGTTACCTTGAGAATCGACGGATTCCCGCCGAAGTGCTGGTCGTTGACAACGGAAGTAACGACGGGACCGTGGACGTCGTGGAGGCCACGGCGCGGCACTACGCAGAGATCCGCCTCATCCGTCAGGGTCGAAGGGGCGGCAAGGGAGCTGCGGTTCGTAGGGGCGTGCTGTCCTCAAAGGGCACATGGGTCCTGTTCGCGGACGCGGATGGAGCGACACCCATCGAGGAGGTAGAGCGCCTGTTGTGCGAAGGAGCCGGTGGAGCCGACGTGGCGATCGGGTCGCGCGCGCTCAAGGCCCCCGACGTCCGCGTCGAGCAGCCCCTTGGACGCCAACTGGTGGGGAGACTCTTCGCTGCGCTCGTCCGGTGGTTCGCCATGCCGAAGATCGCGGATACACAATGCGGATTCAAGCTGTTTCGTCGCGAGGCCGCAGATTGGATCTTTTCTCGACAGGTGCTCGAGCGGTTTGGTTTTGACGTAGAAGTGCTGTTCCTGGCGCGACAATACAACTGCCGCATCTCTGAGGTCCCCGTGAACTGGACGAGCGTGGATGGATCCAAGGTGGGATTGCTAAGCGGCTTGGACGCCTTCTTCGACATCTTCCGTGTGCGCTGGATCCATCGGAAGATGACCCGCTGACCTCGAAAGGTCGGTTTGCGCCCGGCGAGCTCTCGGGGTGGAGTCGGACGGAGGACCGTCGGCATCCACCGCCTTTGGGGACTGGGGCCGGCAAAACGACGCTCCCTCTTAACAGGCGTCCCCGTGATGGACTCATCCGGAGAGGGCTGAGTGCATAAGACCGAAAATTCGCGAGCGACAACGTCCCTGCCTTGCGTACACTTCTGGTGATGCGCCTCGGTGATAAATTCCTCGTCGTGAGTGGGTCAAGCCGCTCGTGAGGGGGCGGGCGGGGTCCAGGAACTTCTTTTACATCCTCGTCTTGGGCTTGGCGGCAGCGCTCTCGGTGCTGGTCGGTCAATGGGACCGTGAGCTCCTCCCTCCCGACGATCTGCGGGAGGCCGAGATCGGACGCGAGATGTGGCTGGGCGGCGACTACCTCACGGCCCAGTTTGACGGGCTGCCGTTCGTCGACAAACCACCGGGCTTCTATGCCGTCGAGGCGCTGGCCTATGCGTCGAGCGGTGGTGCGACCGAGAATACGGCGAGAATCGTTTCGGCCGCGTTCGCGATCTTGACGCTCGTCGCAGTGTTCCTCCTCGGGAAGCGTGCGGCAAATGCCGAGGCCGCCGGCCTCGCGGTGGCTCTGCTCGCGTTCTCCTCTCGTTTCTCCCGTACCGCGCACAGCGTCCTGCTGGATAACGCGCTCACCACCGCCGTGGCGTTTGCGATGCTCTTCCTGTGGGTGGGACTCAAGATGGAAGACGCTCGAGCCAAGCAGTGGGCGTACGCCGCCTGCGGATTCTCGCTTGGAATCTCCTTCCTCTTCAAAGGCTTTGTGGGACCCGCGCTCTTCGCCGCAGGCGTCGTGAGCTATCTCGTTGCGACGCGGCGCTTCGCCGAGCTCCGTCATGCGCTGCGCCCCCTCCCGATCGCAGCATTCCTGCTCCCGGTGCTCCTCTGGATGGTACCTTTCGTCGCGCGTGCTTCTCCCGAACGCCTGCACACTTTCTTCATCGACAATCATTGGGGCCGCGCGTTCGGCCACTTCGCGAGCAACGTCCGCCCTGTTTCTTTCTACGCGCTCGACATCTGGATCGCGTTCTTGCCCGGCGCGCTGCTGCTTCCCTTCGCCGCGTTCTCCGCTCTTCGCAATCGCCATGCGCCCGAAGGCGAGGCCCCGATCTTCTTTCTCTCGTTCGCAGTCGCCCCGTTGGTGCTCCTCTCAGTCTCCAAGCAAAAGGATTCCGTGTATGCCCTGCCGGCGTATCCAGCTCTCGCGCTCTTGGTAGCGGTTTGGTGCGAACGCGGATTGCAGCGTGCCGGACGGTGGGCGCCACTCGGTGTCGGAATCGCAATCCTGACCTTGGCTGCCGCGGCCGCCGGGGCCATCATCGCCACGGCCCTATTCGGTGGGCTCTCGTGGAGAGTTGTCGCCGCGAGTGCCCTACTGAGTGGGATTCTGCTCTTCGCACTCCGGATCCTGCGCGAAGGTGCCTTGCGCGGCGCGACTGCGATTGGCGCCTGCATCGCAGCCCTCGCCTGGACTCTTTTTTTCACGGGTCCGCTCGCTGCGCACGAGATCGCGCGGCGGACGATTCGCGGACCCGTCGAAGCAGCCCTCGTCGTTGCGGGGAACCGTCCCGTCCTTCTCTACGACCCGAGCGATGGAATTCGAGGAGCCGCGAGCTTCTGGCATCACCAGACGGCAGAGGAGGTCAGCGAGGCTTCGGCTCTCGTGCGGCGCCTTTTGCAAGACGACGGATCTCTCGCCCTGCTTCACCGCCTGCGCACCGATCCTATCCCGCTGGAGGTGCGCCGCGCCGCCGAGCAGCTTCACGCGCAATTGATTGTGGAAGGAAGCTTCCCATGCTGGGAGAATCGCGTGGTCACCGTCTTTCGGGCACGGCCTGCAGTGCCGACAGAACTGGGCTCAAGCTTTTCAGCTCCTCTTTCAAGATGAGATTCCAGGGCGTGGCCCAAGAAATGAACTTCGGAGCATTGCGCATGCCAAAGACGCCCGGAAAGAGTCAGCCCCATTGGTAGGCTCGGTCAGCAAGGCGAGACAATGCCCGATCGAGAGCGCTGGAACGCAACTTGGCGGGAGCTGGGCGTAGCCTCACCGCCCGATCAGGTCTTCGACGAGCTCGTAGCACGGTACTCAGAGGCGCATCGTGCCTACCACACCCTTCGGCATCTCGACGAATGCTTTGCTCATCTCGCCGAGGTGCGACCTCGGTGTACTTACCCGGCCGAGGTCGAGCTTGCCATCTGGTTTCATGATGCGGTCTATGACCCCCGGAGCTCTCAGCACGAGGAGTTGAGCGCGCAGTGGGCGGAGCGTGTTGTGACGGCTGCGGACGGCTCAAAGGAAGCGGCGCGACGAATGGGAGAACTTGTCATGGCGACAAGGCGTCTCGCACGAGATGCCATTCTCTGTCACGAGAGCTGTGAAGAGCGATTCGGGCATCAGAGGTCGCTGGGAGGCCCGCCAAACGGCGAGACCAAGTGCTGCGACGACCAGTGCAATGATTGTGAATCCGAAAATAGCCATCAGCGATAGTAGAACTGGTCATCTAAGCGGTCAAACCTCCGCGTGCTCGGTCCACGGTACTTCTCTGTGAGTATCGTCGCGGCCTTGCTGGTCGACCGCGTGAACTACGGCGCGATCCGCCTGCTCGGCTAGTCGCCGGGCGATGGGGCACTGTGGAGCGCGACTCCGATCAATAGCTCGACGCCCGAGAGCAGGGCCTCGCGGACGTTCGCCCGTGCTGCGGCCGATCAGCCTGGGCCGCGACCGGCCGAGCGTGATCCACGCACCGACCATCAGCGTCAGGATCTGGAGCGCGGTCGCGCGAGCCTCGTCCGATGTAAGAGCAGGCTCTCAAGCCTCGGAGCCGAGCTATCGGCTGCGGCCTAGCGCGGCATCGCACAGAGGCCTGGTGATAGCGCCGTAGGGCGCTTTCACTGGCGGCGCTGCCTCGCCGGGTCGATGACTGGTTGATGTGGACTTGAAGGAGCCGTGCCGGCGGTCACAGAGCCCGAAAAGGAGGCGATCGAGCGTGGCAAAGGAAGCATCCCATTGCGCGAGATTCGCTCGAGCGATCACAAATCCCGTCAGCTCGAAGAGGCAAATGCTGCTTACGACTGGAAGGAAGTCTCGAACCTACCGACCAGACAGCGAGCGCGCTTCGCCCCAAGCGGCTTCGACTGTGGCAGCTCCAAGACCCGCGATAACGACGAGCACGAGGGATAGGCCCGCGTGCCAAAAACCGGCGAAGCCGGCGAGACCCTGCGAAGGTAAGCCGTTCTGTCGCGGTGAGCCTTGCAAGCCAGCCCTTCCCGAACGGATCCAAGGGCTCCTGAGAAAACGTTGTCTACATCACGAGTCCGGTTTGGGTGTCGACGAGTTCGAAGCCGAGGGAAGCCGCGCGCTTGCGCAGGCCTCGGAGGATTCGTGAGCGTTGCTGTCGGTCGTAGTCTGCGGCGGAGAGTGCGTGGTAGGGCGTTCGGTAGCGGAGCATTCGGTAGACGAGGAGCGCAAGCTTCCTCGCTGTGGCGGTGATGGCCTTGGCCTTGCCGACGCGCGCGGCCATGCGGCGGTAGAAGGCGCCCAGGGCGTGATCGCTTCGTCCGAGGCTCATGGCGGCCATGCGGAGGATCTTGGCGGCTCGATTGGCCGAGGGCTGGGTGCGGGAGCTGAGGAGCTTGCCTCCCGAGATCTGGTTACGGGGTGCGACGGTGAGCCAGGCGGCGAAGTGCTTCTCGCTGGGCCAGCGGGCCATGTCGAGCCCGATCTCCGAGAGGAGCTTGAGGGCTCCGTAGGGTCCGATGCCCGGCAGCTCGGTGAGATCGACGCCTCCACAAAGCGTGGTGTGCGAGAAGTAGGTTGCCATCCATCTCAAAGATGCATTTCAAGCTGCCTTCTCACGTATTGCTTTATATTGTGTATATCTGTACTCGTACACAGCGAGCAGGATGGGCGCGGTCGGTATTTCCGGCGTTGTGATTAGAAGGGTCCCCGGGTCTCTCTCTTGCGGGGTCCATTGCTCTCGGTAGCCAGTCAGACAGCCCAGACGCGTGTTTGCATCGCGTCGAGCAGTTCCTCGGGTGCGACGTGCCGGACGTAGCGATCGGTCGTCGCAAGGCTCGCGTATCCGAGCGCTGCCTGGATGATCGGGAGCGCGAGGTCGTCGCTCAGCGCGAAGCGCCTCGTCGGCCAGCTCCCGCAGGAGCCAAGCGATCAGGTCTTCCGATAGAGTGCGCCTGGAATCCAGTACTCCTCAAGAACTTGCAGGGCGAACTCCTGATTCTGCGACTCGGCTGAGAAGGCCAAATACTCCAGGACTTCGGTCACCACGGTGGTCTGTTCCTCCGAGAGGACTCCCAGCCTCGCGGGTTCCCGGTCGGGCGGGCGAAGGGACCAAAGGACCGCCTCCACAATACGATTCCCCGGCTCGGACGCGTGGCGAAGGGCTGCCGTGAGAAAGAACGGTAGGTAATAGAGCCAGGACTCCGGGTCTAGATGCACCAGGCATCAGCGTGGCGTTCCAGGTAGGCGTCAGAGGGCTCGTCGAGTTTTGGATCAAACGCGGGTGGGCTCTTGTAGACATCCAGCGCGTCGCCTCCGCGAAGCGATGTTCGCGGCGCAGCCGCCGAATGCTGGAATGCTCTGGAAACGCGATCCGCGATCTTCAAGAAATCTCTCATGCCTCGCCTCGCCATCAGCCGTGCCGAGGCTACTCAAGCCAGCCTTCCTGTATCCCGAGCCATATGTGCGCTTCGCGGAGCGACCGGAAGACGCCCACGGCAAGCCGAGTGTGCTCGCGGTGTGCCTGGTACAGGCGCGACATCTCGTAGGCCAGCGGCGTTCCGGCGACGAGTGCCATCTGGGAACCCGGCTCGAACTTGAACAGCTCGTTCTGTCGCCAGGCGAGCTGCTGCACTCCACGCGTGGTCATCTCCAGGCTCGCGTCGCGCCCGTCGACCAGCAGGCGCTGGAATCCGTTCGGCCAGTCGCCTTCATCGCGCAGACGCCTCAAGAGCGTGAACGCGGCTAAGTCATCGAGCTTCCCGGTGAACCGAATCAGCAAGAGACCTTTGCTGACGTCGCGAATCTCGACGTAAGGCATCGAACCTTCCTCGCCGCCACGGTTGTGGTGGGGACATTGAAGTTGGTGTGCTGGAGAATGATCGGCGGCGGCTGCGGTCGGCGGAGCGTGAGGAAGTAGGTTTTCTGGAAGCAGCAACGGCGGCGTTATCTGTGTTTTCGACTGCTCGCGGAAATCAAGCGGCAGCGCGAATTAGCATGCGACGATTGGACGCGCAAGCACATTCTTTTGCCCGCTTCTGGCCCCCCCCGGGCGAGGCCCGCGGTGTTCCCGGCGACTTCTCGTGGAGGCGGCTCTTCACTCCATGGGCATCTGCGAGATCGCCCCGTGCCCCGACGGCAACGACGCCTCCGCGTCCCTCCGTGTCCTCGCTCACGTTCCCCCTGTTCTAGGTCGCCGAAAGAAGTGCGTGCCACGGTTCCGAGGTCGCACGCCCCGGTCGACCGGGCTGCGCAGGGGAGGATCCAATGAAGGTCTCGATGCTTCTCGCCGCAACGCTCTTCGTCTTAGGCTCGGCCAGCTCGGGACGTGCGTTCCAAATCTCCTTTGTCGAGCCGGATGTCGAAGACGCACCGGTTGTCGTGACGACGGACATCTCCAACGCTCTCGTCACCACGGATGTCGAGAACGCGACGGTGAAAGCGGACGTTCCTGGCGTGCCGTTCCCGGCGACCCCGAACATCAAGCTCTTCTCGGACATCCTCCTCACGGAACCCGATGGAACGCCCAGCGACTACCTGTCCGTGCTCATCGAACCCCTGCCCGCGACGCCCGGCCTCGGGCTACAAAGCATGATCACCGTTACCTTCGAATCCGATGTTCCGGGTGGGACCCTGCCGAGCCCGATTGTGCCGCAGACTTTGGTCGAGACCGGACAGTCGCAGCACATCTTCAGTCTTTCGACCACGGATGCGACCGGCCTTGTCTTCCCGCTCGACATCTTCGCTCGGTCAGAGCTGACGGAAGTACCCGAGCCGTCCGCTCTGCTCCTCCTCGGCTCCGGGCTCGCGGGCATGGCGGCCTACGCCCGGAGATGCCGTCGCCTCGTCTGGCGAGCGCGGCGCACCGGAATCCGGCCTCGATCGTCCCCGCACGCTGAGCACAGTGTGGCGCGCTGAAAGTTCGAGCCGTGAGCCTTCCTCGCGCCGAGCGTCAAGCGCGAAGCGCATCGCTGTCCAAGCGCTGAGCGCCGCGCGAGCGCGGCCCGCGTGTGGCCAAGCGCTTAGCGCTTAGCCGGGTGCGTCGGGGTGACCTGCGCTGAGCGCTCGGCGACGCGTGCGAGAGAGCGTACAGCGCTAGGCGCTCAGCGCAGCCAACACCGCGACCACGGGTGCGCGACACCCCGAACCATCCGACGAAGCCGGTCCCGAGAAGTACGAAGGACCAGGCTCCGGAACCGCGGTGGCCAATAGGCCGTGGGCATTACCGGCGCCATCCACGCCGCCAGCCCACCAGCGCCGCCATCCCGGTGCCCAGGAGCAACAGACTGGAGGGTTCTGGGACGGTTTCGCCCGACAAGGAGAAAGCGGCGTTGAACGGACCTTGATGGGTGATGTCGTCCCCAATGCGCAGCCAGTCCGGCGCCAAATCGTCATTGCGGATCCAGCTTTGCAAGTCGGGAGTGAAGGGCGTTCCCACGATCGGCTTCGGTGCCGACAGCCACAAGAAATTCCCGCTCGTTAGCTCCACCTCCGGGCGGAAGAAATAGTGATCCGCTGGGAGGACCAACGCGGAATTGAAGGTGATGCTGAAGCGGACTTCCTCCCCTGTTGCTGGGCCCTCCCCGCCGGTGAATTGATTGGGAATCTTGTTGATCCCGTTCACCACTGTGTTGGCGACAGTGAAGGAGGAGTTCAGGACAGAGGGGCTGAAACTCAGGGAGCCGTCCATGCTATCCCGGGTCGCAGCTCCGATTTCGACATCGGCGGGCGAGTTGGTTCGCGTGGGGACGTTCCCGGAGGGCGGATTCGCCGAATCTGTGGG
>DATFYN010000540.1:0-3139 GCA_035315025.1 Myxococcota bacterium
ACCCCAAAATCAAGTCCGAGGATGTCTCCTTCCTTGAGCTCGCGCGAACCCGGGATTCCATGCACAATCTCTTCGTTCACCGAAAGACAAATCACCGCAGGGTACTTCGGCAACCCGTGCGGTCCGTAGCCAAGGAATGACGAGTCCACCCGCCGCTCCCGGATGCTCCGCCGCGCGCGCTCATCGATCTCGCGCGTCGTGACACCCGGTCGCACCATCTCCCGCAGCTCGATCAGAATCTCTGCCACGTGCCTGGCCGCCGCGCGCATCGATTCGAGCTCGCGGCGGCTTTTGATCGGGATCGGTCCTGCATCTCCGAGGAAGCCCATCAAGCCGCCAGGGCCTCGTCGATCCGCCGGGCGACCTCCTCCACCGTGCCGAGACCGTCCACCTCGGCGAGGCATCCGCGGCTGCGATAATAGGCAATTAGGGGGGCCGTGCGCTCGCGGTAGACCTCCATGCGCTTGCGGATCGTGGGCTCATCGTCGTCCGTTCGATGCTCGAGCCCGCTCCGCTTGAGGAGGCGGTCCACGAGCTCCTCCTCGTCGACCTGGACCGCCACGCAGCGCTCGAGACGCAGACCGAGCTTCGCGAGCAGGGCATCGAGGGCCTTCGCCTGCTCCAGGGTTCGCGGGAAGCCGTCAAGGATGAAGCCACTTCTCGCATCCGGTTGGGCGAGCCGCTCTTCCACCACGCGGATCACCACAGGGTCCGGCACGAGCTCGCCGCGCTCCATGATCGCCTTGACCTGTCTTCCAAGCTCGGTGCCCGCGGCTTGCGCCGCGCGCAGCATTTCGCCGGTCGAGATTTGCGGGATGCCAAGGCGGGCGACAAGGCGCTGGGCCTGCGTCCCCTTGCCCGCCCCCGGAGGCCCGAGAAAAAGCAGCCGCCGCGCCGAGTTCACCGACCGAGCCTCCCCCGCAGCCGGGTCCCCTTCACGAAGCCCTCGTACTGGCGCGAGACGAGGTGTGATTCGATCTGCCCGATCGTGTCGAGAGCGACGCCGACCACGATGAGGAGGGCTGTACCGCCAAAGTAGAAGGGCACGCCGAAACGTCGAGAGATGATCGTCGGCAGCACGCACACCACAGCGACGTAGATCGCGCCGATCAGGGTGATCCGCGAGAGCACGCGATCGATGTGCTCCGCAGTCTTTTTCCCGGGCCGGATCCCGGGGATATAGCCGCCGAACTTTTTGATGTTCTCGGCCACATCCATCGGATTGATCACGACCGCCGTGTAGAAGTAGGCGAAGAAGATGATGAGGGCGATGTAGAGCGATTCATAGACCAGGCCACCGTACTGCAGGTAGTCCTGGAAGAACTGCTGGACCGCGGGCGAGTGGGTGAACTGCCCGATCGTCAGCGGGAACATGAGGATCGAGGAGGCAAAGATCGGGGGAATGACGCCCGCGGTATTCACGCGCAGCGGGAAATAGCTCATGCCCCCTTGGGTGACGCGGCGTCCCACCACGCGACGGGCGTGCTGGATTGGGATCCGGCGCTGACCTCTCTCGAAGAACACCACGGCACCCGTCACCAGCACGATGAGGCCAGCCAGAACAATCGTTCCGATCAGCGAGAACTGGTCCGTCTTGATGAGCTCCACCAGCTGACCCAGGGCCGACGGGATGCGCACGATGATGCCGGCGAAGATCACGAGCGAGATTCCATTGCCGATCCCGCGCTCCGTGATCTGCTCACCGAGCCACATGATGAAGGCAGTCCCAGAGGCGAGGGTGATCACCGACATCAGCCGGAAAGCCCAACCCGGGTTCAGAACCGCCCCAGGGCCGAACTGCCCGTTCTCGAGAGCGATCGAGATCAAGAGCCCCTGGAAGACCGCGAGGACGATCGTCCCATAGCGGGTCCACTGGGCGATTTTCTTGCGGCCCGATTCACCTTCCTTCTGAATCGCCTCGATCTGCGGAATCACGACGGCGAGGAGCTGGAAGATGATCGACGCACTGATATACGGCATGATGCCGAGCGCAAAAATCGAGAGCTGCTCGAGCGCACCTCCGGAGAAGAGGTTAAAGAGCCCGAAGACCGAGCCCTGCATGTTCCGGAAGAACTCCTGGATCACGTCGGGATTGATGCCGGGTGTCGCGATGTGCGAGCCGACCCGATAGACCCCGAGCATCGCGAGTGTGAAGAGGATCCGCTTCTGCAGCTCCGGGATACGCCCGATATTTTGGATCCCGCCCGTCAAACGACGATCTCCACGGTCCCGCCCGCGAGTTCGATCTTCCGGCGCGCGCCCGCGCTCACGCCGTGAAGGCGCACGCGCAGTCCGTGCGGCGCGTCGCCCTCACCGAGCAGCTTCACGGAAGTGCCCGACCCGCGGATCAGCCCGCGGGCAGCGAGCGCCGCGGCGTCCACCTCCGCCCCCTCGGCAAATCCAGCGAGGGCGGCGACGTTCACGATCTCGACTTTCTTCGGGTGAAGGCTGTGGAAGCCGCGCTTCGGGAGGCGACGTGCGAGGGGCATCTGGCCACCCTCGAACCAGAAAGGGGTCTCGCGGCCCGCTGAGCGCTTGCCCTGGCCCTTGATGCCACGGCCTGAGGTCTTGCGGTGTCCAGAGCCCGGTCCGCGGCCCACCCGCTTGGTGCGATGCCGTGCGCCGGGGCGCGGCTGCAGCCGATCGAGCATCGTCCTAGCCCTCCACCCGCACAAGGTGCCGCACCTTGGAGATCATGCCCTGCACGGACGGCGTGTCCGGAAGCTCCACGGTCTGGTGGAGCCGCCGGAGGCCGAGACCCTTCAAGGTCGCCCGCTGTCCGCGGTCGTACCCGATCGCACTGCGCACGAGCTTCACGCGAACCCGTCCCTTCGCACCCTGCGCCGTCATGCCGTCGCTCGCCCAAGTTCGCGCATGCGTTCGACCGGCTCCGCCAGCATCGCGAGGGCCGCGAGCGTCGCGCGCACCACGTTGTGGGGGTTATTCGTACCGAGTGTCTTGGTGAGGACGTCTCGCACGCCCGCCGATTCCACCACCGCACGCACACCGCCGCCGGCAATCACGCCGGTACCGGGCGAAGCCGGCCGCAGAAGAACGCGCCCCGCGCCAAATCGGCCCATCACCTCATGGGGCAACGTGCCGTCGACGAGCGGCACGCGCCGGAGGTTCTTGCGCGCCC
>DATFYN010000541.1:0-3737 GCA_035315025.1 Myxococcota bacterium
CGCTGCTGCTCGACCCACGCTGCGGCCAGTGCGCCGAGGCGCAAGGCGCGCAGCTTCTCCATCGTCGGTTCATTCAGCATCGTTCGGTCCTTTCGTGAGAGGCAGTTGGTAGTAGTCACCGCCGCGGACGTTCTCGTGAGCGACGACCGGCTGGTTTTGCCGAGGCGAACAGGCCTTACCGCGCTTTGCTCGCGGAGGTCGCTGGCAGCGTAGGCGGACCACGGCGGGACAGGGGATCGTAAGTCCAAAACAGCCCGTATCTTGCGGGGCGAACGGGAATCCTTGGGAACCTCAGCGTGCCGAAGTTCTCAATGATTACAGGTGTGACCTAGTACTGCTGTGTCATCATCGTCGAGAACGAGAACAGTGTCTAAAACGCGTCACCGACGGAGAGTGCCCGTTTTATGACACTGTAGTACTAGCTGCAGAGAATAACGACTCCACCAGCTTATGCCAAAGACTGGAGCCGACGCGCTAGAGCGCGCGCAGGAAATTCACGAGGTCCTGCTTCTGCCGCTCGCTGAGCTTATCGAAGCTGTCGATCACTCTGGTGGCCTCGGACGCTCCGAAGCGGGAATCGGGGCCGCTTCTGTGAGCATCAATCGCAGCGAGGAGGTCCGTCGTTCGGCCGTCGTGAAGAAAGAAGATCCGTTGACCAAGGCCCCAGAGCGGCGCCGTCCGGAATTCATCCGGACCCGCCTCCCCCTGCACGATATCGTCGGCAAGCCCAGGCCCCATGTGGTGCAGCAACAGGTCCGAATAGAGGTTCACGGGCTGGTTGCGCAACGCCTCAACGGCGGCGCTCCCTGTACGAAGTGTCGGCGTGTGGCAGTCCGCGCAGCCGGTATTCACGAAGAGATCACGGCCTTTGGCGATCGAGGTAGCCCCCCCTGGGCTATCCGGCGACGGGGTCGGAGGGGCCAGGAGGCGCATGAACAATGCAAACTTTTCGATATCACTGAGGCTCCCTCCGAGGGTCGTGCCATCTGTGTTGGTGACGCTATTCGGCGTTGACGTCATCTGACAGCCGAGCGTTTCGTCACGTTCTGTCGGGAAGAGCTCGTTGCTAATACCCATCTCGACGTTGTATGCCTCACCCGAGAACAGCAAGAGCGACTTGTTCTGCGCCTTCCAGCCGAAACGCGTGATGGTGCCGTCGTTCCCGTTGAGGTTCGTCGTGCCCGAAGCTACGCGAAGGCGATGGGGGCGACCAGAAATACCAAGCGCGGCTTTGTGGTCGGCATTGGCCGCGTTGTTGGCAGCGATCACCTGATCGGAGATTTGTTCAATCAGACCCGAACCATAGGTGGGGGTAGGAATGCGAAAGATCAGATTGTCACTGCGAGATTGGTTCACGAAGTTTTCCTGCCCGATCTCACATCCGCGAGCGTCTCCGTTGCTGTCGACTCTGTCGCTGATGACGAAGAGGTTGTGGACGCCGCCGTCGCGCGTCCCGTCGGGCTTGTACTTGAAGCGTGCTTCACGCACCGGGCCCGCGCCGGTCACAAAGGATGGGACTACATTGCGTGCGCCGAAGGCCGTGCCCACAATAACCTGCGGGTTTTTGGCAGGGCTTGTGCCTCCAAGTGTTGGCTGTGCGTGACAACCTCCGCAGCTATCCAGGTTGAAACGAGGGCCGAGACCATCCCCCAGGCCTTCAGCTTGCTGGAACTCGGCTTGGCCCGCCTGGAACGCCGCGAGTTGCGATGCTGTCAAGCCGGGTAGAGGATCGCCGGCGCCAGACGGTGCGCGCCGCAGTCCCGGATCGCTTGCCTGGAACTGCCCATCGGCACTGGAAACCATCGCAAGGGGCGGCAGAGAGAGGCAGACGAGCACCAGCACCACCTTCGTTCCGCTGAGCATCCTCTCCTCCTCTCTCTGAGACCCTGGTGGGTGGGCTCATTGGGGCTGCCGTGACGTGCTTCACCGTCAGATGCGGTCGCAAGCGAGAGTGAGTCACATCAAGACCATCGAGATTCTTCGGGATCAGCGCGTGATGTCGCTCACGGCATGGTCCAAAATGGGGTAGCGGGGTGGCGGGGACTCAACCGAGCCGAGTAGCAGTAGTGGTGCGGGGATCGAGCAGGCATGCCGCACCTTTGAGAAGCCGGCGCGAATCCGTCGTTCGACGCAGTGGTCCGAGTTGCTGCCGCATCTCAAAGGGGCTTTGCGAGTGGAGCTGGGTCGGGGCTTGGTGGGCGGGACCTTGAGATTCTCGGTCAGCAGGGCAATTCCGCAGCTGGCTCGCTCGGACGCTTCCGCGGCGCCTGCGATTGGGTTGGGGCTCCCCGACCTTCGCTCGCTCGGCGCGCCTCGCCCGATCCATCCCGCGGAGACCGTGCATTCGGAGGCGTCGTGGATTCGACAGGGTCCGCATCGATTCCGCTGCAATCGCTGGGGTAAGAAGTGCGAGAAACCATACCTGTAGCCCGAGGCTCGGCGCCCGCGCTGGAGGCGGGGTGCGGGGAGCTCTGGGGCCGCTACGGCCATTGCGCTGGCCGATCGAGGCGGGTAGTGCGCTTGCGGCGTACGTCAGGACACGGTGTTCAGCGGGGTGAAAACATCAACCTTTTCCGCGCCAATCAACCTTCCCGAAACGACTCCAAAAGGAGGCATCAGAGCAAGCCACCCAGCGGCGCCGGACGCGCGCGCTGGTTGTAAAGGAGCTTGCGCAGGCGCTCGCCCTCTTCGGGCGTCAGTTTCAGAGTATCCACCGTGAGTTCGCTGCCGATCGCCATGCCGCGCTGCACGCCCGGCCGCGCACCGAGCTCCGTGAACCACCGTTTGAAGTAAGGGAACTCCTCGAGATCCTGCCCCTGGGCCTTCCAGTTCACCGTCCACGGGTAGGAGATCATGTCCGCGATTGTGTACTCGTCGCCGATCAGGTAGCGCCGGTCGTAGAGCTGGTTGTTCAGCACGCCGAACAAGCGGTTCACCTCATCGGTGAAGCGGCGGACCGCGTACGACTGGTCGCCCTGGCTGTCGCCGAGGCGACGAAAGTGGCCGCACTCACCGCTCTTCGGGCCCTGGTTCGCCATCTGCCAGATCACCCACTGGTTGACCGCGTGGCGACGGCGGAGGTCCTGCGGGTAGAAGCGGCCGGCCTTCTCGGCGATGTACATCATGATGGCGCCCGACTCGAAGAGCGCGAACGGCGCGCCGCCATCCGTGGGCGCATGGTCGACGATCGCGGGCATGCGGTTGTTGGGGCTGATCTTCAGGAATTCGGCTTTAAACTGGTCGCCCTGGCCGATCGAGCAGGGCACGATGCGGTAGGGGAGACCGCACTCCTCGAGCAGGATCGTGACCTTCTTTCCGTTCGGCGTGGGCCAGTAGTGTACGTCGATCATACGAGCCTCCCTTGGGCGAGCCGTTCGCCAAACCGCGTGGCAGTATCACTCGGCATTCCGGATCTCGACACGAGAGACTACCCGGACAATCGAGTGACGTCGTCCCTGAATGGACCGCCGCGCCAACTGAACCATCTTCGGCGGTGAAACGGTGAAACCGTGATCGGTGTGCGCTCGACCATAGGAGCCAAGGTTCTCTTGATGTAGAGCGTGCCACCGCACTCGCTGGTGATCCACGAGGAGCGCAGCTCAGAGTCCGCGCCAGCAAACCATGGGGAGCGACGGCGCAGAGTATTCAATCTAACCCGGATTATTCACGAGGGTTGAAAGTACGAAGGCCCCAGATGCGCTAGAAATGGGTTGCGACACCAGTTTCACACACATCGA
>DATFYN010000542.1:0-7227 GCA_035315025.1 Myxococcota bacterium
CGTCTGGTTCACGGTCGACATGTCCAACCAGGTCGCACGCTTCGACCCGATGACCGAGCAGTTCACGATGATCGACTTGCCATCCAAAGGACCGATGCGCTGGCTGATGGACACTTTCTTCGGCGTCATTCTTAAGATCGCTGCCTGGTTCCCAAAGCAGAACCTCCACCTCGTCCTGTCGCATCACAAATGGCTCAACGCCGGCAAGGACATCCTGACTCAGCCATACGGAATCGACGTGAACCCGGTGGATGGCGGGATCTGGTACGCGAAGCTGATGACGAACCAGATCGGCCATATCGATCCCAAGACACTCGAGGTCACCGAATACAGCACGCCGATGGCGGGCCCGCGCCGGCCGCGCTTCGATGCGAATGGCATCCTGTGGATTCCCGCCTTCGACTCGGGCGGTCTCATGAGCTTCGATACGAAGACAAAGCAGTTCAAGACGTGGCTGCTACCGCGCCTCGCCCCGAACGAATACGAGATTCCGTACGCACTCAATGTCCACCCGAAGACCGGGGATGTCTGGATCACGGCCAATAACAGCGACCGAGTGCTGCGCTTCACGCCGGCGACCGGGCAGTTCGTGAGCTACCCGTCACCGTCGCGCGTTACGTTTCTGCGGGACCTCGAGTTCACCAAGGACGGCAAGGTGTGCTCGAGCAACGCCAACCTGCCGGCGTACGCGCACGAGGACCGCGTGCCCGCTTTCATCTGCATCGATCCCGCCGGCAGCGAAGCGGACAGAGCAATCGCCGCTGGCACCAGGGGGAATTGAGCCCGATTGCCGCCTTTCGCCTCCGGAGAACAGCGTGCTGTACAAGTCAATGCGTTACATCGTGCTCTATATCGCGATTGCCGCGGCCATCATCGCTTTGGGGCACGCGCTGAGCTATCTGTTTGGGTAGCCGGCCTGCCGATCGCGCACGACCGGTCCCGTCGCTGAAGCCAAGGTCGACGCGGTCGAGGAACGGCATCACGATCACGTAGCACGGCAAGCTGAAGCGCAGCAGGCTCAGTCGCTCCCCGTTGGGTCTTCCTTACAGTAACGCCCCTTAGCGGCCCGTCGTCGCGGACCCTGTCCTGACTTCCGCCGCCCGCTGCCGCCACTCCATCGGCGTCACGCCTGTCCCACTTCCGGAACGCGCGGTCGAAGGCGCTGAGCTCCGAGTACCCAAGCAGGAAGGCGATCTCCGCGAGCGGCGTCTCGCCTTGCTCGAGGTAGCCCTCGGCGAGCTCACGGCGCACGTCAGCACAAGGTCCTTCCAGACGAGGCCGCGCTCGCCAAGGCGGCGCTGCAGGGTGCGCTCCGAAAGGCCGACGCGGCGCGCGATCGCCCCGAGCGCCGGATGACCGTCGCACACCATACGCGCCACGAGCGTGCGCAGGTCGCCGAGCCAACGGTCGGCGCCGCCGAACGGGCGAGTTTGATGTCGCTTCTCCAGGACTTCGCGCATCATACGGTGGTCGTGTCCAGCAGCTGGCCTTCGCCCGTTCGACGGCGCCGGCCGGTTCTGCCCACCAATGGAGAACCGCACCCCATGCAACGCATGCGCTTTCAGCTGATCTTCGGCGCGGCCCTGCTGGCCCTTTTGATCGCGGTGTGCCTGCAGCAGTCGCCCGGCTCATGGCGCGGCAAGTTGACCAAGGAGGAGGTCTCGGACTATCTCACCCGCGTCGACCGGCAGGTGCCCATGCTGCCGGAGGAAAAGGCCGAGGCGTTCAAGCGCCTGCGAACCTTCGGCGAGGCCGATGACGGCAAGCCCGTGTACATGCTCAACGTGATGCGCATGTTCGACAAGGTCAAGGCGTTGCCCGGCCAGCCGACCTTTCCCGGCACGCCGGCGCAGGCCAATGCGTACTACGAAGAGAAGGCCAAACCGCTGCTGTTCAAGAGCGGCAGCTATCCGGTCTATGATGGCAACGTCTCGGGAAGAAACCTGTTCGGCTACGAGCGCAGCCAGGACGACTGGAACCGCGTCCTCGTGGTGCACTATCCGAGCCGCCGCGCCTTTCTCGAGCTGGTGGCCGACCCCGCCTATGGCCCGATCGCGCCGTACAAGCTGATGTCCCTGGATCTGTTGCTGGTGCCCACCGATGCAGACCTGGTGCTGCCTGAGCTGAGGCTGGTGGTGGGGGCACTGTGCCTGGTGGCCTTCCTGGCCGTGGGTTGGGTTCGCGCCGCTCGGTGCGCGGGTTGAAGGAGAGGTCGTGAAGGCACGTGTGGCGCCTGGCCGAGGCGCTCGGCATGGACTCTAAGCGGCCGGTCATCTTCGAGTGCGTGGGGGCGCCTGGTGTCCTGCAAGGCATCGTCGGCCGTGCGCCGCATTTCTCGCGCATCGTCGTCGTGGGCGTCTGCATGCAAAGCGACCAGATCGAACCGGCGATCGCGATCAACAAGGAAGTCGAGCTGCGCTTCGCGCTCGGCTACTCGCCGGTGGAATTTCACGACACGCTGCACATGATCGCCCAAGGCCGCGTCGAGTTCGCCGTCCATCCTGCTGGGAGGTTAAACACAGGCCCGCTCTGGAAGAAGGCAAACGTATGCAAAGTCGGCTCCGGCCGAGGCGGTTTGTAGCTTTTCCTCTTTTGGCGGCCCTGGTGGTGGCTGCTCACTCATCTATCAGTAAGGTTTGACCGCTCGCGATGGCGATCGTGGTTCCCGCAGCCGTATGACGCCGGTCATACAAGGTCGCTCCCTCGCCGACCGATGCCCTCTTATAGGAAGGGGGAACCATGAGGGATCGACTGCACTCTGAGCTGAGACCTTGTCGCGGGGCACGCATTGGGCAGCGCTGGGACTCGCGGCGATGGCACTCGCCTGCGCTCACCCCGGGACTGAGGTGGAACCTGTTGTGTGGATGAGCACCAGCGGCGCCGACGAAGCGCAGTTTGTTCGTGACACGGCCACCTGTCTATCGCGGAGCGTGACGGCGGCTGGGGTGGACCAGGGCGGGGTGTTTGTGTTCTGCATGAATGGAAGGGGCTGGGAGGAGCAGGTGTCCGTGGGAGCAGCGCGATAGGAGAAGGTGAGCGCAGTGCCACAAAGACCCACACAAGGGCGGCGTGACGCTCTGCCTCGGCCCCGACTGAAGCGCGAGCGGAGTTGGCCTGCCGGCCTGAAGCCGGCCAGTCGTCCGAGGGCCTTTGTGCCCGCGCTGGCGGGCGTGGCGGCGGGGTTCGGGGCGCGTGGGCGGACTGAGACCCGTCGAGCGGCGGCCGGGAAGTTGGCACACTCTAGGCACACAACGGCGCGAAGCATCGCGCCGACGAAAACGGCCTCTCGTGTAACTCTCTGCCGTTCTTTGGTTTTTTGGTGGGCGCGGACGGGATCGAACCGCCGACCCCTCGGTGTAAGTCCGGCCTGGCGTTCTGGGGCGGCGCACCGGGTCCCGCCAACCCCGCGAATTTACAAGGGTTGGAAAGACAGAGAGAGTCAATCGAGGTACCAATAGCCAGCCGGGTCCCACCAAAAGTCACACCACACGGCCTTGTGTCAGGACCTCTTGGAACCGAGTTCAGCGGGGAATGCTCTGCTCAAGGTACGGGAGGTGTTGGGTGACCCCGTACCGCAGATGACCGTGAGATGCGCGATCTCTCGCGGAGTCTGCACTTGGAGACTTGTGAACCCGTGCCGCCAGAGACGCAGAACCCCTCGGCATTGTCGGCGGTCTGTCAGGCATGCCGCGTTCTCGCCGGCTTCCGCCGCTTGCGCGCAGCCGGTTTTGCCGCGCGTGTGGCTGCGAGCTAACGCGCGCGAAAGCGGCGCGTGCGCCACCTTGCCTCCGCTGGTCACGCGCGTCGCGTAGGTGGCTATAAATGCGAACGGCAGGTCGGGGTCGGCGCGGTTCTCGGCGAGGTGGAAGCACACCCGTCCGACCACGTTCCAGGCCGCACCGTGTACGCGCAGGTAGTCCTGCACCGAGCCCGAGAACGCCCGGATCTCGTCGACGAACGCATGGGCGGTGGCGTCCCACCAGGCGCGCAAGGCGCCGGCGTCAAGGTATTCAGCGCCTCGCATTGGCGGAGCGGCGCGCAGAAATGCGGCAATGTCATCTTCGGTCGCCGCGGGGACGGCATGCTCGCGCTTGTCCTCGAGGTCGGGTTCTGCGCACAGCCGTGTGGCAAAGCATCGACCTAGGTCGCGCACCAAGGCCAGCGATGGGGCAAGCTTGTGTCGACATGCGCGAGCCCGAGGTACAGGATGGCGTGCCCCACGCCGCGGTCGAACGCAGCTCGCAGGCGCGCTCGGGCGGTCGGGGCGAGGCCGTCGACAGCGTCGTCCTCGGCCGCGTCGATGCGCAGCAGGCCGGACGGCGTGAAAGCCGCTGCGAGCGCCCCAGGTACGGCAGGTTGACCCTTGGCGCGCGCGAGATCGAGCCGCGGTTTCATTTTCGCGGGAGAAAAAGCCGGCGCATGTCCCCGATCGGTCTCCAGCTGCGAGCCTGTCGTTCGCCAAGACTTCTGATTTACATAGCTCAGCTCTTCGAATCGGGACACACAGTCTCGCTCGAGCCCTCTTGGGCAGGCGATGACCAGGCCAAACCCCATCGTCACGATCCGGTTCCCACGCACTTCTGACCGGCTCCTCGTGCTCTGCATCAGCTCCTCCAACTGCGAGTCGGAAGGAAGCTCGCGAATCTGAGCAGCGTTCTGAGACTCAGTCACTGCCACCACCGTCATGGCCTGCTAGGCAGAGCCCGTCGTGATGCAGCGGCTTGGGCGGGTGTTGGGAGTAACCTGGGATTGGCTGCATCAGCGACGGCTGGTGTTATCCCGCAGCCACGCCGCGTATTCGTCCTCGGTGATTGCGCCGGCCGCGAGGCCAAGAGTCATACGGGTGGCCTCAGCTTCGGATGCGCTCAGTTCCAGGCCATTGCGGTCGAGGAATGTCGCGGCAGCGGCGAAGCCAGTGCGCTTGTTGCCGTCGACGAAGGGGTGGTTGCGAATGATCCCGGCGGCATAGCAAGCAGCCAGGGCGGGAAGATCGGGATCGCCGTACGAGCGGAGGTTGACAGGGCGGGCGAGGGCGGACTCGAGGAGACTCTGATCGCGCAACCCCGGGGAGCCGCCGTGCTCAACGATGAGGAGATCGTGGACCGCGAGAACCAGACGAAACTGAAGCCAGACTGGCTTTCTCACTCCGCTTCTTGTCACCTGGCGAGCTCGCGCAGCGTGTTACGGTACTTCTTCATGACCTTCTGGGCGCTCTTGAGCTGGACCTCAAACTCCGGATCGTAGGGGGTCAGCTCGACGCCCGTCGGTGTCTCGATTAGAAAGAGCTCGTCGCCCGCTTCGAGGTGAAGGCGGTCAAGTTCTGCCTTGGGCAGGATGACGCCCGTGGACGAGCCAATTTTCCTGAGCGTGAGCTTGTTGGGCATGCCCTCTCCTCTCTTTTCGGATATTATAATATTTATTATAATACAGGACTGCGCGACGTCAACCCGGGCCCTGGGCACTTGTCTTCCAGGCCGTGGACGAGCGGAATTTCTATCACCGCGCGTGGCGCTGAAGCCTCGCACGGGTTGCGTCTTTCTAGCGCGCCGCGAAGGTGCCTAGTCCCCTAGACTCCCCAAATGACTGAACGGCCGAGGGGAGGCTGGAGCCGCTTAACCCTCGGCGGTATCAATTTTTTGGAGCGGGAAATGGGCTCGAACTCGCGACCCTCAGCTTGGAAAGCTATCCAGAGCCTTCTGGATTCTCTGAGGATTTTTGGTGGGCGCGACAGGGATCGAAGCTGTGACCCCCTCGGTGTAAGTCCGGCCCGGCGCGTAGGGCGGCTCGCAGGTGTCTGCTAAGTCCGCGAAATTGCAACGATCATAAAGTCAGCAGGAGTCAGGTGAAGCCACAAAAGGACGTGGGGGTCCCCACAAAAGTCCCCTCACAAACAAATGTGTTAGAATCATCTCGCAATCAGATTTGACAATCAGATTTGACCCGAACATCGTAGCTCGTCTCAGACTCGCAGCCGGTTCCGACGTCCGACGTCATACTTTTCGCGACTATCGAGTTCGAGGCCCTTTGATCATCTCGTTGTGCGCAGCTCCGGTATCCTGCTCTGGGCGCGCAAAGACCACGGCGACGGAGGCTTCTCGCCGCTGGAAGCGCAGAGGCCTTTGTCCTCTGAGAACGCTGGACCATTCAGAGTTTTTTTCTGAGGTCGATCGGTCGATCGAGGCGGTTCGGCTCGCCTTTGGCCGCTCCTCCAGCTCCTGAAGCCCAGAGGTGGCGCTCAAGGTTCATCCCCCGGAGTTACAAAACCACCGCGTGGCGCAGTGCCTCGCGGATTGTAGGTGCGCAGGCGCGCCGATGCTCCCCGGAGCGCGGCCTCCGCGACGCCGCGCAGCAGGCCGGCGAAGACAAATTTGTGGAGCGGGTAGATGCCATACCAGTACGCGAGACCCAAGAGACCGAGGGGGTCGAAGATCGCGGTCTGGCGGATGCGCGCGCCGTCGCCGTCAGGCTCGACTTCAAACTCGAGCCACGCGCGGCCCGGCAGCCGCATCTCCGCCCCGAGCCGGAGCCTGCGGTCGGGCTCGATCGCTTCGACGCGCCAGCAATCGAGCGCATCACCCACGCGCAGCTGATCAGGGTCGCGCCGCCCGCGCCGCAGCCCGACGCCTCCCACCAGCAGATCGAGCCAGCCGCGCAGCCGCCACAAGAAGTCGCCGTGGTACCAGCCCGTCTGACCACCGAGGCGCCGGATCGATGCGAACACCGCGGCCGGCGTCGCCGCGACGCGTCGCGTGCGCGAATCCACTAGTCGATTACCGAAGCGCACGCCGCCCCACGAGCGCGCTGCGCCGGACGACGAGAGGGCATCGGACCAACGCGTCTCAGCCATCTCGCGGTCCTCGTTGACTAGAGCGCGCGCGATCGCCTCGCGCGCACCGATCGGGCGGACCGCGAAGTCGTTGAGCGCCGCCGTGTCGTGCACCACCGTCGGGTAGCAGATGCTGTCGACGAGCTTCCGGCCGACCCGGGAGTAGAGCGGCGTCACCAGGCCGAGCCAGAGGCTTGAGAGCCGCGGCGTCAGCACTGGCACCGGAATCATCCAGCGCGAGAGCCCGCGCTGCCGCGCGTACTGTCGAGTAGCCCGGGGCAGTTGCCCACCCCGGGCCCTCTCCAGATCCGGACTAGGGAATTTCTGCCATCCGGCTCCTCCGTGGAAACGGCTCATGGCTACAGCCCCAGATTCGGACCGTGATCCGGGGACGCGGGAGC
>DATFYN010000543.1:0-15719 GCA_035315025.1 Myxococcota bacterium
GAGCAACGGCGACGCGGACGCGCGGAGCTCGTCGAGACGCTCGGGTGGCGGCATCAAGAGCGCGTCGACGGCGATGCGCATTGCGCCGAGAACCGTCGCGTCGAGTGCGGTTCCGGCTTGCGTGAGGAGGCTGCTCGCCCAGGACTCCGGCGGGAGCTGCGGGTCGGGAAGCGAGGCGATCTCAGGCGCGCGGCTCAACTTGTGCCCGCCTTCGGCGCCGAGGATAGGCGACCTCGCGCGCTTGTGTCTCCCGAAAACCCGATCCAGGTTGAAAATGTTGATGTTTTCGCCGGGCTCAATCAATCTGCATCGACGATGCCGCCCGCCCTCTTGGCCCTTCTCGGCGCGCTCCGGTGTCTTCTTTGGCCCCGGGCAGCGCTCCACGCCGAGGTCCTTGCCCTTCGCCATCAACTCCTCGTCCTCAACCGCCGGCGCGCTGGAATGCGTGTTGGCTTTCGGACCTGGTCATTGCTTTCGCGCTTTTGGCCGGGATGGCGCCAAGCGCTGGTCCTTGTCCGGCCGGAGACCGTGATCCGCTGGCACAACGCGGGTTTCGTCTGTACTGGCGGTGGAAGAGTCGCTCGCGACGCCCGGGGCGGCCAACGATCGAAGCCGAGGTTCGTGACCTGATCCTGAAAATGCATCGTGCAAATCCCAGCTGGAGGCGCCTCGGATCCACGGCGAGCTCCTCAAGCTTGGTTTCACGCTTGCGCAGTCAACGGTCTCCAAGTACCTGCCGAGGAACCGGAAACCGCCATCCCAGGGCTGGCGGAACGTTCCTGCAGAATCATCTTCGGGAAGCGCTCGCCATCGATTTCGCCGTCGTACCGACGGGTACCTTCCGGCTGCTCTACGTGTTCGTCGTGCTGAAGCTTGGAACGACGCAGGCTTCTCCACGTCCACGTCACCCCCCATCCGACAGCCGCATGGACCGCGCAACAGATGGTCGAGGCGCTACCCGAGGAGACCCGTTCCACGTACCTGATCCGTGATCGCGATGGGATCTATGGAGCGGAGTTCCGGCGACGCGTCGCGGGCATGGGCCTTCACGAGGTTGACAGCTCGAGCCCGTCGTCGCGTTCCCGGAGGTCCGCGGACTCCACCACGATACGAACGAGTCGCAGTTTGACGCGTGATGGCGTTATCGGGACACCGCATTGTAGCCGCGGATCGCCGGCTGAGGGTACGATCTCCAGATGGAACGCGCACTGGCCTTCCTGCCGCTGATCGCCGGGCTCGCGCTCCCCGCCTCGGCGCTCGAGGGGCGCATCGCGGACGCGGCCGGAGCGCCCGTGGCCGGCGCCTGGGTGAGCGCCTCGCGCGGCGATCCGTCGCATTCCGTGACGGTCTTCTCCGACGGGGCCGGTGGCTTCCGCCTGCCCGCCCCCGAGGGCGCGGGGCCGCTCGGGCTGCGCGTCCGCCGCATCGGCTTCCGCGACCTCGGGCAGTCCGACGTCGCGGCGGACGCTTCGCTGGCCCTGGTGCTCGAGCGCGAGACCGACCCCGCCGCCGTCGCCGCCCAGCTCCCGGCCAACCGCTGGTACGCGCTCGTGCTCGATCGCGTCGCGGACCCGGTGCAGCGCGAGGAGCTGGTGCGCCAGTGCACCTACTGTCACCAGCAGGGCAGCGCGGCAACCCGCCGCGTCCGCGACCCCGAGGAGTGGCACAAGGTGCTGGCGCTGATGGGCCGCATGGGCGGCATGGTGTCGAGCGACCTGCGAGCGCAGATTCCCGAGCTCTTCAACGCGGCCTACGAGCCGACGCACGCCGTGCCGCTGCTCACGGCGCGCATGAACGAGCCGGACTTCGCACCGCCACCGCCCGCCGAGGTGCTGCGCACGCGCATCGATGAGTGGGAGCTCGGCGGCCGCGCCTCGGTGCTGCACGACATCACGGTGCACCCGGACGGGCGCATCTACTCGGTCGACATGAACGAGGACAGACTGTACCGGCTCGATCCCGCGAGGCCCGACGCAGAGCGGGCGTCCTGGCCGGTGCCGCGCGGCGACCTGCCGCTCGGCGGCGTCTTCGCGGCGGTCGGCCCCCCGGTGCCGCCGAACTCGAACGCGCACGTGGGACCGCATTCGCTGCAGGTCGCGCCGGACGGCGCGCTCTGGATCACGCTCGCGCTCGGCAACCAGCTAGCGCGCTTCGACCCGAAGAGCGAGGCGTGGAGCGCGCACACGCTGTCGGCGGGCTACTACCCGCACACGCTCCGCTTCGACCAGCGCGGGCGCATCTGGTACACGATCGCCGCCTCGAACCACGTCGGCATGTACGACCCGGCCACCGGCGAGGGCCGCGAGCTGCGCCTGCCGGCGCGCACGCTCGCGCAGGACGCCGTGCTGCGCATGATGCCCGCGCTGCTCTGGCTGGGGCGCCACTTCGACCTGCGCGGCGCCGCGGCCGGCGGCGGCAGCGGCATGACGGTCCCGATCCCCTACGGCATCGACGTCGCCCCCGACGGCGGCGTCTGGTTCAGCCAGCTGAACGAGCACCGCATCGGCAGGATCGACCCCGGCAGCTTCGCGATCGAGATGGTCGAGACGCCCTTCCCCGGTCCGCGCCGGCTGCGTTTCGACTCGCAGGGGCGGCTGTGGATCCCCTCGTTCTCGGGCGGCCTCATCGCGCGCTTCGACCCGCAGACGCGCGAGTTCAAGAGCTGGCAGCTGCCGGACCAGCCGCAGGTGCCGTACGCGCTCCACGTCGACCGGCGCAGCGACACGGTGTGGATCTGCGGCACCGAGAGCGACTCGCTGATCCGCTTCGAGCCGCGCGCGGAGCGATTCACGGTGTACCCGCTGCCGACGCGCGTCACCTATACGCGCGAGATCGACTTCGACGCGCAGGGGCGCGTTTGGACCTCGAACTCGAACGCGCCGACCTGGCAGATCGAGGGCGGGGTGCCGAAGATCGTGCGCCTTGATCCGAATCCGGGATGAGCTTCGCCGGACTCCTGCCCGCGCTGCTGCTCGCAGGCTGCGACCGCGGCGTGCAGCCTGCGATGGACGGCGCGACCGCGGGCTGGCCCTCGTACGAAGGCGACGGTGGCGGCACGCGCTTCTTGCCGCTCACCCAGATCACCCGCGAGAACGTGGACCGGCTCGCGGTAGTCTGGACCTTCCACACCGAGATGTCGTCGACGGCACCTGTCCGAATAATCGATCATCGCGTGAACATTGATGTTTTTCG
The DNA here is from genome assembly GCA_035315025.1 of Myxococcota bacterium. Classification (GTDB taxonomy): domain Bacteria; phylum Myxococcota_A; class UBA9160; order UBA9160; family UBA9160; genus UBA9160. Next base: position 3,193 of record DATFYN010000543.1, read on the forward strand.
CCGAGTGGGTCAACGTGGTTTCGATGCTGGCGCCCGCCCTCTCGGCCCTTCTCGGCGCGCTCCGGTGTCTCCTTTGGCGCCGAGCTGTGCTCCACGCTGAGGTGATCGCGCTTCGCCATCAGCTTCTCGTACTCAAGCGCCAACGCACGGGGCGAAGCGTTCGATTCCGGACCTCGGATCGGATGCTCTGATCATTGCTATCGCGCTTTTGGCCGGTGATGGCACCAAGCGCTCGTCCTCGTCCGTCATCCGCTGGCACCGACGCGGGTTTGGTCTGTATTGGAGCTGGAAGAGTCGGGACGCTCGCGCGCGCATCAAGTCGACGGAGCAGCGATGGCCCTGTCGAGATCACACGGTACGGCTCCCCTTCCTTTCGGGCGAGGAGCGGCGACTCCCGGGATCCCCTTCAAGATCCAGGAAAGCGATGCCGGTGAGCCCCTGCACGCCGAGTATCGCAACGGTGTCTTGCTTGATCGGAACACCGCGCTCAATCGCGAGGACGAGCCGAACCCTCTGCGGATCCTCTCGGTCGAGTGCGATCTCCCAATTGTGTCGCAGTAGCAGCGCCTCCTCGTCGTCAAGCCCGATCACTTCCCGTCCGAAGACTCGGACCGACCACGACTGGGGCTGCTGCAGCAAGATGATCTCGCGCAGCAGCGTGGGCTTCCCGCAGCCACTCGCCCCCGCGAGCGCGAAAAGCTCGCCCTCTCGTACCTCGAGGCTCACGCCGTCATGAACCACCGCTGTGCCGAAGCGCGTGTGAAGGTCGCGAACCTCGATCACGGACACCGGCGGCGCTTCCTCTCCCACCGCTTCAGATTCCCAGGAAGTTGAAGACGACGGAGAAGAGGCATCGGCGACGATCACGAGGAAGATCGACTGGACTACGCTCACCGTGGTCTGGGGACCTACGCTCTCGGCGTCGCGGCGGTTCGGCAGCGCTGGCCTTCTGCGCCCGGGTCACTCGGGAACCTCCTCCCGCCATCACCAGGGTGTTCGATGGCTCCACGGAATAAGGTCCGTAGGAACTGAGTCAAAGTAAGACGGGAGGCCGCACACCGCCCGCGTTAAGGAAAATCTCCTCGCATGACCATACACACGCGGCGGGGGCTGACGCGTCGGCGGCCCGACCATGCCGAGACCGGCGCTTCTAGGCCGAATCAGGTCCGGTGCTCGGGGCTTTTCCGATGGCCCGCGTCGCGATGAGATCCCGGGAGTCGAGGCGAGACTGGAGCGATCCCCTAATTCCGTGCCCACGAGGGCCCGGGTCTATGGGCCGGCGTAGGGCTGGATTCTCCTTAACCACGATTGTCAGGATCAGGCAGGAAGGGTCTCACCGCGCTCCGTCATTCGAGGTAGCGCTCCTCGATTGCTGATAGTAGGCCAGCTCGCACCACGTCGACTTCCGCGTCCGGCGTCTCATTCGAGACCTTTGATTCGAGCTCTCGCACGGTGGCGCTCAGCTCGTCGTCATGGATCACATGGCGGATCCAGCGGGAGAAATCGCCGCGCGGTGCGTGGAAGCGGATCGTGGCCGGTGCGCAGGCCGTTAGTGCCCGGTGGAAATCCTCGAGGTTGCCCGCCTCGTACGTGGGCTCTCCCGTGTCCTTGTGGAAGTGGAAGCACAAGTCCGCGGGAAGCTGCGCTCGCGCGTACTTGTGCCAATGCCGGACATGGGAGCTGGTGCGGGGCGCGCAGGTGAATACACGAGGCGGCTGCAATTCGTCACGCCTCCCGAGCACCGCTTGGCCGAAGCGCGCCGCATCGACCACGCGCGCGAAGGGCTTCTGCCACAGCTCTTCAATCACGGCGATCGGGTCGGCATCGCCGGCGGGGACGGGACCGCGCTGTCTCTCGCCAAAACCGGTACTTGTTGAAAAGACGGGGCTTTTGAGTTTGCAACCGCACGTTCCTCGCTGACTGTCGTTTCCGAGAACCTGGTTCAAGCGGAAGACGTTGAGGTTTTCGGCGGCGCTCAACATCATGCGCTTGACCTATGCCGCCCGCGTGACACCCGCCTCGATCGGCCGTCGCAATGGTCGTAGCGGCCCCCCGCTACGTCTCTGTCGCCCCGCTCCGCCAACGATGTGGCCCGACCGGGAGGCGGAGATCATCTTTGAGATCGCGGCCTAGAAGAATGGGGCCGGTCAACGGCGCGGCTCACCCCCGCGGCCGGCGGGTACCTCCGCGCGAAAGGTTAGCCTTTCCCACTGGTTGTGCGGCCTCCGCGGTCGTGGCCCGTGGGGGACCACCCGAGAGATGTCGCTCACGCGACTCAAAAGATCTGCGCAGATGCCCACGGGAGGGGAGCGGATTTAGTGCATCAGACATGCCCTCCATGCGGGCTCCGCGCGCAAGGTTGCGAGGGCGTTTCGTGGCGCGTTAACACAGGATGGTTCAACATGAGGCAAATCCCGTCAGCTATGTACCTCCTGCGTATCTGTAAAAGATGCGACGTCACCGAGCGAGTGCCCGATGAATAGCGTTCAGCGAGGTACATGACGCCATGAACAGCGTTCCCATTCCGAAAACATTCCAGTCGCCTGACACTTCGTCTGCGAGGCGGCCACTTCCCAGGTAGTGGGGGAAGACACTGGGTCCGTCGTGGCGGACCTGTTCCCCGAATGACACCTCGGACGGTGGGGCATTGGCCTGCTCTGCCTCGGAGGAGTGAGCCATGCGGAAGCTGTTGCTCGCAGGGGTGTGTGCTGCGTTACTCGCGGGTCCCGCGCACGCCGTCACGATCGACCAGGTGCAGGTCGGGAACCCGGGCAACGCGCCCGACACGTCCACCAACTGCTTCGGGACCAACTGCGGCTCGGTCGGCTACACCTACTACATCTCGAAGTACGACACCACGAACGCGCAGTACGCGGAGTTCCTGAACGCGGTGGACCCGGGTGGGAGCAACACGCTCGGTCTCTGGAACACGAACATGCAAACTGACACGAGCAACGGCGGGATCAGCTTCGTCTCCAGCAACGCTTCGGGCTCGAAGTACGTGGTGAACTCGGGGTTCGCGAACGACCCCGTGGTCTACACCACCTTCTACGACGCGCTGCGTTTTGCGAACTGGCTGAACAACGGGCAGGGGAGCGGCAGCACGGAGACGGGGGCCTACACGCTGCTGGGCGGCACCCCGACCCCGAGCAACGGTATGACGGTGACGCGCAACGCGGGCGGCAATGTTTTCCTCCCCAGCGAGAATGAGTGGTACAAGGCAGCGTACTACAACCCGATCAGCGGGAGCTACTTCGCCTACCCGGCAGGAACCAATACGCCGACGACGTGCGCGGGGCCCGGGGCGACGGCGAACACCGCAAACTGCGCGGGCGTCGTTGGAAAGGTGACCAACGTGGGCGCCTACACCGGATCGGCGAGCCCCTACGGTGCCTACGACATGGGCGGAAACGTCTTTCAGTGGAACGAGCAGATCATAGGCAGCGAAATCGGCTCGCTCCGGGGCCTCCGGGGCGGGAGCTGGCTCATCGACGCCGTCTACCTCCCCGCGTCGAACCGGGGCAGCGGCGCCGACCCGACGGTCGAGAGCAACAATTTCGGGTTTCGTGTCGCGAGTCTCATCCCCGAGCCCGCTACGGACCTGCTCGTGCTGCTAGGCGTGCTGGGCCTCGCGGTGGCCCGCCGCAGAGCAGGCGTCAGCGCGTAGCACTCCTCTCAGCGGGCATCGTTGACCTCGCCGTCCGAAGCCGCCGCTCGACCTCGGCCTAGCCGATCCTCGCCTACCTGTGGCTTCCGAAAACCTCGTCGCCTTGTCAACGTTGATGTTTTCGGCGGGCCGGATCAACCGGCCATCGAATTCCCGCTCGATTTCCTCAGGTCGCGCTTTCACCGTGTTCGGGTCGAGCCCGCGCCGCCGCTCTCGGACGATGGCGAGCGCGCGATCGAGGGCGTAGAGGAGGGATGGAGGTTACCCTTCGGAGATGCAGCCTCCGAACTGGCAAACGATCAGCCCGCCGCCCCTTTCCCTTTTCGTTCTCGAGCAGGGCCGGGCCGCGCTCGAGCTCGCGCGTGTCGGCCCGCGCCGAAAGCTGCTCGACACGGCGCCGCGCGGTGATGGTCACCCGGTCCTGGTGTTGCCCGGTCTTCTGGCCGGCGATCTATCGACCATCCCTCTCCGGGGCTTCCTGCGCGCTCTCTCTTACGACGCACGCGGCTGGGGCCTCGGCGTGAACGTGGGCCCGACCGACACGCTGCGCACGAAGCTAGACGATCTCCTGCTACGCACGCGCGAGAAGCATGACCAGACCGTGAGCCTCGTCGGTTGGAGCCTCGGCGGTATCTACGCACGCGAGCTGGCGCGCGCACATCCGGACTCCGTGCGCTGCCTGATCACGCTTGGTACACCATTTCGCGACATCTCGGCCACCCACGTGGCGCGACTCGTGCCGATCCGCCCGGGCGGCCGCTCGCTTCGCAAGGCGCACGAACTGCGCGCCTATCTGCGCACGCCGGTTCCCGTGCCGACGACGTCGATCTTCAGCAAGACGGACGGCATCGTGCACTGGCAGAGCTGCCTCGAGATGGAAGGCCCGGAGCGCGAGAACGTCGAGGTTGCGTGCAGCCACACGGGCATGGGCTTCCACGCTGAAACCCTGGCAGTGGTTGCGGATCGCCTGGCGCAGCCGATCGGGAAATGGCGGTACTACGCGAAGCGAGCGTGAGAGCTCGCACGGTCGGAGCGGACTTCGTTCGAGCTCGTCTCCGACCAGGAAGTCCTGCCGCTCGATGCGCCGGCCGGCCCGGCGCCGCGGCGGGAGGATCTCGCCATGACGAAACCACGGCTGCTCGGTGATGCCAAGCGCGCGCAGCAACGCACCGACCGGCGAGTCGAGCACATCCTCCGCACCGAGGACGAGTTGGAACATGTCCTCGACGCCGACGGCTGCAAAGCATGATGGGAACACCGTACTGGATCGCGAGCCGCGCGAAGCCGACGCGCTCCTTCCAGACGAGCTGGCACTTTTCACCCTTGCGCTTGAAGACCTCCCGCCCGCCGCCGGGAAAGACGAGCACGGCCTCGCCGGCCTCGAACAGGCGCTCGCAGTTCTCGCGCGTGCCGCGCACCGCACCAATGCGGCGTAGCCGGTCTCGCCACACCGGCAGTGCGAAGTAGTTGTGGTCGCCGAGACCGCGCACGGCGCGGCCGGTCCGCTCGTAGGGCTCGAGCCCGAGTATTGGGATGGGCCGTAGATCGAGTGGTTGGCCACGAGCAACACCGGACCTTCGCGGGGCACGTGCTCGAGGCCCAGTGCGACGGCGAAGAGCAGCTGCTTGAGCGGAGCGAGGATTCGATCGAACTCGGCGACCCAGGAGGGGTCGAAGGCGATGTCGTCGCACTGCGCCGTGGCGCTCCTCGCGCCGAGTCTTGCGGCTTCGAGCCAGTGGGGCAAGCTGAACGCGGCGTCTGACCTTCCGCGCCGATCGGGCCACGCTCGAGTAACGTGAAGAAGACGGAGCAAACCGACGATGGCCCACACCGCTTCTCCCTCGACTCCGCTCTCGCCGGACGATCTCGCCTTCTGGTACGCGGATCAGCCGCGGCAGCGCACGACGATGGCGATGCTGATGCTGCTCGATCGGCGGCCCGATCCGGAGCGCCTGCGCGCGTCGGCCTGGCGCATGGTGGAGAGCGTGCCGCGCCTGCGGCAGCGGGTGCGGGACGCGCCCTTCGATCTCGCGCTCCCGCGCTGGGAGGAGGATCCGACCTTCGATCTCGACTTCCATCTGCGTCGCTATGCCCTCGCGGAGGACGCCGGCTCGTCGGACGAGCTCGACGCGCTCTTTCACACCGTAGGCCCGATCTACGAGCGTCCCTTCGATCGCACGCGCCCGTTGTGGGAAATGGTCGAGATCGAGCGCCGCGGCCCGGGCGCCGCGATCTTCTTCCGCCTCCACCATGCGGTAGCCGACGGCGTCGGTGGGAACGCGATCCTCGCCGCGCTGACCGACGCGGAGCGCAAGGGAGCGGCGCTCCCGCCGCCCAAGCCTGAGACGCCTGGCGCGTGGCTGGAGCCCGGCTTCGTGGGCGCGCTCACCCGGGCGCTCGGCGACCGCGCGCAGCAGGACGCTGCGCGCGCGAGGGCCGTGGCCAGCGCGCTCTGGCAGGCGGTGCGCGATCCGGCGTCGATTGCTCGGGCGGCGCGTATCGCCGGCGCGCTCGCGACCGATCTCGGACACTCGAGCGAGTCGCCGCTGCGCGACTTCGGCCGTGCGCGTCGGCTCTCGGGAATCGAGGTCCCGTTCGAGCCGCTGCGCGGGGCGAAGCGCGTCCTCGGCGGCCAGATGATTGACCTCATGTTGACTGCGGTGGCCGGAGCCGTCGGCGCGTGGTACCGCGCGTACCGTCACGGATCGGTGTCGGATCTGAACACGCTTGTGCCGATCAACCTGCGCGCGCGCGCCGCGCAGGGGCTCTCCGCGGGCGTCGGCAACCGCGCCACGGGGATCGTCGTGCGACTTCCCCTGCGCATCCGCGATACAAAGAAGCGATTGCGCGAGATCCACCGGCGCGTCGAGGAGCGCAAGGAGCACCCTGCCGCCGCGTTCTTCCCTCTCGTAGCGAGCGTGCTCGCGGCTCTTCCGCGTCCGCTCTATCGAGCCCTCGCCTACGGCAGCGCGAAGGCGATAGACCTGATCGTGACGAATGTCCCGGGCGTCCCGGTCGTGAGGTACCTCGCGGGGGCCGAGATCGAGGCGGCCTATCCCTTCGCCCCCGTGGCGCCGCACTGCCCCGTGAGCATCGCGCTCTATGGCTACCGCGATCGTCTATACGTGGGGCTCGACACCGACGCCACGGCGCTGTCGGATCTCGACGCGTTCCGCGGCCTCCTCGCGCAAGCGTTCGCCGAGGTGGTGGAGGCCGCGCAGACATCCGACGCCTTGGCCTAGGTTGCGCTCTCCTTGGAGGAAACGATGTCGAACGGACAGGTAGTCGTGGAGACAGGGCTGGGGAAGATCCTGGGCTTCAAATCCGAGGGAGTCCGCGGGAGCGCGCGCGATCGCCTCTACCCGACTGCTGGCGCGGGAGCCACGGGCCCTTCAAGAGGCGACGTGACTCGTCGGGGTAGTCTCTCGTCTCAGGCCCGAACGCTGAGGGATTTCAAGGCGTATGCGTTTTGGCGAACCACAGCGAACCCATCGCGCTGATGCGCGACGGAGACGCGATCCGCATCGACGCGAAGAAGCGCGTGATCGAGCTCGACGTGCCGGCGGCGGAGCTGGCGCGCCGCCGCTCAAGGTCACCCGCGGCACGCTCTTCAAGTACATCAAGAACGTGCGGCCGGCGTCCGAAGGCTGCGTCACCGACGAATAGGGTGGAGGTTCCATGTCCTGGCTCTTCCTGGCCGTGAGCCTGTGGGGCGCGTGGTTCACCTGGAACGCGCTGCACCCGAGCCCGAACTCTCCGCGCTTCGCGGTGGTGAGCTTCGCGGCGGGCTGGCTGACGACGGAGCTGGCGCTCCACCACGTCGCCTGGCAGGCCGTCGCCACGGCGGTCTTCGGCATGCTCGGCGCCTTCGACGGCTGGCCCGGACGCTTCGGATTGCTGATCACGTTCGCCTCGTGGGCGGGCCTGCTCGTCGCGCAGCGCAAGGCACACGAGGCCGGGGGCGTGCTCGAGCGCGCGCTGGTCGAAGGGCTCGGCGCGGACTACCGCCAGCACATCGAGCCCTCGCTCCGCGCGAAGCTCTTGCACCGCATCGACTGGTGGCGCGTCTGGAAGCCCTTCCCGATCAAGCGCGAGGACGTCGAGATCGTGAAGGACATCCCCTTCGCGCGCGAGCGCGGCACGGATCTCGAGGTGGACGTCTATCGCAACGTCGCGCGGCCCTCAGGCTGCCCGGTGCTCCTCCAGATCCACGGCGGCGGCTGGACGATCGGCACGAAGGACGAGCAGGCGCTGCCGCTGATGAACCAGATGGCGTCTGCAGGCTGGGTCTGCGTGACGACGAACTACCGGCTCTCGCCGGCGGCCACTTTCCCGGACCACCTGATCGACTGCAAGCGCGCGCTGGCGTGGATCCGCGAGCACGTGCACGAGTACGGCGGCGATCCGTCGTTCGTCGTGGTGACGGGCGGCTCGGCGGGCGGCCACTTGAGCGCCCTGGTCGCGCTGACAACGAACGATCCCGAATACCAGCCGGGGTTCGAGCACGCCGATACGCGCGTGCAGGGCTGCGTTCCCTTCTACGGCGTCTACGACTTCGCGAACCGCAACGAGACCCACCGACACACGGGTATGATCGAGTTCCTCGAGGAGCGGGTGCTGAAGGGCCGGCGCGACGAGATCCCCGAGATGTTCGACCGGGCCTCGCCGATCACGCGCGTCGGCGCGGAGGCGCCGCCCTTCTTCGTGATCCATGGCGAGTCGGACACGCTGGTGCCGGTGGCCGAGGCGCGCGAGTTCGTGCGCGCGCTGCGCGAGAAGAGCCGCGAGCGCGTGGCCTACGCAGAGCTGCCCGGCGCGCAGCACGCCTTCGAGATCTTTCCGTCGGTGCGGACGATCCACACCGTGAACGGCGTGCACCGCTTCCTCGCCTGGCTCGAGAGCGGCTGGCGCCGTTCGCGGGAGTCGACGCGCCGCGACGCCTCGTGATGGAGCGCCCTTGACGTCGCGCACGCGGTCCGCCCGGGCCGCGAACGAGGAGGACAGCCAGACGCGCCAGACGGCGCTGGAAGGGCTGGCGCGCTTCGCCGGCGAGCTGGCCGCGCACTTCCAGGCGGAGGAGTCCCCGCGATAAATCGAGTTCTGCAGCATCGCCTGCACCGCGGACGACGACCATCCCTTGGTCGCTGCGAGGGAACACCCGCTGCGTTGAGCCGGTGCGCAATCGTGCGCAGCTGTCTCTCGCCAAAATCCACCCGGGCACGCGACACATGCATCGCGTGACAATGGCTTGAATCCCCTCACGATTATGAGGCCGCGCGGCGCCTTCAAATCGCCCACGCTTCGCCGCGAGAAATGTATAATGGTGATCCTTCGCAGGAGCCTAGACCCCGTGGCTACCGAGGTCGCAGGATTCGATTCCACCCGGACGCTGGCCCTCACCGCCATCGAGCGGTGGCAGAGAAGCTTTATCGCGAACCCCGTGTACGACGCGGTGTTCTTCATGTTCTCGCCGCTCCTCGGCTTGGGCCTCGCCTTCGTGGTGGCGCGACCGGTGGGGCCGCATGGGCAGGTTGCGATGCTCTACTGGGGCGGCCCGGTCTGGACGGTTTGGACCTACGCGCACCTCTGCGCCGTGGTGTTCCGGAGCCACCTGAACCCGGCGATCTTCTCGCGCCACCGTGGCCGCTTCATCGCGGTCCCGCTCGTGCTCTATGCCGGCATGCTCTCCTCGATGTGGGTCTTCACAATCGGCCTCGTGCTCGCCGTCTACTGGGACGTCTACCACACCAGCGCCCAGAACTTCGGGTTCTGCCGGATCTACGACGCAAAGCAGGGCAACGCGCCGGAACAGGGCCGCGACCTCGACTTCTGGCTCAACCACGTGATCTACATCGGGCCGATCCTCGGCGGCCTCAACCTGGTTCCGCACTTGATGGCGCTCAACCGCTTCAAGAGGGTCGGGGTCGATCAGGTGACCTTCATCACGAGCATCCTCCGCTTTTTGCCCCTGATCACCCTGGTTGTGGTCGTGGGCGGCCTCACCTTCATCGGCTTCTATCTCTACTCCTACTGGCGCCTGAGCCAGCAGGGCTACCGAGTCTCGCCGCAGAAGATCTGCCTGCTGGTCTCCACGGCCGCGGCCTCGATCCTCGCTTGGGGCTTCCTTCCTCCGGTGCGCGCCTTCTTCGTGGCCAACTTTCCATGCGCTTCAGTACTTCGCGATCGTGTGGTGGATCGAAAAGACGAACATCCGCCGGGCGTTTGGGCTCGCGCGGATCGGCTCCGGCCTGCAGCTCGCCCTGCTCGGCTTCGTGATCTTGGTCGCAGCCATGGGGATCGGGTACAGGCACGCCGGCGCGCAGACGACGAGCGTCCCGTGGGTCGCGATTACGGTCGTGATCTCGCTGATGCACTTCTGGTACGACGGCTTCGTGTGGTCGGTGCGCCGGCATGAGGTCGGTTAGGTCCAGCCACCCACCAAGGGGTGGCCGTCGACGGGACGTGCATTTGCTGGACGACCGGCTTTTTTCTGGGACCACGATCGCTCGCGCGAACCTCGACGGTACGGGTGTGAACGAGAGCTTCATCTCCGGCGTCAGTAGTCCGGGTGGCATTGCGATCTCACTCGTGCCCGAGCGCACTACGGGCCTGCTCGTGATGGTGGGAGTGCTGGGCCTCGCGGTGAGCCGCCGCAGAGCGGCGTGAGCGCGTAGCACTCCTCTCGGTGGGCATCGTGGGCCTCGCCGTCCGACGCCGCCGTGCGCGACCGTCGCCCGGCGGATGCGGTCGCTGAGTGCGTAACGGCCCCGCCCCGACCGCGTCCCCCCCCCCATCCCTGCAGCTCGTCACGATGCGCCCCGGGGTGCCGGCAGAGATCAAGATCGAGATCGCGGCCTAGGTGGGGCCATTCGCGGAAGCGATGCTCGCGGAGCGCCGGGCCTAACGCGCGGGCGGCGTCTCGATTGGCGCGCACCTCGAGAGCCTGTAGAGTTCGAAAACGGTCCAGAAGATCGCACCGGGTCTATAGACGAGAAGACTGTAGCCCCAGGTCGAGTAGTCGTACTGCTGCGCCTCTCGCTCTATGGACTCGGAACCATTCGACGCGATCGAGATTCCGATCACGAGCGCCAGACCCACACTCAAGAGAACCACCAATCCCGGCTGCAGGTTCGAGATGCGCTTGAGGCCGATGCGAATCAAATCGGGAGAGAGCCCAAATCGCGAAGACTCCTCCTGCAAGCTCACCCATCTATTGCCTCCGCCCCGGCCGCCACGGAGGCGGCAGCGGCCTTCCCCTCTACCTGAAACGTTCGGAAAGCCAACCCTCTACCAACCCTAGATACTGCTGAACTGAATTCCGATCGATCTTGATCCAATCGGCGTGTAGCGCATCGTTTCGGAAGGCGAGTCCTGTATGAGCGATCCGCACTTGAGCCTCAGGAAGGAGCCCAGCGTCCTTGATTGCGTTCAGCACATCTTCGAGCTTGGGCCGCCCGGATACGCCGGCAAAGAGTTCACCCATGCGGCGGAGGATGTCCTCGAACGCGGCGGCCGTCAGCACGGCAGCGACGTTCTTCGGGGTCATCTCCGTTTCCAAGACGCAAAACCTCGCGGGCGAGTCCCGTGAAATCAGCGATCACCCCGCCGCTGATCTCCGCCTCGAACCGACCGCGGAATCCCGTGTTGAGTTCCGCCCGAAGTGTTCTTAGTAGTTCCGCATCGGCATCGCCGACCCCGCCGGATGAAGCTGGGCAGACGATGCGGATAGAATAGGCGGTGGCGTCGGCACCGAGGTCGGCATTCTGCTTGGTGCCCAGAGCCCGTTTAGTAGTTGGACCCGGAGCCCTACCAGCACCCCGAACTGTCGCCACGGGCCGCGAGGCCCCGGAGCACGCCTAGCTAGTAGACTTCGACGAGGTGGGCTCCTCGCCGACGCCACCCCCAAGAGGAGGCGATCGATGGAGATTCTCTACCCGCGTTGCGCTGGGCTCGACGTTCACAAGGACGTCGTCGTCGCAGCCGTTCGTTGCGTTTCGGCGCCCCGGCATTCGGAGGTGCGCAGCTTTGCCACGACGACGAGCGGCCTGCTCGCTCTGTCGGAGTGGCTGGCGTCGCACGCCTGCACGCATGTGGCCATGGAAGCTACGGGCGTGTATTGGAAGCCCGTGTGGCACGTGCTCGAGGGCAACTTCGAGCTCGTGCTCGCCAACGCCCAGCACGTGCGCAACGTGCCGGGTCGCAAGACCGACGTTGGCGATGCCGCATGGATCGCCGATCTGCTCGCGCATGGGTTGGTCCGCGGCAGCTTCGTCCCGCCCCCGCCGATCCAGGAGCTGCGCGATCTCACGCGGACTCGCAAGCAGCTCAGCTCCGCGGCGAGCGTGGTGAGGTGCCGCACGCTGCGCGCGAGCCGGTCGAGCTTCGTCACGGCGAGGACGTCGAACCGGCGACGCCGGGCGTCGGCCATGAGGCGATTCAAAGCTGGCCGCGAGTCCTTCGCCCCGCTGACGCCGCGGTCAACGTGCCCCCCCGACGATCTCGAGGCCGCGGCCCTCGGCGTAGGCGCGGAGCGCGTGGAGCTGGATCTCCGGGCGCTGGTCGGTGGTGCTGACGCGGTCGTACAGTGCAACGCGCATGATCGGGTCTCCTTGGCGGGTCGCACCTGCTCGTTGATCGCTCGGCCCCTATTGTACACATAATAAAGTTTACATACAGTATTTAGTGTTTCTGCTAGACCCATCAGGAGTCCCCCCGGCTTTGCCGGGGAGGCAGTCGAAGTTTGACAGTTCCGGAATGAGAAACTCCCCCTCGTGAGCCGCTCAAAGCATCGCGAGAGGGAGTCTTGTGACGAACTACAGGAAGCTACAGCACAGCGAATGGGAGTGTAAGTACCACGTCG
>DATFYN010000544.1:0-16075 GCA_035315025.1 Myxococcota bacterium
CGCCTCGTCCACCACGCTTCAGGGGACCACCACCATCAACCCCACCGGCACGCTCGCGCAGAACTCGACCGGCAGCTTCACCGACCTGCACATCAGCGGCACCGTCGAGCTGGCCGGCGGCGGCACCCTGTCGCTGTCCGATAGCCCCAACAACCGCATCTTCGCCACCGGAACCGACACCCTGATCAACGACGCCGGCAACACGATCCAAGGCGCCGGCCAGCTCGGTATCAACAACACCGGCTTCGCCTTCTTTCTCAACAACAAGGGGACCATCAACGCCAACCAGAGCGCCGCGTTGCAGGTCGCCCCGACCGACAGGGCCGGTGGGGTGGTCAACAGCGGCACGCTCGAGGCCACCGCCGGCGGAACGCTCCTCCTCACGGGGGGGACCTTCAACAACACGGGCTCCGGTCTCATCCTGGCGACCGGCAGCGGGTCCGTCGTGGACTTCAACGGCAGCACGATCACCGGCGGCACGCTCGCGACCCAAAGCGGAGGCGCGATCCAGAACAGCGGCACTGCGACCCTCGATGGCACGACGAACTCCCCGACCATCAGCAACGGCAGCACGGTCACGTTGCTGAACGGCACGAGCACCACGCTGATGGGAACCATCACCAACAAGGGCACCATCGCTCAGAGCTCGAGCGGCAGCTTCACCGACCTGCACATCAGCGGCACCGTCGAGCTGGCCGGCGGCGGCACCCTGTCGCTGTCCGACAGCCTCAACAACCGCATCTTCGCCACCGGTACCGACACCCTGATCAACGACGCCGGCAACACGATCCAAGGCGCAGGCCAGCTCGGCATCAACAACAGCGGCTTCGGCTTCACCCTCACGAACAACGGCACGATCCTCGCCAACGCGGCCAACGCTCTGTCGATCGCCCCGAGCGGCAACACAACGAACACCGGCACGTTCCAAGCCGACAGCGGTAGCACGTTATTCATGAATGGCACGCTCACGAACTACAATGCCGGGACCTCGACCCTGACCGGGGGGACCTACAACGCCCTGTCGGGGGCGATCCAGTTCTCGCAAGCCGGTGGAGGAGCGGTCATTGCGACCAACGCGGCAACGATCCTCCTGAGCGGCGCCTCGGCACAGATCGCTGATGGGAGCGGCAACGATATCCTGAGGAACTTCCTCGGGACCAATTCGGGCAGCTTCACCATCCAGAACGGCGCAAACCTGACCACCGCTTCTACGGGATTCTCCAACTCCGGGACTGTGACCATCGGTCCGAACAGCACGTTCACCGTGGGTGGGTCGAACGACTACGCTCAATCCGGCGGTACCACCACCCTAACCAGCGGCACCAGCACCCTAGTGGTGGCTTCTGGCCATTCGGTCTCCCTCAATGGAGGAACGCTCAATGGCTCCGGTACGATTCAGGGCAAGCTGGTCAATTCCGGCCTCGTCCTACCTGGTCTCCCAGGCCAGGCTGGCGTCCTCACGGTCACCGGCAATTACACCGAGAACCCCGCCTCCACTCTCTCCATCCAGCTCGGCGGACCGACCGCTGGCACTGATTTCTCCCAACTGTCGGTGCTCGGCACGGCGTTGCTTAAGGGCACGCTCGACGTCAGCCTCATCAACGGGTTCACGCCGTCCACCAACGAGCAGTTTGTGATCCTGACCTCGGCCGGCCTGAGTGGGAGTTTCACCGACAACGTCATCCACGACGGGAACGTCACCTTCCAGGTTCTCTACGAATCCCTCGCCGGTCTGAACGAGGTGGTCCTCAATACCACCGCCGTGCCGGAGCCGGCATCGCTGGTGCTCGTGGGATTCGGGCTCGCTTGTACGGCGGCGCTCAGACGACGAACGCAGAGCTGAGCTGGAGGTCTCCCTGCTGGCGTTCTGTGGTTCCGGAGCCCGCTTCGTTTCTGCTCCTTGGCGCGGGGAAGCGGTCGGGGGGGATCTCCTGGAGGCCGTCCATGGAGACGGTGAAGGTGATGGCAGAGGCGGGGCGCGAGCCGCGAGGGAACGAGTCAAAACCCTTAGATCGGGATTCACCGCAGCCATGGGGGTTATTCATTTCTGCCTTCCGGAAACCTCGTTAGCTCCATAATCTTTGATGTTTTCGGTACGCTACGTCAACCTATGGGCGATGCTGCCGCCCGCCCTCTCGGCCCTTTTCGCCGCGCTCCGATTCCTCCTTTGGGAGCGAGCCGCGCTCTACGCCGAGGTGCACCACCGAGCGCTCCGTCAGAGTCCGAGAGCGGACCCCACCGCCTTGCGCGCCGGTGGTTGAGGACGAGGAGCTGTGAACCGGGCGCGCGGGGAGAAGGACACAGACCTGCTAGCGACCGCGGCGCGGAACGAGCGGCAACGGCGCCTGCGCGACGAGATCGAATCGATCTACGACGAGCTCACCGATGGGCTGCACCGTCCGCTCCGGGTGTCGGAGCTCGTCTATGCGGCCGGCGAGCGTTACCCCAATCTGGTTCCTACGCGCGCGGCGATCGAAGCGGAGCGCCAGCGGCCGTTGAAGGACAGGCTAGGCCTCGAGATCGATCAGGTGCCGCGCACCCTCGTGCGCTGCCCGCTGGACGATGGGCGCTGCATATACCGGATGATTGCAAGAAGTGCGTTTGACGCGCGACGCGCGCCTCGCTTACCTTTGTCAGTGTGCGCCCTCTGAGGCCCGACCCTATGGAATTTACCTCACGCAGCTACGTCCCCGCCGCAGGCAAGGATTGGCTGCTTCCGCTCTACGATCCCGTCCAGTGGCTGCTCGGCGGCGACGCCGCCCGTCGCGAGTTGATCGAGCGCGCGGCGATCCAGCCGGCTCAGCGCATGCTCGAGATCGGCTGCGGAACCGGCAGCCTGGTCGTGCAGCTCAAGCAGATGCATCCCGATGCCGACGTCGTCGGCCTCGATCCCGATCCGCGCGGACTCGCGCGCGCCCGCAGGAAGGCAGCACGCGCGGGCGTCGACATCGCCTTCGATGAGTGCTTCGCCGATGCACTGCCCTACCCCGACGCGTCGTTCGATCGCGTCTTCTCTTCATTCATGTTCCATCACCTCGAGCGCGCGGTGAAAGAGAAGACGTTGCGCGAGGTGCGTCGGGTCCTCAAAGCGAGCGGCTCGCTGCACCTGCTCGACTTCGGGGGTCCGACAGCGCGCGATCGCGGCCTGATCGCACGCCTGCTGCACGCGAGCGAGCCCCTCGCCGATAACTTCGAGAATCGCATTCCAAAAATGATGGAGGAGGCGGGCCTCGCGCGGCCGCACGAGGTCTCCCACCGCGGGACGCTCTTCGGTCGAATCGCCTACTACCAAGCGGGCGCGAGCGCAGCGCCGGGACCCTCCGGAATCAGTTGAGAACGCGGTCGTCGGATCGTATGCATGCGTGGTCGGACGCTGCCGCGAGGAGCGGTGTTTCCGCAAGCCATGGTCTCCATGGAAAACATTGAGGTTTTCGGCGCACGGACCCACCCAAATGGATCGCGGACCGCGCTCACCGGCATCGCCTTCCTGATCTTTCTTGCGCAGCTCGGTGCGTCGTAGTCCATCGCGACGACGATCGCGCGGGAGAGCGTCCCTCCCATCGGCACGATTTCGCGGCCGTCGTTCTGGACCCGGACTGCGACAACCCCGAGGCCGTGCACGGTGGACGCGGCACCAGCTCCGCTGTGTCGTAGTGATCACAATCGACGAGGACGGGGCTGACCAAACGTACCCGGCGCTGGCAGGACCCCTTTGGCCCCCCGCCCAACCCTCGGCGGGGGCGGCCATATTCGGGACGAGGGCGTAGTGAGGCCGGCGCCGGCGCGGAGCGTTGCTTGTCGTGCGGGCTGCCACGGGACGATATCGTCCGCCGGCACGTGCGCCCGGCCGCCTGGCGGCCTTTGGGCAACCGCGCTTGCGACCGGGATCGAGGCTGGAGGACGGGTGCGTTGAGATGAGCTTCTTCGACACGGCGACGCGGGCGAAATCCTACTTGCGCGAGCATGGGCGCGTGTCGCTGGGCGCCCTGCGCCGCGAGTTGCTCTCGACGAAGCCGCACTGGAGGAGCTGATCGAGGAGTTGGTGGACATCCAGCACGTCGCCGCGCGCGACGGCAAGGCGCTCGCCTGGATCGGGGCCACGACGCCGCAGGCTCGAGATGACGCCGCCGCGCCGATCGAAGCTGCCGCTCGAGCTTCCGAGGCGACACTGGTCTCTGACGCCGAGCGCCGCCAGCTCACGGTGATGTTCTGTGACCGTGTGGGCTCGACCGATCTCTCCCAGCGCCTCAACGCCGAGGAGCTGCGCAGCGTCGTGCGCGGCTATCGGGGGTTCGAATCCCGGTGCGCCATTGGGGCGGTTCAAGCACGGCCACCGACCGGCAAGCATCTCCTCGCAGCCCGAGCTTTGTAGAGCGCGTCAGACGCCCTGACTTGCCGCAGGCCCCGATCACTTGAGCACGGGGCCCCCTGGGCCCCCGCCGCATCGCCGGCGTCCTTCCGCAGCCTACTAGGAGCTGCTGACGCTCACCGCGGCTCCATGGGGCTCCGGTCGGGCGTCTGCCTCAGCGTGTTGTGGACGCGGAAAGCTCGAAGGAGGTCCCTTCGAGCCCGCGCAGCAGTTCGAAGCGCGGCGACGATGAGGCTGCCTTCGCGAACAGACGATCAAGCTGCTCGTCACTGTGGCTCGGGTCGTGGTGGAACGTCATCAACCGCTTGACGCCGGCTGCGTCCGCAAAGGCGAGCGCCTGGGGAAGCGAGCTGTGCCCCCAGCCGACGTGCCGCAGGTACTCGTCGGCTGAGAACATCGTGTCGTGGATGAGCAGGTCCACCCCCTCCGCGAGACCCAGGCCGGGCACGTAGTCGAGGTCGCCAGGGAACTCCTCCAGTCCCAGCGCCGGCTCATGGTCGGGAAGGTAGGCGAGCGACACACCGTCGGCCTCGATGCGATAGCCCACGGTGGGTCCGGGATGGCAAACCAACTCCGCCTGGATGGCGAAGGGGCCGACGTGGAAGCTGCTGAGAGAGACCACGTCCTGCAAGACCGGCTGACGGGGGAGATCGCGCAGGCGTACGGGAAACAGTGGGGGCGAGAGATAGCGAGACAAACGGGCGCGGAGATCCAGCGTGGTCGAGGACGGCCCCCAGATGTGCACGCCGACGGCGGGGCGAAACAGCGGCTCGAAGAAGCCCAAGCCCTGGATGTGATCCATATGGAGGTGCGTCAGCAGTACGTCTACCTGCTGGATCCCGTCGACGATCGCGTCACCCAGCCGGCGAATTCCGGTTCCTGCATCGAGCACGAGCACCGTCCCATCCGCGGCGCGCACCTCAACGCAGGAGGTGTTGCCTCCGTATCGCATCGTCTCCGGGCCCGGAGACGCCAGCGAACCGCGCGTCCCCCACAGCGTAATCCTCATGGCGTCCCTCCCAGAAGATCCCGACGGCTCCCAGGTGCCGGTTGCACTGACCCACCAGCGGAAATGCGGTCGCGTCGACGCGGCGTTTGACCCCATCGAGACCCTGGTACAGGAAGCGTCGGTAGGAAGGCTGCTGCCGGAGGCGCGCGATGCTCAGCGGGTGGTCTTCCACCTTGATCCGAGAGCCGTTCTCGTCGGTCGCCTGGAATGCGTCGTCCCAGTCGCGCAGCTGGACCGGACCCAGCTGGGCGAACGGACACCCGATGAGTGGCTCGGCCGCCGGGTTGTAGAACAACAGCCGGCCCTCGGCATCCTCGACAAAGACCGGCATCAGCAGCCGATCCGCGAGCCTGCGCAGCAGGATCACCTCGACGTCGTGATGGGAGTGCGAGAGCCCGCTCCCGTCTGGAATCAGAGAGGAGGGAGTCTCGGCGCGCTCGCGCACCTCCCAGAAGATGCCGGCCGCACCGATCAGCCCTGACTCTCGCGTCTCGAGCGGAAAGGCGACTCCCTCGATGACACGCGCAACGCCGTCGAGACCTGTCACCCAGAAGCGCCTGTTCGACGGCTCCTGGCGCTCGATGGCGAGCGTGAGCGGCTGCTCCTCGCGGGGAATGGAAGCCCCGTTCGCGTCGGCCGGCTGAAACAGGCGGGTCCACTCGCCCCGGTGGATCTCGCCGGTCTCTTCGAAGCGGCGCCCGAGAATCGGTTCGGCCGATTCGTTGAAAAACAGGAGATCGAGATTGCGATTGACCATCAAGATCGGTACCGCGAGATAGCTGGCGAGCTGGCGCATGAGGACGATCTCGATCTTGCCATGACTCATGGCAACCTCCGCGTGGCGGAAGTCCGTTCAAGCGGACAGTTTACGTCAGAGTAGGGACGTTCGGTCAACTCCCGGCGCGGAAGGAGCGGCCCCGGCAAGGCGGAAGCCCCGATACGCGAGGGCTTAGCCTCATCTCTTCGCTCGCGGGTGTACGGCCTGCGGCGCGATCATGCTCGCCCGACGGAAGGGCTGGCGGCACGCGCGAAGGCTCTTCCTCGCTTGCATCCTCGGAAGCGCCGGATTCGTCGCGCCGCGCGGCGTCGGCGGCGTCATGGTGTACGCGGGCACGGCGGTGGAGATCCTCGGGATTCCGATCGCGCTTGCCCTCACGCTGCGGCTCGCCGACGAGCTCTCGGCCGGGCGGGAGACGCCGCTTTGGCGCCGCGTGCTGCCCTAGGTTCGCGTCGGTCTACGCGATTCCCGCATTCTCGACCAGCGACCGTGGGCTCGGCTTCTTCCTCGCACTCCGCGGGAGCTTCGTGGCGGCCTGGAGCAGCGCGCTCGTGCTGGCGCCGGTTGCGAGCTACCGCCGCGGAGACGCGGAGGGCACTCACGCACGCTCGCGGCCCGCGGTCTCGGCTCCAGCCGCAGCCGAGAAGCCCCCGTCCCGTGAACGTCGAAGAAGCTCCCGCCGCAGATGCCGCTCTGCTGACGTATACTCAGGTATTGGATCGGGAGTCGACGCTACATCTTCTCCTTGGGAACGGCTCCAGCATCGCTTGTGATTCCATCTTCAAGTACCAGAGCCTCTACGACGCGGCTGTCTCGCAGAGGTCTCAGCAAGCGAGCTCAAGCCGTTTTGGGTCGCGTCGGAACCAATAGCTTCGAGTGCGTGATGCGGCTCCTCGAGGACCTCCACTGGCAGATAGGAATCACCGCAGCCTTTGCTCGGAAATTGAATCGAAGCCATGCCTCAGGCGTAGGAGTGGATAGCTCTCATGTTCCGTTAGGTCGACGATCATCACTGCGTGCTCGATGGAACGGTGTTCGAGCTCAAAGACGTAGAGGACACAGGGACGAAGGAAGACGCGTCAGACCTGGTGCTCCTGAAGCCTCGCTGGATGGCTGAGCGCTACGTAGCGCTCCGGGACCGCTTCGAGCGGGCGAATGTTCTCGAGCTTGGGATCCACCGTGGCGGCGGTACAGCGTTCTTGGCGCTCTTGTTGAGGCCTAGAAGGCTCGTCGCGGTCGACGTCAAACCAGCCGCATCCACGGAGCTCGGCCCGCGGGCTGTTCGTAATCGAGGATTGGTCTGCGGACCACGCCTTCGAAAGAGCGATCGCGATGAACGAGGGCGTTCTCGCGCGGATCGCGACCGAGACCGAGCGAACTCCGCCAGCGACTCCGATGAGCCGGCTGGTACTGGAGATCGTCCTGGGCGCCGCATACGCGCCTGATGTCTTCGCGCACGTGGAACTGCTGCAGGGATGGCTTGCGGTCGAACGCGGCGAGGCGGCGCTCGACTATGCCTCTTTCGACGCGCTTCCTGGTACGGCAATCTCGCTCGACGGCTCCTCCGCGACGCGAATCCTGCCCCCGATACCATGTAAGCGTGCGGGACCAAAACAGGTTTCGGGCGCTTTGCGTTCGGAGCGACGGGGGTCCCCTGAGGGCCGCCCGAAGCGCCCCAACATCAACACCCGATCTTCCGCGACGCGTTCCGATGTCACGGCGCTACCTCCGCGGATCATGGACGGACTCCCTGGCGACCCTTCGGTTCTTAGGGGCGCTTCTGCCGCTGTCTATTCCGAAAACTCGATCGGCGCGTGAACATTGATGTTCTTGGTACGGCAGGCCAACCGGCGTGATGATGCGCCCTGCCTGCCTCTCGGCCCTTGTAGTTCGCTATCACACGGCCGGCCTTGCCGCTTGCTCCACCTCGCCACACACATACTCTGGCCGACGACCCGTTACGCCACGCAGGCGGCGCTACGCGCCATCATCAGCCTCGGTAGACCACGCGTCCTTGCCCGTCTGCGCGCTCCTCGCACCCCTCTCATCTCGATTGCTGGCGAACTGCGCCTCTTCCCGAAGCCCTGGCTTTCGTCCGCCTACGCCGCCAGCAGCATCCGCAAGCGAACCACGTGCGGCGCTGGCGGCGCTGGACCCGGCCGGGCTGGGGCGTCTCGGAACGATCGAGCGGGGCGTCACGGTTGTGGCGGCCGGTGTAGACGCGGCCGGCTAGGAGCGCGATGGCGCCCGACGCTTCTCGGCAGCCGTCTGCGTCCAGGGCCGGATGGACGCCAGCTTCGGGCCCACGGTGCGCTCGGCCACCTCGGTGTCGTAAGCGGCCTGGGCGCGCAGCCAGTAGCCGTTGGACAGCCCGAGGAAGCGGCTCAGCCGCAAATCCGAATCTGCACTGATGCCCGCCTTCCGGCCACGATCTCGCCGATGCGCTGCGCCGGAACACCGATCTCCTTCGCGAGGCGGTACTGGCTGATGCCCATCGGCTTCAGGAACTCCTCGAGCAGGAGCTCGCCGGGTGTCACCGGCTTGAGTCTACGCATGCTCCCTCTCCCTCAGCGGTAGTCGACGATCTCGACGTCCTCAGCGTGCCTGCGCCATCACACGGTTCAGCACCACGATGCCAGGTCGACCGCATCCGGCGTGGAGACTTCCCGACCGAACCCGCGACACCCTCGCGAAGCTACGCGTGGTCCATGCTCCATCTTCGCGCCCTGTCCCCCCGTCCAATCCAGAAACCAATCCTCCGCATCCAGGTCTTCGATCGACAGACCGCGGAGACCCCCCCTAGGCGCGACGGCGTCAACCGCACGCGGGGCGCCAAAAACGGGCATACTACTCGAACCCGCCGCCACGCCCGCCAGCGCGGGCACCGAGCGGTACGCTGTACAATGGTCCACTTTCTTTCACAATCCTTCACAACGGATACCAGGCGATGAACATCATCAGCTTTAGTCTCTATGGCGCCGATCCTCTGTACTGCGAAGGTGCCCTCAGCAATGCGATCTTGGCCAATGAGGTGTATCCAGGCTGGCGATGCCGCTTCTATGTGGACGATCGAGTGCCAGAGAAATACACAAAGGAACTCGAAAACATGCAATGCGAGATCATTCCAGTCAGCAAAACACTTGGGCCTCTCTATGGACGCTTTTGGCGATTCTGGGTCGCCTCCGACCCGAACGTGGATCGCTTCATTGTTCGGGACGTTGACTCAAGGTTGAACACCCGTGAAAAGGCAGCGGTCGATGCGTGGATCCAATCCAAGAAGTCCTATCACATCATGCGCGATTGCTTTTATCACAAGAAGCGCGTTCTGAGTGGGATGTGGGGTGCTGTTGGAGGCGTGCTGCCGAATATTGCTGATTTGATAGACGAGTGGGGACAATATGATCGAACAGGACAAAATGACCAGTTCATGTCTGAGGTGGTCTATCCGCTGATGAAGAACGAGTATATTTGTCACGACAGCATGGGCCATTTCGAGGATGCAACTCCGTTTCCTCCGCATGCTCATCTCAATGGGACATCGTATGTCGGAGAAATCGTCGATCTAGATCGGACCGAGTTGGATGTGTGGCGCCGGGCGGGTGAACTGAGCGATCAGTATCTTTTGGCGCTTGACAAACTTCGTGAGTGTGACGAATACGCGCGGTCCCTTCTGGCTGAGCGAGAAGCACTGCTTGCGTCCGTTTCCTGGCGTCTCACTTCACCACTTCGTAGCGTCGCCGCAAAAATGCGAGCGCTGGGTACCCGTCCGCGTGCCGGGCGCGGCGGCGCTCCTGGGTTTCGTCCCCAGGCTGGCCCGTCAGTGATGTAGAGCAGGTCGTCGAGCGCCTCGCGGGTCACCTGCCCTGGTGACTCGTCGACTCGTCGCCTAGATGACCCCGCGGGAGGACTTGATTCCGGCTGAAGTGGGACCAAGGTACGGAGGCCGCCACCAGTGTATGCGCACTGCGGGATTCAGCAGGTTATATGTGGGTCTGCCGGCTTGGGACCGAGGCGTCCTCGATAGAAGGAGATAACTTGACTCGACCGCGGCGAACTGCGCTGGGTATCGCTGTGTTGGCAGTAGCGATTGAATTGCTTCTGCGTCTTTTTGCGCCAGAGCCCGATCCCCTAAAGCCGCCAAGTGACCGAATACATCGTTTTCTTCCAGCTTGGAATCAATATGGTACGCCGCCGCTGAGTTACTTGTTCCCAGCCGGGAAGCTTCATGGCGTGGCTCCGAATGACCGGCCGGATGTCATCAACCGGTGGGGCTTCTTTTATCCCGAGGAGAAGCAGCGGCGCACTCGTCGGCACGAGTTTCGAATCGCGGTGCTCGGTGGATCAACGGTGGAATGCATCGCACTTCGTCCGGAGAATAGGTGGCCTGCGGTTCTTGAGAGCGTTCTACGGCAGGCGGAGCCGACTTTAGATTTTACCGTCCTGAACCTCGGTATTTCGGCACAGGCTACCTGGACCCATCTTTCTAACCTCGCACACCATGTGGTCGGACTGGATGTCGATTTGGTAGTCGTCATGATTGGCGCCAACGATCTTGCACGCGCCCGTGCTGATTATGAGAACATGATGCTCGATACGATGTTCATAGCGAGCCCAGAGCTGACGCCACGCCTTGTTGGTCGGTGGCTCGGCACCAGAACGCAAATTGGCAGGCATATTCGGGACGCTTATCTGAGGATCATCGGAGAGACGCGATCCGACGAACCCTACTTTCAGCCCAGGGTTCGATTGCTCCACGACGTTCCAGTTCTTGAAGACGTACCTGATTTCAAGCCGGAGGCCTTACTTGACTACGAAAGAGAGATCGTTTCGATCGGTGCGATCGCGCGCGCGAACGGCATAGAAATACTCTTCGTTGATCAGCCAGCACTTTGGAAGGATGTCAACACCCCAGAGGAAGAGAGTGTATTCTGGTTTCTCCAATACTCACATAACGACCAGCTGGCAAAGTTGCGAGCCTCGGCGGCCGCCAAGCTTCTCGAGAGGCTGAATGAAAGACTCCTCAATACTTGCTCGCGGCACGATCTACGCTGCTTAGACCTTGTTCCACTCGTGCCGCGGTCGTTGGACAATTTCTATGACGACGTTCATTTCAACGACCATGGCGCGCGTCTTGTGGCAACCGAGGTCGCAAAGGCGATGCTTCCGACGATTCGCAGAGTCGCAAGTGGGAACCGCCGATCCTGAGCAAGCGGCTCATCGAGCAGTAGCTTGACCAAACTCTGCGGTGGTAGCTGTACGGCTCATGCCGCGGCAATCGACCCAGCAGATTTTCATCGTCGTCAGGCACTTTCTGTGCGAGTACTCGACATGGCAGCCGAAGCCGCACCGGGAGCCGGCAGCTCTCCGACGGCAGCTCGGCTTCCAAACGCAGCGAGCGACCGACCGGGTGGCGTTCGCCCGTTTCGCGTTGATGTCGAATACCGAATGGGCCACTGACCGGCCAGGCCTTGCGACCGGCGAACTCAAGCCGCGTCAGGCGGCCTCGCCCTCCACGCTCCCGGAGAGACCTCGGCATCGCCCGCACCAGACTGCCCGGTTGACCTTCAATCGCCTCGCGCGCCGCATCCCTTCCCGCTTCCAGCTTCGCCGGAATCGCCTCTCCCCTGCCGAAATAGATCTCGTCCGGCGTCTGCCCGGAGAATGCCGCATGAGGAATCGTCGCGTTGTACTCCGCGACATAGAACGCAACGTGACGGCGAACTGCCGCGGCCGTCTCGAGCCGGTGCAAGTGGTGCTTGAGCTTGCTCCACCAGCTCTCGATCATCGCGTTCGAGAATCGCACGTCCACGAGAGCGCGGACACGGCTGAGCAGTCCGTCACCCACGAGCGCATCCACCTCGCCGTTGAAATTCTCTATGCCGCCGTCGGCCATCACCGTCGGGCGGTCCTCCCGGCTGACGGGGTTGCAAACCGCTTCGTCCAGGATCGCGACCGCGTTGGAAATCTCGAAACGTTCGGCTACACGCCAAGCCAAGATCCTACGGCTGAAGTTGTCGATGACAGCGTGGAGCCGGACTTTCGTCCCATCAACCAGGCGCACGGCCTTACGATCACGACCCTCTTGCCTGCATCGACATTGAAGCCGTAAGCCACGCCTCCCGTCGCGAGCCCGCGCTCAGCCCGGCCAGTGTCGCGCCCATCCTCGTTTGCATGCGCCATTTTGCCTGTCTGTCAAGCTTCCCTCGATCGCGAAGTCGTCGCTCGTCTCCCACCCGGCTCCGGGATCATCATTCCAAGCCACCGTGGTGCGCGTCGTAGCAGCGTGGACAGATGCCATGGCTGAACTCCGCGTCCGTGCGGTTCCGGAGATAGGCCTCGAGCTGCTGCCAGTCGCCGCGATCGTCGCGAATTCTCTTGCAGTGCATGCAGATCGGCAGTAGGCCGCTCAGGGCCTTGATCTCCTGGAGTGCCTTCTGCAACCGCCCGACGAGGGCCTGCTGCTCGCGAGTACCCTCCTTGCGGTCGGTGATGTCGCGGACGATCGCCTGCCAGCGGCCGCCGCGTAGGATCTTGGCGCTCACTTCGACGGGGACATGCGTGCCGTCCTTGCGGCGCACGGTCCACTCCGCCAACTGGATACCGCCCGCCACGAGCTCGTCCCGCGTCTTCCAGAGCCGCTCGACCTCCTCGGGCGGGATGAAGTCGGTGATGTTCCTGCCCACGATCTCTTCGCGGGAGTAGCCGAACATCTGCCAACCCGCGCTGTTCACGTCGGTGAAGCGGCCGTCCAGATCCGCAATGAGGATGCCGTCGGACGCATGCTCGACGAGCTCCCGCATGCGCTCATCGGTCTCGCGCATGGTCTCCTCGGCGCGCTTGCGCCCGCTGATGTCGAAGCTCACACCTGCGAATCGAGCGGGCTCGCCCCGGGCATCGCGGACGAGGCGGCCAATTCCCGCCAGCCAGCGCACGGAGCCATCGCGATCGACCACGCGGAACTCGCGCTCGAAGGAATCGCGCCCTGACAGCGCAGCGTCGACTGCGCGCTCGATCCGATCGCGATCGTCGGGGTGGACGCGCTGGAAGACGTCCTCGCCACTCTGGATCTCAGCCGGCTTCGCGCTGAGCAGGGCGGCGAACGACGGGTCGATCGACAGCGACTCCGTAGCCATGTCGTAGCTCCAGTAGCCGAGCTCGGCTCCTTCGACCGCCATGCGCAGGCGCTCCTGGAGCTCCTGGAGTCGCTCCTCCGCGCTTCGCCGCTCGCTCACGTCGCGCGCTATGGCGATCACGAAGCCGCCCTGCTCAGTCTCGAAGGAGCTGAGCATGAGGTCCGCAGGGAATTCGCTGCCGTCCTTGCGCCGGCCGAGGATCGCTAGCCCGCTGCCCATTGGCCGCACGTATGGGGCCGCGCGGTAGCACGCGCGATGTTCAACGTGTCGCGTCGCGAAACGCTGCGGGATCAGGATCTCGACGGCCTGCTGGAGGAGCTCGTCGCGGGCGTAGCCGAAGACCTTCTCGGTCTGGCCGATCACCCAGCTGATGCGCCCCTGCTCGTCGATGACTAAGACCGCGTCGGGAGCACTCTCGAGGATCTGACGGTAGATCTCCATCGCAACCTCCGGCGTCGTAGGCGCGGTGCCGGGCCGCACTACTCCGCGAGCAGATTCCTTGCCACGACGTTGAGCTCAACGAAGATCGGCAGCACCAGGGCATCCACGGTGTAGCAGCCGATCGCCTTGTCCTCGGCGTAGCCCCAGCCGCCGTGCACGAGCCTGGCGTCCTGGCTGATCGCGACGGCGAGTCGGAGGCTAGGAGAGTGACTCAAGACTCAGATCGGAGCTCACGGATGCCCTCATTTTTTTTCGCGAACCCGGGATCGCGCGACCAAACGCGGCAATCCGTGAGTGCCTTCCGAGTCTTGGGTCGGTCTCCTAGCAGATTCGCCTGTGCCCGAGCGGCGCTACCCGCTGTTGGCCTGGCGTTCACGCGGTGATCGGGTCGGCCCATATTCAGTCGAGCCGAGACTTGCGGTTCGCTGTGGATCTCTCGGTGTTCGCCTACCGCTGTGGCGCACAGGGCACGCTCACGCGGCCACCGGGAAGTCGAAGGCATGCTGACCGACCGTGTTAAATCGGCCCCCCGCTACCACTTCAAGCCTTCGGAATCGTGACGGTTCCGAGGGCTTCGTCGGCGCGAGCGCGACGCAAGACATCTTCGAGCTGCTGTCGCACTTAGGGGTGCGCTGCGCGGCCGCGGCGTATACCCCTCGATCCACTCGAAGACGGCCCTCCGTGCCTCGGCCTGCGTCTGGAAGGACTGCCGATCGAGCAGCTTGCATTCGAGCGTTGTGAAGAAGCGTCTACGCGGTGGGACGGTCGACGCAGAGTCGACCCGCGGTCGACACTGTTGTGGAACTGGGGCGGCTCCAGGTAGCCGCGATCCGCAAGGCCGTGGAAGTCGTGCAGTATGGACTGCACCAACCTCTTCACTTAGCAAGGGAATTACCCATGAAGCGAAACGCGCTAAACGAAACCATTTGCGGCGCCGTCGCGATGCTAATGTAGGGCACCGCCTCCATTCAACCCGCGTTTGCGTGCACCGACGCCCGAGTCGTTGCGGAAGATGGCTCGGTAGTCACCGCGCGCAGCATGGAATTCGGACCCCCGCTGGAGTCGAGACTCGTCGTGCGTCCGCGCGGGGTTCGGCTCGAGTCAGCGGCCCCGGGAGGAACCAAGCGGCTCACTTGGACGGGCAAGTATGGGTATGTCTACATGGACGGCTTCAAGATCGACATGCCCGCAAACGGCCTAAACGAAGCGGGTCTCGGGTTCGGCGCGCTCTACTCCCCGGCTTCGCCGCCTATGAGACCGTTACCCCGGCCGACAATGGCAAGGCGGTATCGAATCTCCAGATCGGCGCGTGGATCTTGTCGCAGTTCAGCACCATCGCTTACAGTAGGTCAAGGCAGCGCTTGCCAATATTCGGGTTTGGGGTGAACAAGTTGCGGTGTTCGGCAACAGCGTCGTGCCGCTGCACTATGTGATTCATGACGCGGAAGGCAAAAGTTTAATTCTGGAATGGGTGGGCGGAAAGCTCAATACCTATGACGACAACGTGGGCGTGATGACCAACTCGCCGCCTTACGACTGGCAGATGACCAATCTGCGCAACTACGTCAGCCTCTCGCCCACAAATTCGCAACCAGTAAAGGTAGGCGGGGTTTCCTACGCCGCCAATGGCCAGGGATCGGGTCTGTTCAGCATGCCGGGCGACCCGACGCCGCCATCAAGGATGATTCAAACGGTCTTTGGCGTCAGTTCCGCGGTCAAACCGAAGGACGCGACCGGGGCGTTGATATTGGCGCAGAAGCTAATGAACCGCGTTGATCTGCCGGCGGATCTCGCTCGCGATGCCAATTCCGACGAAAGTGACATCACCCAGTGGGTAGTGTTTCGTGACCACAGCAACAAGGTCTACTACTTTCGCACTTATGACGACATGACGCTGCAGGCGCTGGACCTCGCTGCTTGTTTCGAGGGCCTTTCGCGCCTCGCGTCTGTGGCCGACCGCCCCAGCACTGGGGACGGGCGCCCCGCTCTGTAAGCGCCGCCGCTACATTCCCGAGCGTGCGGGTGCTTTCGCTTAATGGCATAGGTGATGCAACACCATTTCGCGGCGACTCGTGCACTCCGAGCGCGCGACGGGGCCGGAGGTTGGGGCATGGCGGAACGGGAGCGCTGGGACGCGATTGTGATCGGATCCGGAATAGGCGGGCTCACCTGTGCCGCCTACCTGTGCGCGACCGGGAAGCGCACGTTGGTGCTCGAGGCGCACTACGTCGCAGGCGGCAGCTCACAGGCCTTCCGGCGGAATGTCCGTGGCGGGGAGTACGAATTCGACGTCGGCCTGCACTACATCGGCGAGTGCGGTCCCGACGGGCTCATCACGCAGCTGC
>DATFYN010000545.1:0-4787 GCA_035315025.1 Myxococcota bacterium
ATGAATGAGCTCAACGACATTAATCCGGATATGCCGTTCCTGTTGTACTATGCGCCGGGCGGCACGCACTCGCCGCACCATCCGACGCCGGAGTGGATAAAAAAAATCAGTGACATGCATCTGTTCGACAAGGGCTGGAACACCGTCCGCGATCAGATCTTCGCCAACCAGAAGCGGCTCGGCGTGATCCCGCAGGATGCCAAGCTGACACCATGGCCTAAGGACATTCTGAAGGAGTGGGACCAGCTCACGGATGTCGAGAAGAAGCTCTTCATCCGGCAGGCCGACGTGTATGGCGCGTATCTCGCCTATACCGACCACGAGATCGGCCGCGTCATCCAGGCCGTGGAGGACATGGGTAAGCTCGACAACACGATCATCATCTACATGAGCGGCGACAATGGAGCTTCGGCCGAAGGCTCAGTCACCGGCACGTTTAACGAAGTCATTCCGTTCAACGGCGTCGAGATGACGGCCGAACAGGAGATGCCGTGGTACGACGTCTGGGGTACCGCCCAGACCTACCCCCACTATGCGGTCGGGTGGGCATGGGCGATGGACACGCCGTACAAGTGGACGAAGCAGATCCCGTCCTTTTTCGGCGGCACGAAACAGGGCATGGCGATCTCTTGGCCGGCGAAGATCAAGGACAAGGGCGGCATACGCTGGCAGTTTCACCATGTGATCGACATCGTGCCGACGCTGCTCGAATTGACCGGCATTCCGGCGCCCGTCATGGTCGACGGTGTCGCGCAAAAGCCGATCGAAGGCGTGAGCATGGCCTACACGTTCGACAAGGCCAACGCTGACGCACCGTCGCGCCACCACACCCAGTATTTCGAGATGCTGGGCGTACAGGGGCTGTACAACGACGGCTGGATGCTGAGCGCGGTTCCGATCCGCGCGCCCTGGCAACTGGAGACGAAGGCGGTCCTCGATCCCGCCAGCGCCTTCAAGTTCGAGCTGTACGAGCTGAGCAAGGACTGGACGCAGTACACCGATGTCGCCGCGGCCAATCCGCGCAGGGTGCAGGAAATGAGGGACCTGATGTTCGGCGAATTCGCCAAGTATCAGGTACTGCCGCTGGATGCCTCGGCGGCACCGCGGTTCGTCACGCCGCGTCCCAGCGCAGCAGCGGGCCGAACGGTCTTCAATTATTCGGGTTCGGCTGTGAGTATTCCGAACGGCAACCAGCCGACCCTGCTCAACACCTCTTACATCATCACGGCCGATATCGACGTGCCGCAGGGCGGGGCGGAAGGCGTGATCGTCGGCGAGGGGGGGCGATTTACCGGGTACGCGCTCTACCTGCTGAAGGGCAAGCCGGTGTTCACGTACAACCTGCTCGACCTCAAGCGCACACGCTGGGAGGGCGCGGACGCGCTGGCCCCCGGCAAGCATACGATCGAGTACGCCTTCAAGTACGACGGGCTCGGCGAGGCGACGCTCGCGTACAACAATTTGAGCGGTGTCGGCCGCGGCGGCACCGGGACGCTGAAGGTGGACGGCAAGGTAGTGTCGACCGAGAAGTTAGAGCGTAGCCTTCCCCTGGTGTTCCCGCTCGACCAGACGTTCGACATCGGCAGCAGCGGCGCCTCACCGGTGGATGACCGCGACTATAAGGTGCCGTTCAAGTTCACTGGCAAGATCAACAAGGTGACCATCGCGGTCGATACGCCGAAGCTGACACCGGAGGACGTGAAGAAACTGGAGGCTGCCAACGGCTCCGCGGCGGACTAGCAGTAACCAGTACGCCACATGCGGAATGGCCGAGGGACGCGCGTCCCTTGGCCCCGATAGTGATCAGGGGTCGATGGGCGGCGTTTCGTACGGCGGTTGTTCGGGATCATTCGGCTCAGCCCGGACATTCGGTGCGCGATTCCCCAAGGACGGGCCGCGGTCCCTCGGATTCTGGTCCCGAACTACCACGGCGGCGACTGAGC
Source organism: Myxococcota bacterium (assembly GCA_035315025.1). Lineage (GTDB taxonomy): Bacteria > Myxococcota_A > UBA9160 > UBA9160 > UBA9160 > UBA9160. Next base: position 1,944 of record DATFYN010000545.1, read on the forward strand.
CACCCTCCGCATCCGGTCCTCCGTCGTGTGCGCGTAGCCTGGACGGTCGTGATCAGCGGTGGCGACCTCACAAGTCGAGGGCCTCGATCGCGCGCCTCTTGCGGGCATCGGAACTCGTCACGTACCGCATGACGACGCTGAGATCGGACCATCCGCCGAGCTGGCGGACGGTCTCCACGTCCACACCCCTACCGAGCAGCTCAGTGGCAAACGTCCGACGCAGGAGATGAAGCCCGGGGCGCAGAGTCGGGTGGTAAAGTGCCGCGCGCTTGAAAATCTCTCTGATCGGCTCATGGGCAGCCACAAGCGGGCGCTCTCGCTCTGCGCCCGGGAAGATCCACTCGCCAGCTCGTCTTCCAGCAACCGCGGCTTGAAGGCGGTCAGCCACGCTCCGAGCCAGGGGCACGTCGCGCTCGGCATGGGACTTCGGGCTCCAGTTGACCTCGGGCTTGGCACTAACGCGAACACTCCGATTTGGGAAGTCCACATCGCCGACTTTAAGGTGCAGGATCTCTTGGTGTCTCAAACCAGCCTTGGCCGCTAGAAGCAGGATCAGGTCGTACGGTGAAGGGGCGAGAGCGACAAGCCGCTCGACCTCATCGGCCGAAAGCGCGGTCGGGAGCCTCTTGGTCTCTCGCAGGAGGCGGATTCGCACCGGGACCCGATCAAGCTGGCCGGACGCGACGCCATTGTTCAGTGCTGCGCGTAAGATTCTCAGCGACCCGTTTACAGTTGGGCGGGAAACGCCCTCAGCCAGGCGTTCTTGCACAAAAGCATCGATGTCCGCCGCAGAGAGCCGTGCCGCATCGGCAACGCCCGCCCCTGCGATCAGCCGGCGCAGGTGCTCGACGTGTCGCTCGGCATCGAAACTTGATCGCGCCTTCCCCCGGATTCGCAGCGTGGCCATGTAGGCGTGGAGAATGTCCGTAAGGAGCACTGGCTGACCGGGGCGGAGCTTGGATTCGCGCAGGTCGCGCAGGACAGCCTCGGCCTCCGCCTTGCTCCCCACGACGCGCCGAATGCGCTCACCATGGACATGGAGGTCTACTGCCCAGCGGTGATTGGCCTTTTGGCGGTAGACGCGCCCGCCGAGCAGGCGGGCGTCCTTTAGCACGCGCCGGAGTTCTCGATCCTGCAATCACGGAGTCCCATTGCCCGATCTTGAGAGGAGGCGAAAAATGCTGTTGTGGAAGCAGGTTAGGTTGTGGTGCCCGGGACTGGACTCGAACCAGCACGGCCTTGCGACCGCCAGACCCTGAAGTACCCGTGCCCTAAACCCTTTCCGAGACTTCGCATCTGCTCTTGCCGTCATTTTTCGGGCAACGGCAGCGACAGCCTATCACGGCTGTCGATCACCAGGTTCGAAGCTGTAAGAAAAGAAAGGTGGGCGTGCCAGCCCGCCGTGGCACACTCACGAACATCCCCCCCGCGCACCTCCCAACCACTCGGGGAGCCGACGTGGCGGCGACAGGGCCGCGCACGACAGGCCCAACGAAGGGCCAAGGAACGCGTAGGATCGTTGGTTCAGCTAACGCTCGGCATTGCCGCTAAAATCGGCTGTATGGCGCAGTACCCCGTTGTGCTTAGACCCGGTGAGGACGGATGGGTCGTGGCCGAGTGCCCGATCCTCCCGGGCTGCATCTCCCAGGGCCGAACGCGCGAGGAGGCGCTGGTGAACATCCGCGAGGCCATCGAGCTGTGCCTCGAAAGCCGGGAGGCTGAGGGCTGGGAGGCTCCGCACGAGTTTGAAGTCACCGAAGTAGCGGTAGGGTAGGGAGTCCAGTGGTACTCCCCAGGGAGTCGCCAGCGACCTGGACCGGGGGAGACGCTGCGGCCTCCCGAAACAGAACCCGTTGAAGATAAATACCCACATCACACACTAAGAACCCAGATAACCACGAGGGAGACACGTCCGTCTCCCTTGGCCTGTTGCTTCGTGGCCGCCCTACGCGGACACTCGCGCCTTCACATCAAGGAGGCGCGACGTGCAGGCCAAGGATTCGAAACCGGCAGGGACAAGCCCGCCAAAGTTGATAGCGGCGAAGTGGGGTAAGCCCCTCGCTGATGCGGGATGGACCGCGATCCCTGACACCATCATCCAGAACCAGCGCAAGCTCGGCCTGGACGCGCTCGACCTGGCTATCCTCCTGCAACTGGCCGTCTGCTGGTGGAGCCCTGACCGCCCACCGTTTCCGGGGCGCGATCGCATCGCAGCGAACATCGGTGTCACATCTCGCACGGTGCAGCGGCGCCTTAACCGCCTGGCCAAGGTTGGCCTGATCTCGAAAGTCGCCCGCCACGCCCCTTCCGGGCGACAAAATTCGAACCAGTACGGGTTCGCGGGCCTGATGAAGGGGAGCCATGTGCGTCTGGCCTGCGAGGGGCGTACTCCGGTGACCGTTCCCATGCACGACACGCTCGATCGCGGCACGCTCCGCAGCATCATCCGCACCGTGGGTCTTGAGGTCGAGGAATTCGTGGCGCTTCTTGGGTAGGGATTGGGTAGGGAGGTAGGCACGGCGCTGCTCCGCGACACCGACCTGGCCATCACGGAGATCGCCTTCCAGACGGGCTGGAACAGCCTGGGTACGTTCGGGCGCACGTTCCGCGACAGTCACCGGCGAGAGCCCGGGTGAGCTCCGGGCGCGCGAGAAGGCCGCTCCGCGATCAAGAAATCAGCGTCCTCCGCGCTTTGGGGGCGCAGCCTTCCTGCCTGAAACGTTCAGCGCCACGGCCGCGCGGATGAGCGCCTTCAGGGCAGGCGCGTCGATCTCCTCGCCCTCGTGGATGTCGATGGCTCGTCGCGCGTTCCCATCGAGGCTGGAGTTGAAGAGGCAGGAGGGG
>DATFYN010000546.1:0-11379 GCA_035315025.1 Myxococcota bacterium
TAGGCCCTCGATTGCTCCGGGTCCGCGGACGGGACCGCGGACCCGGAGCAATCTGCCCGCCGGCTTCTTCTCCCGTACGCGCTCGCAGCCTCTGGTTGCGATGCCCATGCCCCGGGACTAGGGTGGCCCAGGCACCCCATGGCAAGGCGCATCTACCTCGACCACAACGCGACGACCCCCTTGCGCGAGGAGGTGGTGGAGGCTTGCACGCGCGCCTTTCGCAGCTTCGGCAACCCTTCCAGTACGCACTTCGAGGGTGCAGCCGCCCGTGCAGAGCTCGAGCGCGCACGCGCCCGAGTGGCGTCTTTGCTCGGGGCCGACCCGGCGGAGATCGTCTTCACCTCGGGCGCGACCGAGTCCAATAACCTGGCACTCCAGGGCGCGCTCGGCGCGGGCCGCGCGCGGAGCCGGCTCGTGACCTCGCGCGCCGAGCATCCATCGGTCCTTGAACCTGCGGAGTCGCTGGAACGCGCGGGCGTCAAAGTGACGCGCCTTCCCGTCGACGCCTCTGGACGGCTTGACCCGAGAGCCGTGGCCTCGGCTGTGGAATCGGAGGCGACGCTGGTCTCGGTCCTTTGGGCGAACAACGAAACCGGGGTCCTCCAGCCCCTCTCGGAGATCGCAGAGGCTGTGAAGGCGCGCGGTGCGCTGCTCCACGTGGACGCAACCCAAGCGGTTGGGAAGATTCCCGTGCGCGTCGATACGCTTCCCGCGGATCTTCTCTCGGGGAGTGCCCACAAGCTAAACGGTCCCAAGGGCGCGGGCTTCCTTTTCGTGCGCCGCGGGCTCGACCTCGAAGCTTGGCTGCGCGGCGGGCCTCAGGAACGACGTCGGCGCGGTGGTACGGAGAACGTGGTCGGGATCGTGGGTCTCGGCGTTGCCTGCGAACTGGCGGAGCGAGAGCTCCCGGAGCGCGCCTGGCGCACGGCCGAGCTGCGCGACCGGCTGTGGCAGGGCCTTCGGGCCAAGGTGGGCGCGGTGCGCCGCAATGCGTCCGCATCCGACGTCCTCCCCAACACCCTGAACGTCTGTTTCGAAGGTGCAGAGGGTGAGGTGCTCCTGGAAGCGCTCGATCTCGAGGGTGTCAGCGTCTCGGCGGGTGCCGCCTGTCATTCGGGCTCGAGCGTTGCATCCCACGTCCTCCTCGCGATGGGCCTCAGCGCCGAGGAGGCGCGTTCCTCGCTGCGCTTCAGTGTCGGGCACGGCGTCGACGAGGCACAGATCGATCACGTGCTCGGGCTTCTCCCGGACCTCGTTGCGCGTGTGCGCGAGGTGGGAGCGCCGTGAGCGCGACGGCGAAGCTCGCCCTACCCGGCGAGCGGGTCGTGGTCGCGATGTCGGGAGGTGTCGACTCTTCCGTTGCCGCCGCGCTCCTCGTGGAACGGGGGTGCGAGGTGGTCGGCGTGACCATGCACCTGGCCGGCGACGCCTCGCGCTGCTGCTCCCTGGACGACGCGGACGATGCGCGGCGGGTGGCGGAGAAACTCGGGATTCGGTTCTACGTGGCGAACTACACCCGCCAATTCCGCAGCGAGGTGATGGAAGCCTTCGCCGACGAATACCTCGCCGGACGGACGCCGATCCCCTGCGTGGCGTGCAACCAGCGCTTTAAGTTCCGCCATCTGCTTGATCGCGCGCGCGCACTTGGCGCCTCCGCCGTGGCAACAGGCCACTACGCCCGCGTCGAGCAGGATCCGTCGAGCGGGCGGCACCGCCTGCGTGCGGCGGTCGATCCTGCCAAGGATCAGTCCTACTTCCTCTTCGATCTCGACCAAGGCCAGCTTGCAAAGGCCCTTTTCCCGCTTGGAGCCATGCGCAAGGACGAGGTTCGCGCGCATGCCCGTCGCCTCGGCCTCGCCACCGCTGAAAAGCCAGAGAGCCAGGAAATTTGTTTTGTGCCCGATGGCGACTATGCGAGTGTGGTGGAGAAGCTACGGCCGGAAGCGTCGGCCCGCACGGGCGATATCGTAGACACCTCGGGACGCGTCCTCGGCCGGCATCGGGGTGTGCACCGCTTCACGGTGGGGCAGCGCCGTGGTCTCGGCATTTCCGCCGCAGAGCGCCTGTTCGTGGTCGGTCTCGACGCGGCTGCGAAGCGCGTCGTCGTAGGTGAGACCGCAGACCTCCTGGCGCGTACGGCGACGCTGAAAGGTGTAACCTGGGTGGCGGGCGCACCCCCCGACGACCCCATCCGTGTCACAGTTCGGGTTCGCTACCGCCACGAGGGAGCCGCCGCGGAACTTAAGCGCACAGACGCGAGCTGCGCCGCAGTGCATTTCGACCAACCGGTACGCGCCGTCGCACCGGGACAGGCCGCGGTCTTCTATCAAGGTGACGTCGTCCTGGGCGGAGGGTGGATCGCGAGCTCCGAGCAGTGACCGCGCCGGCAGAGGAAGCCTTTCGGACCGAGCTCGAGGCGGCGCTCGGTCACCACTTTAAGGACGAGACGCTGCTCCGGCGTGCGCTCACCCACCCCTCGTTCGCGAACGAGACGGGCCTGCGGGAGAGCAACGAGCGGCTCGAGTTTTTGGGGGACGCGGTCCTCGGTCTCGTCGTCGCCCATCTCCTCTACGAGTCCCATCCGGACTGGACAGAGGGCGAGCTCACACGGGCGCGCCACGCGCTCGTGAATATGCGTGCGTTGGCGGGTCTCGCGCGCGAGCTGTGCCTCGGCAAGCACGTGCGTCTTGGTCGCAGTGAGCAGCGCACGGAAGGAGCCGAGAAAGACTCCATCCTCTCCGACCTTTTCGAGGCCCTCGTGGGTGCGATCTATCTGGATGCCGGCACGGCACCCGTCGGCGCCCTTGTGCGGGCGCGCTTCGAAGCCGCCCTTAAGGCGGGCGCCCCCCCGGAGCGCGATCCCAAGACACAGCTCCAGGAATGGGCCCAGGCACACTTCCGCTGTGTCCCTACCTACCATGACGTGGCGGATAGCGGCGTCGAGAACGACGAGGGCCGCTTCCTGGTCGAAGTTCGTGTGGCGGAGCGGGCACTTGGGGAAGGCGTGGGACGCTCCAAACGTCAGGCGGAGCGGGAAGCCGCGGTGGCCGCGCTTCGCCACGCCGAGCGCGAGCTTGGCTGAGAACGCCCGCATCGACGCCGGGGCCGCGTACCGCTGCGGTGTCGTGGCGCTCCTCGGTCTCCCGAATGCGGGGAAGTCGACGCTCTTCAATCGCCTCCTCGGCCAGAAGCTCGCGATCGTGACCCCAAAGCCGCAAACCACCCGCAGCCGACTCCTTGGGATCCTGACCGTCGAGCGCGCGCAGCTTTTGCTCCTCGATACGCCCGGTCTGCACGAGGGAAAGGGCGAACTTCACGCCTCCATGCAGCGGGCGGCCGTGGCGGCCGTCGAGGATTGCGACGTGGCCCTTCTTCTGATCGATTCCACGAAGGGCTGGCAACCTGCGCACCAAGTCGCTGCAGCGCGCCTTTCAAAGCTTGGCAAGCCGTGGCTTGTCGTCGGGACGAAGAGCGATCGGCCGCGGCCAAAGCGGGCACTTTGGCCGCCGAAGGAGGTTCGAGAGGGGCCCCCCGCACTCCTCCTCTCCGCCCAAAGCGGCGCGGGAATCCGCCCCCTCTTGGACGCTCTTTCGGCCCTTTTGCCGCCAGGTCCCCCGCTCCGAGGGCGCGACGAGCTCACCGACCGACCCCTTCGCTTCCTGGCCGGCGAACTCGTACGGGAGGCCGTCTTTCAACAGCTACGGGAGGAGCTCCCCTATGCGATCGCCGTCGAAGTGGACGAGTACGACGAGACAACCCGCTCCGATCTCGTTCGCATACGCGCGAACCTGCTTGTCAGACGCAGGTCGCAGAAGAGCATCGTGATCGGCACCGGAGGCGAGCGGATCCGCAGTATCGGCAGCCAAGCGCGGCAGGAGATCGAGCGCCTTGTCGAACGCCAGGTGCACCTTGAACTCTGGGTCAAGGTCGAGCCCCGCTGGGCGGACGAGCGCCGGCGTGTCGAAGCCTTAGGCTACGTTTGACGTCGGCCTTTTGATTCGTGTACGGTGCCCGGGCTGAGGTCCGCTGCCCGCACCCCAGCGAGGGCGCCCAGCCCCTGCGGCTCTGCGTCACAGCGACTCCACGAGCTTGCGCTGGCCGACGAGGCCGCAATCAGCACAGGAGAACGGATGAGCCAGCCCACCGACGTTGTCATCGCGAGCGCCGTGCGGACCCCGATTGGATCGTTTCAGGGTGGCCTCGCCTCACTGAGCTCTCCCGAACTCGGTGCCATCGCGATCCGCGAAGCGGTGCGACGTGCCGGCGCAAAGCCCGAGCAGATCGAGCGTGTGATCATGGGCTGCGTCCTCTCCGCAGGTGTGGGGCAGGCTCCGGCCCGCCAGGCGACGATTAAGGCGGGGCTGCCCGTCGCAACCGGCGCGATCACCGTGAACAAGGTCTGCGGCTCGGGGCTCCAAGCCGTGATGTTCGCGCGCCGCGAGATCATGGTGGGCGATGCGCAGGTCGTCGTCGCGGGCGGCATGGAATCGATGTCGAACGCACCGTATCTCTTGCCCCAGGCACGCAACGGCTACCGCATGGGCAACGGCACGCTCGTGGACTCGATGATCTACGACGGCCTTTGGGACCCCTACGACCAGGTCCACATGGGGACCTGCGGCGATGCAGTCGCCGCGAAATATGGATTCACGCGCGAGGACCAAGACCGCTTCGCCAGAACGAGCTTCGAGCGCGCCATCCAGGCCCAGAAGGCCGGGAAGTTCAAGGCCGAAATCGTCCCCGTCCCGGTGCCCCAGAAAAAAGGCGACCCCGTGAACGTGGAAGAGGACGAGGGGCCCAAGAAGGCGCAACTCGACAAGATGCCGACCTTGAAGCCCGCCTTCTCGAAGGACGGAACAGTGACCGCCGCCAACGCCTCGAGCATCAACGACGGCGCCGCTGCCCTCGTGGTGACCTCCGCGGATACCGCTGCAAACCACGGCCTTCCGGTTTTGGCCCGAATCGTCGTCGACTCGGCCGCGGCGGTGGAGCCGAAGTGGTTCACGATTGCGCCGGTCGAGGCACTGCGCCGGCTCTACGCAAAGAGCGGCACCAAGCCGGGCGATTGGGATCTCTACGAGATCAACGAGGCGTTCTCCGGCGTGACCCTCGCGGCGATCAAGGAGCACGGCCTCGATCCCGCGCGCGTCAACGTAAACGGCGGCGCAGTCTCGCTCGGGCACCCGATCGGCTGCTCGGGGGCGCGCATCCTCGTGACCCTGCTCCACGCGCTGAAAGACCGAGACGAGAAGCGGGGGATCGCGACGCTTTGTATCGGCGGCGGCGAGGCCGTCGCCCTCGGTGTGGAGCTCGCCTAGCCATGGTGCAGCAGCGACACACGATCGGCGTCGTGGGCACGGGCACCATGGGTGCCGGGATTGCACAGGCCGCGGCCCAAGCGGGCTATTTGGTCGTGTTTCAGAACCGTCGAGAGTCGTCGGTCGCCCAGGCCGTCAAGAAGATCCGTCAAGGGCTTGAGCGTCTTGTCACGAAGGAGAAGCTCACCAAGTTGGAGTGCGACGAGACGATGGAGCGGATTCGACCCGTCGTCCCGCTCGAGGAGCTTAAGGGCTGCGAGCGCATCGTCGAGTGCGCCCCCGAAGACCTCGAGCTAAAGCGCGAGCTCCTGCAGGGCATCGATGCCATTGCGGGGGACGAGAGCATCATCGCCACCAATACCTCGAGCCTTTCGATAACGAAGCTGGCTTCCTACCTAAGGCGCCCGGCGCACTTCGTGGGCCTGCACTTCTTTAACCCCGTGCCGCTGATGCGCTTAGTCGAAGTCGTGCGGGGGATGCGCACGAGTGACTCCACCGTGGCCGCCGTGCGTGGCCTCGCCGAGAGCATGGGGAAAGTGCCCGTCGAGGTGAAGGATTCGCCGGGTTTTGTGGTGAATCGCGTGCTCTTCCCGATGATCAACGAAGCCGCCTTCACGCTCCAGCAAGGCGTCGCCACACCCGAGAGTATTGACGAGTGCATGAAGCTCGGCTGCAACCATCCGCTGGGACCGCTGGCACTGGCAGACCTCGTCGGGCTCGACGTGGTCTTCGCGATTCTCGACAGCTTGTATCGCGAATACGGCGAGTCACGTTATGCGCCGTGCCTCGAGATCAAGAAGCGTGTCGAGGCCGGCTGGCTCGGTCGCAAGAGCGGCCGCGGATTCTACAACTACGAAGCCTAGTGACGGCCGAGCCCGCCGTCGTCGTGTACGAGGTCGGGCCCCGCGACGGCCTGCAAAATGAGCCCGAGGCCATCGCCACGGACGCCAAGATCGAGCTGGTGGATCGCCTCGCGCGTTCCGGGCTCCGGCGCATCGAGATCACCTCCTTTGTTTCCCCGCACTGGATCCCGCAGCTCGCCGACGCCGATGAAGTCGCGGGGCGCGTGCCCCGCTACGACGGCGTGCGCTACAGCGCACTCGTTCCGAACCTAAAGGGCTACGAGCGCCTGCGCGCGGCTGGGCTTCCGGTCGCAGCGCTCTTCGTCTCGGCGAGCGAGACGCACAACCGGAAAAATGTGAACTGCGGGATCGCAGAGTCGCTCGAACGATTCCGGCCGGTGGCCGAGCGCGCGCGTGCAGACGGTGTCGGGCTCCGGGCGTACGTCTCAACGGTCTGCGGCTGTCCGTACGAGGGCGCGGTTGCGGCAGGAAAGGTGGCGGAGCTTGCGGCGGATCTCCTCGCGCTCGGGGTCGATGAGATTTCGCTGGGCGATACGATTGGGGTTGGGCACCCGAGCCAGGTGCGCGAGCTCGTCCACACGGTCTCCCATACCGTGCCCCTCGCCCGGATCGCCCTTCATCTCCACGATACCTACGGCCGGGCTCTCGCCAATCTGCAGGCGGGATATGAGACGGGGGTCCGCACCTTCGACGCGTCGCTCGGCGGACTCGGAGGCTGCCCCTACGCACCGGGAGCTTCTGGCAACGTCGCGACCGAGGACGTGGTGGACCTCTTCGAGAGTGCAGGGGTGGCGACCGGGGTGGAGCTTGACGCGCTGGTGGACACCACGGCGTGGCTCGAAACGCAGGTGCTGAAAAGGCCCCTCCCCGGGCGGGTGCTGCGGGTCCGACTCGGTCTGCGCGATCGCACGCGCCGGGGCGCGGCTTGAAACGCGGCCAGGATGTCCGCGGCGAGCTCGCGCGGATCCGCCGCGGCGGAGACGAGAAGTACCACGCGAAGGCTGCAGGGGAGGGCAAGCTCTTCTGCCGCGAGCGCTTAGCTCTTCTGCTCGATCCTGGATCGTTCGTGGAGGACGGCGCATTCGCCAACGCCCTCGCTCCGGATCTGCCCGCCGATGGTGTGGTGACGGGCACGGGCCAGGTCGACGGGCGAACCGTCTGCGTCATGGCAAACGATTCCACCGTGAAAGCGGGCTCCTGGGGCGCGCGGACGGTGGAGAAGATCCTGCGGATTCAGGAGCGCGCCGAGCGCCTGCGCGTCCCGCTCGTCTACCTCGTCGACTCGGCAGGTGCGCGCATCACCGATCAGGTCGAGATGTTTCCCGGCCGCCGCGGCGCGGGCCGGATCTTCCACAACCAGGTCCGCCTCTCGGGCATGGTGCCGCAGGTCTGCCTGCTGTTCGGTCCGTCGGCGGCGGGCGGGGCCTATATCCCTGCTTTCTGCGACGTCGTCTTTATGGTGAACGGGAATGCCAGCATGTACCTGGGCTCACCGCGCATGGCGCAGATGGTGATCGGGCAGACCGTGACGCTCGAGGAGATGGGTGGAGCCCGCATGCACTGCACGGTGTCGGGCTGCGGAGACCTTCTGACAAACGACGAGCCTGAGGCTCTCGCCGCGGCCCGAAGCTACCTTTCCTATCTCCCGAGTCACACCGACGGTGCTCTCCCAAGGGCCGCTCCCGCGGCCCCGCTAAAATCTCCGGCGGAGCTCGAGTCGGTGATCCCGCGCGAGGAGAATAAACTCTTCGACATGCGCGAAGTGGTCGATCGGCTGATCGACGCAGGCTCGTTCTTTGAGATTAAGAAGCTCTTTGCGGGGGAGATTCTGACGGGTTTTGCCCGGATCGACGGCCACCCCGTGGGTCTTGTGGCGAGCCAGCCCAAGGTGAAAGGCGGCGTTCTGTTTGTGGACTCCGCAGACAAAGCGGCTCGTTTCATCTGGCTCTGCGATGCCTTCGGGGTCCCGCTCCTCTACCTGGCGGACGTGCCCGGATTCATGATCGGCAAGCAGGTGGAGCGCCAGGGCATCATCCGGGCGGGGGCCAAGATGATCATGGCGGTATCCGAGGCCACGGTGCCCCGCATCTCGGTCATCGTGCGCAAGGCCTATGGGGCCGGACTTTATGCGATGTGCGGGCCTGGCTTCGAACCGGACGCGTGTATCGCTCTGCCGAGCGCGATGATCGCCGTGATGGGTCCCGAAGCCGCGGTGAATGCGGTCTACTACAACAGGATTCAGGCGCTGCCCGAGAGCGAGCGGGCAGCCTTCGTCCACAAGCTGCGCGAAGAGTACTCCTCCGAAGTCGCCATCGAGCGGCTGGCGAGCGAGCTCGTGGTGGACGCCGTGGTGCCGCCCGAAGGACTCCGCGACGAGCTCGTCTCCCGCCTGGTCGTGGCGCGCGGCCGGCGCGACCCTCCGCCGCAAAAACGCCACTCGGTGCCCCCCGTCTAGCGCACCCGCCCGAGGGTAGGGACGCCTTCGCCGCCTGCGGCTTGCGGATTGGCGCCGGGGCGGGCCTTTTGCTAGCCAGTTGACGTGAACTGGCAAACTGACCCCGCTGGGCTCTCGATCCGCGAAGTCTGTGAGCGCACAGGGCTTTCCCCCCGCACGGTGCGCTACTACGAGGAGCTTGGCCTCCTCCCCGGCGTTCGCCGGCGAACGGCCGGGCGGCGCGTTTACGGGGCCGACGAACTCGAGCGCCTGCGTTTCATCCAGCGGCTCAAGGCGCTCGGTCTCGCGCTGGCCGAGATCCGCGATCTGAACGCCGTCCACGCCATCGGCGGCTCGACGCGAGCCATGCTCGAGCGGCTCGACGAACTTCTCGGGCGCCGCGTGTCGGAAGTCGATGCCCGGATCGGCGAGCTCAGCCGGCTGCGCGATGAGATCGCGAAGTACCGGGCGCGGGTGGCAAGCCGGATCGGCGCCCTTTCCAGCGGGCGGAGACGCACGGGATGAGCTCCGCCCTACCGGTGGCTCAGCTGGCCCCCCTGCGACGCACGCCGAGTCGGGTCCGTGTCGTTACGGCGGCCTCGCTTTTCGACGGCCACGACGCCTCCATCAACATCATCCGCCGTCTCCTCCAAAAGCTCGGAGCGGAGGTTGTTCACCTCGGTCACGACCGGTCCGTGGAGGAGGTCGTGGAGGCGGCCATTCAAGAAGATGCGGACGCCGTGGCCGTGTCCTCGTACCAGGGGGGGCACCTCGAGTATTTTCGCTATCTCGTCGATCGGCTCCGAGAACGTGGGGCAGAGCGCGTTCGCGTGTATGGCGGCGGCGGCGGCGTGATCGCGCCGCAGGAGATCGAAGAGCTCCATGCCTGTGGCGTCGCGCGGATCTTTAGCCCGGAGGACGGTCGTCGGCTCGGTCTCGAGGGCATGGTGCGGATGATCTTGGACGAGTGTAGGGAGCGGAGCCTTCCGCGGCCGGACGATCTCGTCGCACGCCTTGGCGTCGGCGAGCCTCTCGCGGTAGCGCGGCTCATGACCTTTCTCGAGGAGGAAGGTCCCCGCGGCGGTGTGGTGGTCGAGCGGCTGCGGGCAGAGCTCGCGCGCCGCCGCCCCGCACGCCCGGCGCCGGTCGTCGGCTTTACCGGCACAGGCGGTGCGGGCAAGTCGAGCGTGGTGGATGAGATCGTGCGCCGCCTGCGCTTCGACGCACCTCTCCAGTCGGTGGGGATCTTGCTCGTAGACCCGAGCCGTCGGCGCTCGGGCGGTGCACTGCTGGGCGACCGCATCCGCATGAATGCCATCCATGCGCCCACGATCTTTGTGCGCTCCCTCGCCACCCGACAAGCGCACCTCGCGCTCTCGACCGCCGTACGCGACGCCGTGTCTGTGCTCCAGGCTGCGGGCTTTGACCTTGTGATGGTGGAGACGGCGGGGATCGGACAGAGCGACTCGGAGATCATCGACCTTGCGGACCTGTCGGTCTACGTGATGACCCCCGAGTACGGCGCGCCCTCCCAGCTCGAGAAAATCGACATGCTGGAGCTCGCGGACCTGATCGTGCTGAACAAGTCCGATCGCGCAGGGGCCGAAGACGCGCTGCGCGACGTGCGCAAGCAGTGGCGCCGCAACCACAACTCCTTTGCGCTCGCCGACGACGCGGTGCCCGTGTTCCCGACGGTGGCGAGTCGATGGAGCGACGCGGGAACCGACCGTTTCTACGCCGCGCTCGTGGCGCAGCTTGCGGACAAGAAGGGGTTCGAGCGGGCCGGTCTAGCGAGCCGCCGCGAAGGCGTCGGCGGAGCACCGCAGATCGGGCACCTCGAGCCTCTCATTCCCGCCCCCCGTGTGCGCTATCTCGCAGAGATTGCCGAGGTCGTGCGCGGCTACCGGGAGCGCACCGAGGTCCTCGCCGAGCACGCGGCCAGTGCGTGGGCGCTCTCGCGGAGCCTGCGGGAGCTCGGCGACACACCGCCCGAGGGCGCTGCGCTCTACGGCGACTCGGCGTCGGGAGACGACGCCGCGCTCTGCGCGCTCCGTCTGCGCTACGACGCCGCCCTCGCAGCGCTAGGACCCGAGGACAAAGCCGCGCTTGCGGCCTGGCCCGCCGTGCGGGCTCGCTACCGGGCACCGCGCCAGGAGTACGCGGTACGCGAGCGCAGCCTCGCGGTGGAAAATCAGGTGGAGACCCTCTCCCACACCCTCCTCCCCAAGGTGGCACTCCCGAGGAGCGAGGAGTGGGGATCGCTGCTCCGCTACCTGCGCCTCGAGAACCTGCCCGGAGTCTTCCCGTTTACCGCCGGGGTATTTCCCTTCAAGCGCGAGAGCGAGGACCCGACGCGCATGTTTGCGGGGGAGGGCACGCCCGAACGCACCAACCGCCGGTTTCACTTCCTCTGCCGCGGGCAGCGCGGCGCGCGTCTATCCACGGCGTTCGACAGCGTGACCCTCTACGGGCGCGATCCCGACTTGCGACCCGATATCTACGGCAAAATCGGCAACTCGGGCGTCTCGGTCTGCACGATCGACGACGCCAAGAAGCTCTACTCGGGATTCGACCTCGTCGATTCGACGACTTCCGTCTCGATGACGATCAACGGACCCGCTCCCATCCTGCTCGCATTCTTCCTGAATGCGGCGATCGACCAGACCGTGGAGAAGGAGCTCCGGGCTTCGGGGGGGCTTGAGGCGGTGCGCGCGCGCCAGCGCCCGGGAACGCTCCCTCTCTACGCCGAAGAGCTGCCGCAGGA
>DATFYN010000547.1:0-4348 GCA_035315025.1 Myxococcota bacterium
GAGTCGCGATCAAACACGAGATAGGACGGCCCGCTGTCGTACGGGAACGATTCCCGGAGCTGCTGGCTCACCCACGGCCGCGGTCGGATACTCGGTGATATTGAAGTGGAGGATATTCCTGCGGCCGTGGTGGATCAAGAACCAGACCGTCAGGACTCGGAACGTTATCGTCGGCACCATGAAGAAGTCCATCGCCGCCAGCGCCCCGCGGTGGTTCCGAAGAAACGTCCCCCAGTCTCGGAGCGCTCCCCTGCCCGGCCGGATCCGCGGCAGGTACCGCGACACGGTCCGCTCGGAGAGGTTGAACCCGAGCTTGGCGAGCTCGCCGTGGATGCGCGGTGCACCCCAGGTCGGATTCTCGCACGCCATCCGGACGATGAGCCTGCGAACCTTTGTGTCCAGCCTTGGCCGGCCGGACGCTCGCGAGAGGCCGGTCCAGTAGCGTCGGAAGGCCTTCCGATGCCACGCCACGACGGTCTCTGGCTGGACGACGAGGAGGGCATCCTGCCAGCGGTGCCACGTGCGCCGCAGCGCCACCCAGAGCATGCGCTCCTCCGGCTGGAACCGGGGAAGAGGCTTCGCCTGGATCAGGGCGTTGATCTGCGGACGCAGAGTCACGTTCTCGAGGAGGAGGTCGGAGCGCGAGCGGCCCAGCACCCGAAGGCTGTAGAACAGGAGGGTCAGCACGAGGTTCAAGGCCTTCATGGAAGCCATGCTGACGCGGATCCAGCGGTCGCTTTAAGGGAGCCATCGACTCGATCGCTCTGGATCGCCCCGTGTCGCGGTCCAAAATGCTGAGTAATCTCAGCAGCTACGAGTATTGGCGAAGCACAGGTCTGCCTATAAATCGTCACCCGCTCCGTGATGCGATGCTCCCGGGTTCCCTGACCCTGGACCGTCGCCTACCTGTCTTGTGGATGCAGGCTCTCGCGCTTCGGATCCTCCACGGCATGGGCGAAGAGGGCGGGGACCCATCCAACGGACAAGCTCGCGGCTTCAGGCAGCTACGGTCTTCTCCGCAAGAAACTTCATCCTACGCCGCGACGAGTCACGAGGGATCCAGTAGATTCAAGGCGTCGAAGTCCTACTCGGAGAGGCGCGGCCGTGTCTTTCGCGAAGCTAGTACTCTGGTTTTCAGCCTTGAATTGGTTGGCGGCGGGCACCTTCGCATTGGCCCTGCCTGCTACGAACGCATCCATCATTCAGCTTGAGCTCGGCGGCATCATTTCCTCCAGCGACCTCCGAGCCGTGTACGGCGGCCTTCGTGTCGGTATTGGCTGTTTCCTCGCCTGGGCGGCATCGACGGGGCATTTGCGGCCGGGTCTCATCGCGGCGGCCGCGCTCTTCGGCGGCAATGTTCTCGGGCGTCTGGTGAGCCTTGTCGCCGACGGGGTGCCGGAGCCACCTGGCCTCTTGTTGCTGGGATTCGAACTCTTCGGAGTTGTGCTTGTAGGAGTTGCGCTCACCCGGCGGGAGGTGTCGGCCGCCTAACAGGTTGTATCTGGACTCCTCCCGCCGGGTGAGCGCAACGCTGTGGCTCGGGACGGCGGCGAAATCCCTCGCCAGATTCCGTGATCCGTTGGACCGCCGACCAGGTGGTAAGCCTCCGTCGCGACGCCGACGTGCCAGCAATTCACGCAGGCAGAAGACCCACGCGCGAGCCGCATCGGAGACGCATTACCCGCACCTCTGCGGAGCCCGTCTGGTACCCACGCGGACGCGTTGACCGGCGGGTCAATTGCTTTGGCGAAGAGCAAGATCGCGGCGGCTCCACGTGATGAAAACGAGCGGCTGAGCGCCGCGCGAACCGCGACCAGTTGGCTCAGGCGCGGTCGATTTTTCGCGCCGCGGCCAGCTCGTCGAGATGCCTCCGATGCACGCGGACGTCGCGTCCGGGGGGTAACCCAGCGTAATCCCCTCGAGGACACGATCCCTGCAGGGCCTGCACAATCGCGGAGCAAAAGCGGAGCGCAAGATAGCGGCGGATGGTGAAGACGAATTCGCTTGTGCGACGGGCACTTCGCGTCGGAATTCTGGCACAAGCCCAATTTTCTGACGGAGGGTTCGCCGGATTCGCTTTCTGCGCCGCAGACTTCGCGTCGGAAACGAGCGGTAACGCGGATGCACCGAGCGCCGTGCGGTGCGCGCGAAGGAACGACCTCTCACTTCTCGATCCAGCAACGCTGCATCGGCCAGGATTGTCTCGGCTGAGGCGAGGGGCGAGTTCCGCCAGTCCGACGTTTGCCGCTCCAACTTCCGATCGCGCGCGTCAGAACAATCTCGCCGTCCTGGGAGCCATGCCCAAGCCGAGTGGCGCCTCAGCACGCGCGCTGTTCTTGAGACTCGCGCGCAAACGGAACCGCGCCTGTGCATGCTCTCCCTGCACGTTTTCTGGGCAAAGTCACCACCATCCGGCTGCAAGCTCGCGATGCAGCTCGGGATCCCTGATTTCCCTCCGGAGAAAACGGCCGCGCGTGTCACAAACTCCGGTTGCAAGTTGTTGAGATTGTTCCGGAAGCCAGCGAACCCTACGGAAGCGCTTTATCTTGCGTGTAGCCCGATCACGCGCGTCCCCCCGCGGGTCTCTTCCTCTGCTCCGCATCTCGATGCTCGCCACGATCGTTCAGCTGGTCCGTGGTCCGCGCGTGGCAGGACGCAGATTGCGACGAGCACCCGCATCGCCGTGCGCACGCGGAGCGCACGATGTGCGATCGATGGAAGGCCAGCTCGTAGCCAGGGAGTTGACCTGACAAAGAGCCGCTCGTAGGGTTGATCTCGTGCCCATGGTTGGCACGGCCGTGGACTTGGTCATGGCAGGCTCGTGGACGAGCTCAGGCAACGAGGTCGGGGGGGCAGCAGACACGTCCTGAGGACGAGGCCGAGCACCTCTTCCAGCGCCCTTCAAGACGAGCAGCGAGCTTGGTGCGGGGCACGCTCGAGGCGCGCACCGCGGCGCTTCGCGCACCCGTCTCAGGGTCGGTCGGGAAGCCCATGGTGACACGCGCTCCGCCTCATCACAGGCTCCGTTCTCGACACGTACCATGATGCCTCTGTCAGCGATGAGCCGACGGGGAAAGATGACAAGGCGGTCCGCTTCCTCGCCGGCCAGGGCGCCGCTGCGGGTCTCTTCTTCTGCTCCGCATCCTCGCGCTCGCCACGATCGTCCAGCTGGTTCGTAGCCCGCGCGTGGCACGAGACAGAAGGTGACCGGTACCAGCTCACCGTGACCACGCGGAGCGCACGCTGTGCGATCGATCGAAGGCATACTCGAAGACAGGGAGTTGGCATGACGGAGAGGGGCTCGTAGGGATGACCTCGTGCCCACGGTTGGCGCGGCCGTGGGCCTGGTAATGGCAGGCTCGTGGACAGGCTCAGGCAACGAGGTGGGCGGGCGGCGGCCACGTCCTGAGGAGGAGGCCGCGCAACTCTTCGAGCATGCTGCAAGACGAGCAGCGAGCTTCGTGCGGGCACCCTCGAGGCGCGCTGCGGCGCTTGCTGCACCCTGCCAGGGTGCATCTCAGGGTCGCTCGGGAAGGCCGGGCTGAGGACGAGCACGGCCTGGTCACCCGTCCCGATCGCGACACGCACCGTGAGCCTCTGTGAGCGTTCACCCGGCCGCGGAAAGATAACGAGGGAATCCCGCTCCCTTGCCTCCCATGGGCACCGTCGCGAGCCACCAGATTGGTCACTCGAGAGCACGTGCTGGACCGGACGATGGCGTTGAACCTCGCCAAAAGTCGTCTCACCCCCCCACGCAAGACAGGACCTGGGGCCATGTCGGCCTCGTGCCCGGGCGCGCTCTGCGACGAGGCGCATGACTCGCCGTCCCGAGTCCTGCCGAGGGCCTCCGGTGGCTTGCCATTCTTCGAGCCGACGGCCCTCGCGCCGGACACGGCACCCGAGGGCACCGTTATGCGACCAGGACCGCCTGCGCGAACGAGCTCGTCGGTTCGGACCTGAGGCGTGGCTCGGGAGGTCGACGCCGACTTCTCGTATCGCTTCCAGCACGCCGCCATGGAGGCCCGCGGCGGGCTGGGTGGCGGCTGACCTAGCCTTGCCTTGCCCGGCTTGGTGACCCTATTGAACCAAGGCCGGTGCCATCCGGCACCGGCCGGCGTTGTGAACGCAGGCGAAGACCACGTCGTCCATCGGCGCTCCTTATGGCAGATGTCCAATCGGGGGTGGTTCCCGCCGTGTCTTGTGCGATGCCAAATCTCGCACTCCGACCCGCGGCGGGCTGATGAAAGCAAAGCCACCACCCGCGAGCGAACGCCGACGAGTCGGGTCCAGACCGTTGGGCCGCGTCCGATGGGGAAATGAAAAGGGAGCGGTGCCACATTCTAGGCCG
>DATFYN010000548.1:0-2686 GCA_035315025.1 Myxococcota bacterium
CCTCGTTCGGGTTGGTCCCCAAGGCGAGCCGGCGCTAGAGGTTTCGTCAAGTCGCGAGAGCAGTGGACCGCTAATCATCGAACAGCGACGCTACCGCATGGACGGCGGGTTCGTGACGCGCACCGATACGGTGGTGCGCCAGGGTGACCAAATTATCGCAATCGTAAAGCCGATCCCCCACGGGCTAGATTCCGTGAACACGAGCGACATTCAGGACGAACGGGATCTCGAGAGCCACTAGGCGACAGCCCGAGCTACGGCATGATCCAGCTCGGCGGAACTCCCGCGGCACGCGCCTTGTCCTCGAGGGACGCACGGTCAGCTTGAGCCGCCGAGAGCTCCGCCTTGGCGTCGTCGATTTCTTTTAGGATCGTTGCGCGAGCGTCACCGCTCGGGTAACTACGCATCCGCATGTTCGTGTATGCGAGCTGTGCTTCGTCGAGCCGGGCTTGCGCTGCCGCAACGCGCTCGTCCGCTTTACGGGCCTTCTCCTCCCACTCCATGCGCGCAGCCCGGTCAGGGTCTGCAGGCTGCGCCGCAGGCTTCTGGGCGGGCTCTTGGGCGTCATCGCTTCCAAGCGAGTCTGTTGGGTTGGGCGCCGCGTTGCCCCTAGCGGGGTGGGGACGCGTCACTTTCGGCGGAGTCGGAGCCCTGCCCTCGCTGGGCTCATCGGTTGCGTCCATCGTCGAGTCGTCGGAGGTGGGTTCGACGTCGTCGCTGCTCTTGGATGGCTTGGCGGGACTGGCTGCCGCCGGAGTTGGCTTGTAGGCGTCCCCAGCCCGTGCGCCCGAAACTGGGGTTATCAGCAGGAACGCAAGGGAGAGCGGAATCCACCGCAGGCAAGAGCCGGTCATATGCCTCCTTCTGCCATCGCGACGGCAAGCGCCACAGGCGCCCTTTCGTGCACGTAGTCATCGAGGTAGCGAGCGCTGCGCGCATCGAGCCCCACAAAGCGGAACCCAATTCCGGAACGTTGGCCGCCCTGATCGGCGCGTTGCCAGACAACCCTTGCTGTTGGTGCAAAGCGCCGAAACGTGTCAGGCAGCTCAAATTCCAAAGCGACCTCGGTCCGCGACGGAACCGAAAGCGTGGCCTCGACGAAGAGGCCTCCGCGAGAGACGTTGCGGGCCTGTCCCCAGCTTTCAGTCGCGCCGCATCGAATGCGAACAGGAGCGTTGATCTCGACACGAGGAAGTCCGCGTACTGTGCTGAAGCGCAAAAACCGATTCACCGTTTCCAAAAGCGTCACGCGGTTCAGCGGCTTCGAGAGTACGTCGTCTGCTCCAGCGTGGATTGCACGGGCGTGGTCGGCGGCGAGCTCGCTCGAGACAATTAGAATTACTGGAATTCCCGAGAGTTCCGGGTCCGTCTTCACGGCGGCGCACAGTTCGGTGCCGTCCATGCCGGGCATGGCAAAGTCGGAAAGAATCATGACTGGGCGGTCTTTGCGCGCGATGGCGAGAGCCTCCTCACCGTCGGCTGCAGTCACGACCGTCCCAGAGCGCGCAAGGAAGAGCGCACCAAGCTCACGGAACATCTCGACGTCGTCGACGAAGAGGATCGTGCGACCCGACTCCACCGGGTTCTCCTCGCGGCCGCTCCGCGTCAGGGCGTTGTTCCGGTTATACCCGCGCTCAAGACGGTCAAGTCCGGTCGCACCTGCCACTGGTGTGTGACCGGATCTCTGAACCACTCCTGCTTCTCTTCGACAGTACGCTCGACGAGGGAGTTCACCTTGTATCCGTTGTAAGTCACGCGGACCGTTGCGGTCATCTTCTCGATGTCGAACTCGTTTGATTTCGTCGCGTACTCACTGAAGCGAACATCGGACAGCAGCGGACGGCTCGCATCCCAGCGCTCAATCGCATCCTTTGCGACGAACTGACGAGCTCTGTCAAACTCCCCCCAGCGGATCGACTGGGTGTAATCGCGCTGTTTATCCTCGAAGTCGCCCCGCCTATCGAGGAGATCCCAGCTCCTCACGGACGCGCAACTCGCCAGGGTGAGCAAGAGGAACGCCGCCCCAAGGATCCGTCCGACGCCCCAGGCACCCTTCGTAGCGTGGCTAATCATCGCTCCCCCTTCTGGTGCAAATCGCCGGCAGCCCGCCCCGCAGGCGATAGGAATGTTTCGACTTCTACCTATCTATCGGCAGCCGGCGTCGGGCCCTTACAGGGATCGGGACCCCCCTGTGGTAGGCTCGGGCGAGGCCGCGACCGCGCCAGGGGCCCTGGAGGAGCTCGCGCATTCCCCACGCATCGCCTGGGCTCGTTCTTGGGATCGACCTCGGGGGTACCAAGATTGCCCTCGCGGTCAGCGATGTTTCGGGGGCCCTTCGGGCGGTCTTCCGCCGCGCTGCCGAGCTCTCGGGGGACCCGGAGCGAGACCTTGCGGCGATCACCGCTGACGCGGTAGGGATGCTTGCGCGGGCCGGAATTGCCCGAGACGATCTGGCCGCCATTGGGCTCTCATCCCCGGGGCCGATCGATCCGGAGACTCGGCGGATCCTCTCACCCCCGAATCTGCCCGGTTGGACCAACGTGCCTGCGCCAGCCGTCCTGGAAGACACCCTCGGGTGCCCGTGCTTCCTCGAGAACGACGCGAACGCCGCGGCTCTCGCCGAGTGGCACTTCGGCGCAGCCAAGGGTGCGCGGGACGCTGTCTATCTCACGATGTCTACCGGCGT
>DATFYN010000549.1:0-9782 GCA_035315025.1 Myxococcota bacterium
AAACCGCAGCAGGCTCCCCACCGGCGTATACGGCAGTACAGCTGCGATCGCCACGACGGCCAGGACACTGACCAGCAACGGCCGACTGGGACGACTCCTGAGAGGGCTGCCAGCCGTGCGGATTACAAATACCACGAGCGCTTGTGTCGCCAGGGACTCCACAAACCAGCCGGTGTGGAAGAGCGGCGCATTCGTGGAAGCGTGGAACACCCAGAGGAGTACCCCGAAAGTGAGGAAATCGTAGATCGAGCTGATGGGACCGATGATCATCATGAACTGGCGAATGAACGCAATCTGCCATCGCTTGGGCCGGTGCAGCAGGGCGGGATCAACATTGTCGCTGGGGATGCTGACCTGCGAGACGTCGTAGAGAAAGTTGTTCAGCAGGATTTGCGTCGGCAGCATGGGCAGGAATGGCAGGAAGAGTGATGCCGCGGCCATGCTAAACATGTTGCCGAAGTTCGAGCTCGTACCCATGATGATGTACTTCATGATGTTGGCGAAGCTGCGCCGTCCCTCGATGACCCCGTCGTTCAAGACTGCAAGATCCTTCTCGAGCAGGATGATCTTCGCGGCGTCCTTCGCTACCTCCACGCCGTTGACGACAGAGATGCCAACATCAGCGGTGTGCAGTGACGGGGCGTCGTTGATGCCGTCACCGATGTACCCGACGACATGCCCGCGTGCCTTCAGGGCGAGGATGACCCGGTTCTTCTGTTCGGGAGACACACGGGCAAAGATGGCGCCGTTCTCCGCCTGGTAGGCCAGAGCGGCATCGTCCATCGCATCGACCTGGCTCCCGGTGACCATGCGGTCGGCGTCCAGTCCAACGTCGTGGGCTATCTTTTGGGTGACATACTGGTTGTCGCCGGTCATGATGACCACGGCGACGCCATTCTGCTTCAGGGCGGCGAGAACGGAAGGAATCCCCGTTTTGGGAGGGTCAAGGAAGGCCGCGAACCCGACCAGCGTCATATCCTGCTCGGCCGTCAGTGAATAGACATCCACCTTGTCCACGTTGAGCACTGCGACCCCGAGAACGCGGTACCCGTCGGCACTCAGCTTCCGAAAGGTCTCCGCCGCCTGCGCTTGCCGGCTTTCGTCGAACGGCTGGGGAGCCCCGTCGATGGTCACCGTCTGGCAGATGGCAAAGACGCTCTCCGCCTCGCCTTTGGTGACCAGGAGGTGCTTATCACCTCGTCGCACCACCACCGAAAGGCGTTTGCGGTTGAAGTCGAAGGGGATCTCGTCCACCTTCTCATACTCGACGATGGCAGGGTGCTCGTGCTTCAAGATCGCGTCGTCCAAGGGGCTCTTGATGCCCGCTTGAAAATAGCTGTTCAGGTAGATGAAGCGCAGGACGTTGTCGTCATCCTTGCCTTGGACATCCACGTGCCGGTCCAGCACGATCTCACCTTCGGTCAGGGTGCCCGTCTTATCGCTGCAGAGAATCTCCACGCTCCCGAAGTCCTCTATGGCCGCAAGTTGCTTGACGAGAACCTTCTTCCTGGCCATCCGCCGCGCACCCTGGGCCAGTGTGACCGTGATGATCATGGGCATCATCTCAGGCGTCATCCCGACCGCGAGTGCGACAGAGAAGAGAAAAGACTCCAGCAGGGGGCGTCGGAAAACGAGGTTGACCAGCAGAACAAACAGCACGAGCAGCATGATCACCCGTGTGATCATCAGCCCGAAGTGGCGTATGCCACGGCCGAACTCGGTCTCCGGCGGCCGCAGCACCAACCGCTGGGCGATCTCGCCGAAGGCAGTGTCTCTCCCAGTGCAGACGATGATCGCGGTGCCAATCCCTGTCTGAACAGCAGTGCCCAGGAAGACGCTGTTGCTCGCGTCGGCAATGCCGTGCTTCCCTTCCGGAAGATCATTCGCTGCCTTATCGACAGGCAAGGACTCTCCAGTGAGGGACGACTCACGCACGTGCAGGTCCTTCGCTTCCAATAACCGGGCGTCCGCCGGCACAAGGTCTCCGGCTTTCAGCCGGACGATGTCCCCGCGGACCAGTTCCGCCATCGACAGTTCCTGTTCTCGCCCGTCGCGGACAACGGCAGCCGTTGTGGCGACCTGCTTCCGAATCTCCTCCACCGCGTGTCGAGCTTGGAACTCCATGAAGAAGTTCAGGAGTACGCTGAGCAGGACTATCGAGATGATGATCAGTCCGCCGACTGGATCACCGAGAGCGAGTGTAATCGCGCTGGCCACGAGAAGGATGATGACGAGGGGGTTGGCCAGGAAGCGGAGGAAACCGATCAGCCCCGCAAAGCGCGACTCCCGCACAAAGCTGTTGAGGCCATACAGACGCACGCGCCGCATCGCCTCGTCGGAAGTCAGGCCGGCCGGCGTTGCCTGCAGCAGTTCAAGCAGTTCCCGCAGCGGCCTGTCCCAAAAGCCGTGTAGAGATGTGTCTGGTTTTGTCACGGCGTCTCCGCCGCGGGGGTCGGCCCAGCCCTCGCCGTCCCGCGCATCATCTCGCGCCGCGCAATTGTTAGTCCCGGCGCCATGGGGAGCCAGAACGTGAAGCCGCGCGCGAGGAGCGTGGCGGCCAGCGCCGCCTCGATCGCTACGCCGTGCACGTGCAGCATGGCCACACAGGTCCCCTCGAAGGTCCCGAGCCCGCCAGGCACCCAGGCGAGCGTGGCCACCATCGATGCGACGACGAAGCTCGCAAAGACCACCGCCGCGTCGGCCGGTGTTGCGATCGCGCGCAGCATGATGCCGAGCGTGGTTGCGTCGAGCGCGAAGATCGCGAGCTGGAGCGTCACGGTCTCCGGGGCCAGCGTCCCGCCGAAGATTGCACCGGGCTGGGCGTCGGCGATCGCCGCCAACACCTCTTTGGCCCACGGAAGGCGCTGGACCCAGCGCGGCAGACTTCGTTCGCGGCCGTGCAGCGCAAGGATCGCGAGCGGGACGCCGGTCGCCAGCAGCAAGAACGCCACGCCGATCGCGACGAGGGCGCGGTTCAATTCGCCGCGGTACCAGAGGATCGCGAGCGCGGCGCCGCCCGCGAGCACGTAAGCGGCGTACCAGCTGACGAGGTCGGCGAGCATGGCGGCGATGGCCAGCCCGCGCGGAACGCCCCGTCGGATAAGGCCGCGCACGACGAGGAGGGTCCCGCTCACTCCCGCCGAGGGGAGGGCCTGGTCGGCGAACAGCTTGGCGAGCCCGAGCGGGACGAGGCTGCGCACGCTCCGGCGCACGCCGCCGTTGCGGCGCAGTGCGCGCTGCCACACCGCGGCGGCGCACATGTAGGTGACAACCTGGAGCGCCGCCGCAGCGCCCAGCCAGGCTGGCCGCGCACTGAGCAGAAGATCCGCGAGGCGACGCCCCTCGGCCTGGTGCGCCGCCACCACGCCGAACGCCACGAGCAGGAGCACACCCGTTGCCCAGGCGACGCCGGTACGCCTTCGCTTCAGAATCCCTCCTACGCGCGAGCGGAGGGAGAACCTCGAAGTATCGGTGCCGTGCGAGGCGATCGCGCTATCAGCGCTTGATCGCAGACTTCACTTTGTCCACGACCTTCTCCGTCTTCTTCTTGACGTCGTCGGCGAGCTTTCCCGCCTTCTCCTTGATATCGCCGGCGGCGCGCTCGACCTTGCCCTCGCGCTCGAGGCGCTTGTCGCCCACCAGCACGCCTACAGCTTCCTTCGTCCGTCCCTTCACCTTGTCCATCTTTCCACTCATGTTTCTACCTCGTCCTCCGAGCGCAACGTCGCGCTCTCCTAGGACTGTTAGCAAACATCATGCCCATATGAGACCCGAGCGCCAACCGATCAGGGGCATCCCGACGCCTCCAACTCAATCCGCCGATCAAGACCGTTTGGAGGGAGCGGCGCACGGGATGTACAGTTGAGATGACCTCTGAGTGTCGTTCCACGTGCGGCGCCCGCGGTATCGCGCCTTCTCGGGTCGGTGGGCTTGGATCTTCGCCCCGCTGGGCCATCACAGCGATCGTCTCGGCCAGGTGCGCAGTGTGGGGAGCGACGCGGTAGGAGGCGTCTGGACCGCCGAGGGCCGGCAGCCATCGAGCCTCCAGCGCACCGTGACTGCTCTCTTCCGTCTCGCACCCGTGCCAGGACGCCTCATCCTTCTGCGATCCCGCGCCACGGGGCCGTTCTCGCTGCGCCGGCCTCGCGTCCGCCAGGTGAGGGCCACACACGCGCGGGTACGTTCCTGACTACCTGTAACAGTGTTGTCCCGCGAGGGAGGGACGGTCGGCTCGCGGAGCGGAAAGAACACAACGTCGCGTCCACGCACACGCGCTGCACAGCTTTGCCGTGCAGGCGGTGCGTGCTGGCCTCGCGCTCCCGATCGTTGCAGCGCTGGGGCATGCGAGTCTCGCGACGACCGATCGCTACGTCCGCCACGTCGCGCCCGAGGAGCTGCTCGACGCGATGCGCACCCGCGTCTGGGCTTGAGAGACTCCGCTACCCCGCGACAGTGCTCGAGCTGCACCGATTGCGGCCACCAAGTGCCGGTTGCCCGCCGACGAGCGCCGCACCGGTGATGGTCACGGCGGACGAGCTCGCAACGCTCAAGCGCCGCGCGGCCGCCCGACACCTCCCGCCCTCAACGCTCGCGGATCAACTCCTCGCCCCTGCCCTGCGCCGACTGCTGGGGCGCATTCGCGGTGGACGTTGAGTGACCTGTGGTCGATCGGGGGGTGCTCGCTGCCGCCGCAGAACGCGGAGTCGAACCGAAACACGGGGGGTTTCCCCAAATCCGACCGCCCACGGGGACCCGCGTCCGTCCAGCTCCCTGTGTGCGAGTGCAGATATACACTATATAGAGTAGGTCATTAAGAAAGCTCGGAATGGACCTTGCGGTCGCCGTGGACGGACAGGCCCGTAGCTCTAGCTGCCGCCCAGCGTGGCCTCGAGTGCCGCCGCTTCGCGCTCAAGGGTCCGCCGCGCCGCCGCCAGCGAATCTGCGAGCAAGATGTGAGCGCGCTCTGCGTCGCCCGGCTTCCCGCGCTCGGCGAGCACCCGCGCCCACCAATACCGCGTGCGTGCTGCCAGGACGGGGGCACGGAAGCCTCCTCCTTGGCCTGGCAACGCTTGGTCTCTCTTCTGCGTCGCCATCGGCGCTGTATGTCTCGGCGCTGCTTCTGCAGCTGACGATGGCGGGCTTTTCCTTCCATCGATTTTTCACGTCCCTATCGAGCTGAGCGGCCCGGGGAACGCGATGTAGGAATCGGCTCTCATCCCCCATGACCGCCATTCTACGCGACATTGGCCAGTCTTGGGTCACTCTCCTAGCGGCGAGATCGGGACCAGGATGTCGACTGAGGGCTAAGCAAGCACCTCCCCAAAGACCACGACAGGGCCGACTGCCAATGCGCGCCGTCGTTCTCACTCGGAGCCGGGCGGATGATGCCGGACGAGGCCCCGGTAGGCTTCGATTGCGCTCGAGCCTTCGCAGATGACGCGCTGGATCTCCTGGGAGATTGGCATCGGTACACCATATCGCCGTGCGAGCTCCAGGATCACGCCGCACGTGTGCACGCCTTCGGCGACCATGTGCATCTCGGCCACGATTTCGTCGAGCTTGCGACCCTTGCCGAGCTGCTCGCCCACGCAGCGGTTCCGGCTTAGCGGGCTGATGCAGGTCGCGAGGAGATCGCCAAGACCAGCGAGCCCTGCAAAAGTGCGCGGCTCTCCTCCCATGGCGACTCCAAGGCGCGTCAGCTCCGCGAGGCCCCGGCTGATGACTAGAGCGCGGGTGTTGTCGCCCACCCCCACGCCATCGGCCATGCCAGCAGCGATCGCGATGACGTTCTTTAGGGCGCCTGCGGCTTCAACGCCGACGACGTCATGGGTGGTATACACGCGGTACAGGCCACGATTGAAGACGCCCTGGAGGTGGTTCGCGACGTTGGCGTCACGGCAGGCGACGACCGCGCCCGCCGCATAGCCGGCCATGATCTCGCGTGCCAGGTTGGGCCCGGACAGGACTGCGCTTGGGTTGTCTGGAAGAATCTCGGCCATCACCTCGGTCATCCGCAGAAGCGTCGACGGCTCAAAGCCCTTCGCAACGCTCACGATCGGCGCCTGGCGCTTCACAAACGGTGCCGCCTGATCCAATACCGCCCGAAAGTAGGGAGACGGCACGGCCATCACGACGAGCTCGGCTCGCTCTACCGCTTCCTGCAACGACCGTGTTGCTCGTAACGAGGCGGGAAGCGTAAATCCGCTCAGGTAGAGGTTGTTCGCGTGGCGGTCGTTGATCTCCTCAACCACCGGGTCCTCACGGGCCCAGATCGTGGCCGGTCCGTGCCGGGAGCACATCGATGCGAGCGTCGTTCCCCAGGAGCCGGCGCCGATCACGGCGATCTGCGGTCTCATGTACAGGGCCTCTCATCGAGCGGGGCAAGACCCGCTCGGCGGAAAGTGTCCGGTCCTTCGATGGCGTCGAGGCGCTGAAGCGTCTGCTTGATCTCCTCGGCGAAGGCTGCGCGTCGGTCAGGAAGGTCGGCGGCAGTTGGGTCCAGGAGCCCGCGCCCTTGGGCAAGAAGGAGGGCTGTCTGGAACAACGTGGTCGAGACCGAAGCGCCGCTCCGAATGCGACGCTCGAGCCGGTACTGGCGGCCAAGAGTTAGGCAGGCGGCGAGGAAGCGCCGCTCGTCGAACGCGGCGCGCGGTTCCAGGCGAGTGAGGACTTCGCCCACGATGAGATAGCTCTCCAGGAAGGGACGCAGGATGCGAGGGGCGAGGCGCGGCCGAATGCGTCTCAGAAGCGATTCGACGGCTTCCACTCCCTCGCCGAGCCGTTTCTCCCAAGCTGGATCGTGGAAGGCCAGCTCCCCGCGCAACTCCGTCCGGAAGGTGTCCGGGTCCGCGAAGAAGAAGTCGAACCTCAAGAGATCTCGCAGACGCAGGGCTTCGTCCCATAACGCCGCGATCGCATCCCCTCCGTCCGATTTTGCTGCGCGTGCCAGCCCAAGCTCCGCGATGGCGCCATTCACAAAGAAGTGGATCACTGTGTTCCGGTAATAGGCCGCCGTGAGCTCCTGCTCCGGAGCGATCATGTAGACAACCTCGCGGGCATCGTCCCGGCGCAAGACCACCTGATTCGCGGCCAGCGCCTCGAGGGTCCTCTCAGCGACTTCCGCCGTCCTTAGTTGGTCACACTCCATCGTGGTCGGCAGCTTTCGCCCCTTCACGTAGTCGAGGAGCTCATTCACGGCGCCGAAGA
The DNA here is from genome assembly GCA_035315025.1 of Myxococcota bacterium. Lineage (GTDB taxonomy): Bacteria > Myxococcota_A > UBA9160 > UBA9160 > UBA9160 > UBA9160. The sequence continues at coordinate 7,207 of DATFYN010000549.1, forward strand.
TTTCCTCGCGTGTCAGGGGCCGGCGCTCCTCCCCCAAGAGGGCCAGGGTCACGAGGGAAGTGGCTGTGATGGGAGTGACGCGATTGATGCGCACGGCGACCTCGAGGGCGAGCGCCTCCACGGCTCGATCGCGCTCGTCGGGATTCCGCTTCTCGAGAGCCCCCGGTGAGCCGAGCTGACGGCGCAGCGAGAGTGGTTCACCGAATCGGAGGTGGACGTTCCCGAACTGCTGATGGAGACCGTGGCCTCGCAGGAGTCGGAAGAAGAGCCGCAGCCCTTCCTTCGGCTTGGCGCCACCCCGTTGCTCTGCGACATACGAGTGAATGCCTTGGATCTGATCGTACGCGATGGATACGGGGAGCAGGAACACGTCCTCGCTTCGACCCTGCTCGTATGCGTCAACGACGTAAGTGAGTAGCCCGAGTCGCGGAGGAAGCAGTTTGCCGGATCGGGAGCGCGTCCCCTCGATGTACCATTCGAGGGAGAAGCGCTTCTCGACGAGGTAGTTGATGTAGCTTCGCAGGACATGCTTGTAGACGGGGTTGTCGCGGAAGCTGCGCCGGATGAAGAAGACGCCACTTCGGCGGAAGAAAGAAGCGAGCGGTGGAATGTTGAGGTTGGCGCCGCCCGCCGTATGGTTCGGGGGGAGCCCGTTCTCATGCAACGCGTGCGCAAGCACCATGTGGTCGAGGTACGACTTGTGCGTGGGTAGGAACACCACTGGGTACCGCTGTGCCAGGGAGTAGATGCGGGCCAGTCCCTCCCGATCGTAGTGGAGCGCCTCTCCGTAACCTCGGGTGTAGAACCGGCGATTGAGGTGTGCGACGAGATCGATCATGTACGTGGTGTGTGTCGCGGAGATCTCGCGCAGGTAGCGAGTGGCCTGCCGGATCACCTCCGCCTCGGGACGACCGAGCTCGTGGGCGAGCGCTGCGAGATCGCCGCGAAAGTCGGGGCGCGCGAAGATCTCTTCGTGCACGAAGCGCGGGACCTTGTAGCGTGCGCCGCGCAGGCGCCGCTCGGCCCGCTCAAGGGCGAGTGCTGCCTGCCGGCACACGAACTCCGGAAGTCCGGAGATAAGATGGGTATCCGTAGTCCCCGCTTCGCGCCAACGGCGGCGCAGCTCAGAAACTGGAGCGACCTCGGCGGCCAGGACGCGACATCGGTCCGGATGGCGACGAAGTACCCACGCCTGGCGCAGGGAGCCGGGGTCTCGAGGGTCCCCAAAGGTCAGAAGATCGGAGAGCTGGACGGCGCGCACACCCTCTCTCAAGGCTGGGAGCCAGGCCACGCGCAGGGGAGCGAGCAGCGGATCATCAGAGGCAGCCAGTTCAGACTGGAGGCGCGGGTCGAGATCCTGGCGGCGACGCCGCCGGCGCGAGGGGGGCAAGTAGATCACGTCGTAGTCGCCGGCGGAGGCGGTACTCGGGCGCTTGCGCCGAAGCCAGCTGTTCAGCAAGTGCCGCTCGAGGGTACTCGAGGCATCGAGGAGGAATACGACCCGCCGACCTCCGGCCTCGGGCCAGGCCGGTTCGTCGGCCCGTTCAGAGGACATCGCAGACGTCAGGCGCATGCTGCCACCGGAATACGCATTACAGCTTTTGCTGTATGGGGAAGCGCACGTTCAGTCCTGTCTCCGCGGCAGAGCGGCATACCCGCTCCACCCCGCTGTACCCTTCGCTAAATCCCTGACCGCCCGGTAGAAAACCGCGAGCCGGCCGATGCGCGGGATTCGCCGCAAGGGATCTAAGCATCTCCTGTGCCGTCTCCAGAAAGGGTCTCGGGTCGCACTTGCAGCAAGGCACCTGCGTCCGATCGTGGCGAACTGTCGCATCCGCGGCCTGGCCGATGGCCCTTCAGGCCTCACTCGCCGTCGGATAGGCCCGGCGACAGCCTTATGCCAGCCGGCGCGTGGCACAAACGGGCGGCACGCCGGATGCAACTCCTCATTCCGAATGCACGTACCGCAAAGCGGTGGAGGAAGGAACGATGACACAAGCCAAGAGGACGAAGGGCGAGGGCCGGGCCGAGGCAAAGAGGCTCGTGGACCTCGTGCAAAGAGAAGTCGACGACGGAGCAACCAGCGTGGAGCAAATCCACAAGGCGGTTGCGAACCTGCCGCTCGAAATCCTCGACCGACTCGACATCTTCGAGGAGACGTCGAAGGGCGCACGCAAGGTCCAGGACGCCACAATCGGCGCGATGTACGACGTGATCCGCAAGGTCAATGAGGAGGTGGGTAAGCTCGCGAAGGAGATTCTGAGTGGGCGCACCATCCATAAGAAGGCGATGTAAGGGCACGCAGGGTGAGCCGGTCCGGTATGGTCCGCCGGACTTCATCCCTCGAGACGATCGTCACCCTTGAGCTGCAGGACCTTGGGGACTGGAGACGTCCGGTAGCCGCCAGGGCTAATGGCTTTCGCGATCAGCTGACTAAGGCGATGTCAAGAGCATACTTCTCCCTTCCTCGACCTCTGGGCGTCGAACGTCCGGGGTGTCATCGACTCCCCGACACCGTGGAGGCTCAGCCCGCCCTCTGTCTGTCTGTGCCTTCTCCTGAAGCCATGAAGCCTGTG
>DATFYN010000550.1:0-5985 GCA_035315025.1 Myxococcota bacterium
TCAAACCACACGCTGTCGGGAGTTGGACCGCGTTTCCAGGCGACCCATCGCGCAAGGTTATCTTGTGTAAAAGCGTTTCCGTTCAGCGGAATTCGCACAAACGCGTTCGAATCTGTGGCGGGAAGATTGAGATCAAGGATCCAAGGCTCGTCGGGCAAGAAGCCGCTGGTCTGGGGCTTATCGACGTTCGACGTGATGGCCAGACGGGTGCCTCCGGGCTCGGCGCTAGGAGTACCGAAGTCAATCCCGTTTGTGTTCGCGACTCCCATCTGGGCGAGCACGGGGCGCAGAGCGGCCGTGCGGTTCACGGGCACCGGACCTGCCTCCTGCGTCGGATCCGGATTGAGGCTGTGCGAGAGGTCGACGCTGACGACGTAGATGTCCTCTAGACCCGTCGCCGGGTCCTTGCCGTGATAAGCAATCTGTGGACGCACGTGGTCGAAGGCCACCACGTAATCATCCTGCTCCCAACCAGGGGGATTTTGGCTGTCGGGTGGAGTTGCACCGACGATTTTTCCCCGCGTTCCGAGTTCACCGCGGACGACGACCCAGTAATCCATGCTACTCCGAGGGGGTGCGGGCAGAGAGCTCACGGGCGGGAGCGCGCAGGTCAGACTCGGCGGGCCGTGCGGCTGACCCGGAGGAGCCGGAGCGAGCAAGAACTGCCCCGTCGGTGAGCAGGAGAGGGGCACTCGCCAGCGGGTTTTGTCCGACGACTCGTAGACGATCTCGATGGCGTCGGTCTCTGCCTGAAAGGGGAGGAGCGTCGTGTTCGCGAGTTGGATCTGATTCGGCGATCCGGCAACAGGGATTACTTGGATGCGGGAGCGCAGATACGAGCGGAGAAACTTCTCGGTATAGTCAATGGTCATTGCGAATAGGATTTCGAGGTAGTCGCGCTGCACGCTCTCCTCGATTACTCGCGGGCTCCCGGCCAGAACGCGTGGCTGCGTCTCTCCCTTTCGCATGACAGAGTGAAACGGACAGTCAGCGAGGTGGGGGACCAAGGCGCTCGAAAGGAATCGCTCAGGATGGCCCGGCACCGCCGTTGCCGGTTGCCGGATTAATCCGTTCACGACGCTGCGGGACGGGAGCTGTGCGGTCCACACAGCCCCACCTGTGCTTGACTGCTGAGCGCCGAGAACTGAGCAACTCGGCACAGCGGGACTCAGGTACCCAAACTCGTCGCTTGTGTTGGCATCAATCGTATCCCGGCTGAAGAAGCGATCGTGCACGAGCTGGGCCAAGCCCAGATGGGAGAGATCGGTAGGAGCACTTGGGTTCTGGACCCAGAAGCTCTCAATGTCGAATGGTTGGTTCGGATTTTCGAAGTCGAGCGCGGGCAGTGCGGACGCATAGCTAGAGAGGGGCACCGGGGGGTACGGGTACGTCGTCGGGGTCACACTTGCCAGAAACCCATAAGGGAGGGAAGTAAAGAGTCCGGGGCCCGACTTCGAGAGCTGATCGATGAGCCTCAAGCTTGTTGGCGCGGCACCTCGAAATTCGAGGCTCTGCTTCAACAGGTAGTCTCTCAAGTTCAGGTGGTCCCCTACGAAGTCGTTTCGAACATGGGCCGTGCTCGTCATGTCCTGGAGCAGGTGCAAAACACTTCCGACTGCAAGGAAATGCAGCGCCGCATAATGCTCTCGTTCGTCGACCTGCGCTGCGCTCAGAGCTCGATACAGGTAGTGTTCGGCGTCGGGGAGGGCGAAGTGGTTTTCCGAGTCACTATCGTGTGGCGCTGGATCCGAGGCGCCGTTCAGGTTCAAGGCACGATCGAGCGCGGATCGACCTGTGAAATTGAAGAAACCCCCTCCTCGTAGCAGGTTTGTGACGAGCGGATTCAGTGCCTTCAGGATCGCGTTCGCGATATTGGAATTGTCCAGCCCCATATTCCCAGAGAAATCGGGCAACGGGTGCGGTTTCTCGGGGTCGTGGAAGTGATGGCGTGACCGGACGTTCGGATTGTCCTCGGCGAAGAGGCCTGCTCGCAGAAGATGTTGGACGTTGAAGCGGCTGAGCATGCTGAAGCACGAATCGAAGGCCGAGTCCCCCGGCGCTCCCTTACACCTTTGATTGATGATAATGATGGCTTCACCCGGCGAGGGCTCACGGACGACATAGGGTTGCCGGTTGAAATTGACTGTAAAACGGGATTGACTCCCTCGGCTATTATCCACGAGATCCGCATCAATGATGGGATCGAAACCCGTCTGAACGGCGAGAAGCGTCTTGCTGCCTTGCGGCAGCCCCATCTCGATCAAGTATTGATCGAAGCTGACGTCGCCACTGCCTTGCCAGTGTGTAATTCCCGCATCGCCGAGACGAGGATGCGTCTCTGCATTGCCCCATCCGAGGGAAGATGCCGGCCACAGGGACCAGAGAATTGCGATCGCAAGTGTGCGTCTCATTTTTGCTTCTGCCTTCGCCCTGGCTTGTAGCAGACATCGACCGAGCCGTAGGCGACTTGACAGGCGTGATCACAGGCTTCCTCGTCGAGGCCCGTGCAAAGCTTGAACCAGTCATCCGGGTCTTGATACACGGGATGTGCCTGCGGCTCGATGTGGAAGACCATCTGGTCATTTTCGATCGTGACGGTTTGAAAATCGGCGATGAAGAGTCCGTAGTCATGGTGCAAGACCGTGATCTCAGGCTCCTCGTCGTTCGTAGATGCAGCCGGAGGGAACTTAATGCATGGGCGCGGGCCGAAATGGAACTTCCCCGCGGCGTCAGTGGTCGTCCAACGAACACACATCGGACTTGACCCACTGTACATATTGTAGGAGTAGTTGTAGAAGACCGTGGCCCCGAATACAGGATCCCCAGTTCGTTTGTCGAGCACCCGTCCATTGACACTCGATGCCACGACGGGGCCGATCGCGCAGCCGCACACAAGAGAAATCGACGCGAGACTGCGTGTCAGTAGTCGAAGATCTGCCATGAGCCATCCACGGCGCGCTCGAGCTGCACCGGATAGTCTTCGGGAACCATTTGTCCTCCCACGTCCGTCTGCGACTCGATCATGACGAGCGCTTCGTCCTCCCGGAGGAGGTCAACTCGGAAGCCCAGCATATACGAGGCTTCGATCGGGAGATCGGGAGCGATCTCGTTGTAGATCGCCCGGAAGCGATCGCGCTGACTCGGATCAATCAGCGCAAGGGCTCCTTCGATGTCTTGGGCCGCGAGCCGGTCGTGGAGGGCCTGGACCACGGGAAGCGGTGAGGGCACCGGAAGGCTGATCTCTTGCACTTGGTGCCCATCCGCGATGTAGAACGACTCCACCTCCCGACGGACCGATTGAAGAACGGCGCGCGCTGAGGGGATGTTGAGATGCACACGCCGGCGGGGCTGGAGACGAGGCGAGAAGAGAATCACGTCCGGTCCGCTCGAATCGAGGATGAAAACGCCCTCCGTCCCCTCGGCCACGTCGATCGGCGCTTGGGGCTGCATCGAGCTGGGGATTCCCGCAAGCACCGTCCCCTGCGTCTGGAAGACCCGATCCGCAAGCGCATTTAGGCCGGCCTGCGGACTCGCGATCCAAGCTCCAAAGCCACGAACCCACGTTGCGCCCCGCGCCCCGGCGAGCGGGTAGGTGACCTGCGGAGTTCCGTCGAGGCCAAAGACCGCAATCCGCCCGTTGCCCGTGTCGGATACGATGACCGCGTCGTTGGTCACCGCGACGCCTTCGGGCGAGGCCAGCGGCCCGAAGCCGACGCCGCTTGCTGGCGAGCCAATCGTCTTAAGAACCGTTCCGAGGAGATCGAAGACGACGATGCGCCCATTGCCTGTGTCCGCCACATAGAGGTTTCCGTCCGGGCCGAACGTGAGCGCTTGGGGTCCCGAAAGCTGCCCTGATCCGAAGCTCGAGAGGACGTTTCCATTGAGATCGAATTTCGTCACTGTGCCCGCCGCTCCATCGAGCACATAGACGCTTCCATCCGGTGCTCCAGCAAGGTCGACAGGATTCCCTGCCGCAAACGACCCTAGGACCTGAGCAGGAAGGTGGGCATTCACCTGGGTCGGCGCCGAAAGCTCAACTCCATCGGGTGTCGTCACGAAGACCCTCGGGAGAAAGAGGCCGGCCGTCGCGAACTGAGCCGCGGTCGTGGGTGTCGGTGTCGCGAGTACGTCCAGCACTCCGTCGCCGTTGGTGTCGAAGTCGATCCGAGCGATGGGGAATGGCGTGGCTCCCGCCTGGAAGAGGGTCAGCGTACTGGCGAAGGGGACATCTCCGTCCAAGGGATCTGCTGCGAGCACGAGCGCTGGCTGCGCGGACAGGACGTTCAGCGTCACCGCGTCCTGCGCCGACTGCGTATAGTCGTTGGTCTCCGCGATCGCGCTCAGTGTCGAGGAGGCACCAACAGATGGAGTGACGTCGGTGAGCATGAAGAGCCCTTCGGTTGCGGCGACCACGCCGGCACCGGGGACGCTCACGGAGGCGCTCTTGGCGCTTATAAACCCGCGCACGACGAGTCCGGCGCCCGGGACGGTGGCTCCATGCGGAGGCGAGTAGATCTTGACGGTGAGCGTGGGCGTGTTCGAGCGTTGGATGGTGACGGCGGCAGTTACTGCTGTGGCGCCAGGTGCAGTCGCCGTGACGGTAAGCGTGTTCGTCCCCATGGTGAGGGGCACGTGCTGCGCGGTAAAGCGGTTGCCCACCAGCTGCGCTGCGATTCCGTTTACCGTCACAGTCGACGCTGGGTTCTCGACTGTGCCCACGACCGCGATCAGGTCCCAATCCGTCACCGTGTTGGGCGGCGGGACGAGGACGGCAACCTGATTGGGGAGTCCCGGGATGCCGGCGGAAGGCAGCGCAAGGTTAGCCGTCGCAGTCTGCCCGGTAGAAGGGGTCACAGAGATGCTGGCGGCGGCTTCTCCGGTTGCCGTGCCGGCAATCGTGATCGCACCCGGGACGACCGACGCCGAGAAGGATCCGTCGGGATTCGTGACGACGACGAATGAAGTGCCGCCTTCAGTGACCGTGACGGAGGCCCCGTCGATCGGTGCACCGGAGGCTGCGTCCGTCACTGTGCCGGCGACGGTCGCGACGTTGGTCGCGGTCGAGACCAGTGTAAGGTCGAGCAACCCCTGCCCCGTGCCCGAGGCACGGTGTGAAACGATGCGAACGTCATCGGTACCCGGAAAGAGCGGGACGCCCGGGAGAACCACAGTGCCCGCTGCCACCGCGAGGCCATCGAAGCCTGGAAGGCGCTGGCCCGCGACGTACACCGCATCGATCACCGAGTCTGCGAGCGCTTGCAAAGTGACGTCCGTCTGAGCCACCGAGAGCGTCGACCCGTCTGCAGGCGCGACGAGCTGGAGGGCAGAGTTCTGCTGGATCACGGTCACGGTCGTGCTGCTCATGTTCCCAGCGGGATCGGTGGCTTGGATGGTGAGCGTGTTGGATCCCGCAACGAGGGGATAGTTCGGTACATCGAAGTCGTAGACAGTGACTTCGGTAGCCACTGGAGAGTTCGAGCCGAAGGACGGGAGAAAGAGCTGAACGCTCCGCGCCGCGTCGAAGCGAACCTCGGCCTGGACGGTAGGGCCGCTTGGAGTCGAGACCGTGACCGTGGCGTTCTTCGACACGAGCCCGGAGACGAGAACGGTCGGGTCCACGGAGGCACCACCCGAGGGTGAAAGAAGCGTGATTTGTGGAGGCGTTGCGTCGAATGTGACATGAGCGGTTGCTTGCTGGCTGAAGGGTGCCGCAAGGGCCTGAAGATTGTTGGCGCCGGGCTGGAGAGGAACCTGCGCCGTGAAGGTCGTGCCATCCGAGGAGGCTTTCGCGGCGATCGCATTCACTTGGACAAACGGCGTGCCGAGGGGTGCAATCACGGTGACAGTCGCTGGGCTCTTGTTTATGAAGGTGCCGTCGGCCGGCGTCACAATACGAATCGGATCGATGGAGGCGACCCGGAAGAGCGTGAAGCTAAAGGTGTGCGGCCCCATGCCCGAATCGACCACGAGGCTCACCACACTGGG
>DATFYN010000551.1:0-11824 GCA_035315025.1 Myxococcota bacterium
ATGGTGGGCCGAAGAATCCTACCGTCGCCTGGACGCCCAGGGATTGCCGGCAGTGATGCTTGAGCAAGTCTTCCGCTATGCGCAGCTCTCGCCGCCCGGCGTGCGTGATGCGCTTACGGGTCACCTAGCAGCAGAGCACAAATCTCCGCAAAGCTGTTGGGTCTGCAAGGCTTCCTGATCCACGCTGAAGGCTGACCGGCTCGGCCGTGATGTACCGCCCCCCGATTTGAGGCCCCGTGTTCGCCATCGGACCCCGCGGAGTGACGCGAGCCCGATCGGTGCCTCTGGTGGACACCATGGAGTTTCACAGTCTATTTGCGAGCGGCCTATACGCGCGCGAGTTGGCCGTGGGAGGGGTAGTACACGGGGGGTGGGGTGGCCCCGGGGCCAGCTCAGCACGCCCCCGCAGCTGGAGCCGGATAGAGCCGGGAGCCGTCACCGGTGCAGCCTGGTGCCGCTCCTCGCATGCCCTCGCAATGCAGCAGACGCAACCTCGCGTCACTTCTTGGGTCGGTTTCGTATTGCGGACCTGAAGGTCACAAGTTCGAGTCTTGCTGGGCGCGCCAGAGAAACCATAAACGCCTCGGCCAGTTACGGTCGAGACGCTTTGCTTTCGGACTCGTTGGGCGTCAAAATGCAGCCAATATGCAGCCATTCTTTGCCAAGCACATCGGGCGCTTCGGCAAGGATGCTCATTCGCCGCCCTCTCTATAGCTCCTCAATCTCGTGCGGCACCTGAGCATCGGTTGGCCCTGACCGCCGCGGAGAGCGGGCCACGGTGGGGGGGGCGGTCACGAGATAAAAGCGCCGGCGAATCAACAGCGAAATTCTGAGGGGCTCTTAGCGGGGCGACCGGGGAGTCGAGGCGGATTCCTGTACGACCGTTTGCCGATCCTCCGTTTCTCCAGGGCACGAGGATGGCTCGCAACTCCACCCTTGTGCCCCGATTGCCCCGATTCTAGGGAGTAGAGAGGCTCCGCTTATGCGCTCCCCTCCGCCAGATCGTGCAGCGCCATGATCATGCCGCAATCGAGTGATTTCCGGCGGACTGTATCCATAGAAACGGGGCAATCGGGGCGAGCGGGGCACACAAGCGCGCAATGCTTCTTCCGGGTGGGGACCGAGACCGTGGACACGAGGCTGATCGTCGAGACTCCGACTCGTTTCTCGGGTCTGCGTGAAACGCTCATGGCTCTCGCACTTATGGTATTCGCCGCGGTAGCGGCGTACCACAACAGCCTGCATGGCCCCTTCATTTTCGATGATGCCCTCTCGATCGTCGAAAACCCGGACATCCGCCACCTCGCCACGACGCTGCGCGAGAATCCCGAGACCGGGGCCACGCTGGTGGGCCGACCGATGCTTCGGTTGTCGCTCTGGATCAACTACGCGTTGGGTGGCTACGAGGTCCGCGGGTATCACCTCCTGAACCTGGCGCTGCACATCCTCGCGGCCTGGACCCTGTGGGGCCTCGTCCGAAGGGTGTTCGAGAGCCCGCGCTTGAGGGACGGCTATGGGAAACAGGCGTGGGGGCTGTCACTCGCGATCGCGTTGATTTGGACCGTGCATCCCCTGCAAACCGAGTCGGTCACGTACGTGATACAACGCGCCGAGATTCTTGGCGGATTATTCTATCTGCTGACTCTTTACAGCGTGGTGCGGAATATCGGTGCCATCGGCTGGAGTCGCTTGGTCTGGTACTCAGCGGCGCTCGTCTCCTGTCTCCTGGGGATCGCGAGCAAGGAGACCGCGGCGACAGCGCCGCTGGTCGCTGTGGCGCTGGATCGGGTCTTCTGGTCACCGTCCTTCAAGCGCCTGTGGCAGGCGCGCAAGAGGCTCTACTTGGTCCTGGCCTGTACGTGGATCCCACTGGCGATGCTGATGAGCGTCTCCTCTCAGCGGATGGGATCGGCAGGCTTCGGATTGGGAGTGGATTGGTGGGAGTACGCGCTCACCCAGCCGTACTACCTGTGTCGGTACCTTGCGCTGTCCGTGTGGCCGAGCGCCCTCACGCTCGATTATGGCTTCTATCTCGCACGGACAGTGCGTGAGATCGCACCGTACGCTGCCTTCGTGTTCGTCCTGGCGGTGCTGACGCTTGCCGCCTTGTGGCGCAATTCTGCGCTTGGCTTCTGCGGTTTGTGGTTTTTTCTGATCTTGGGGCCGACTTCGAGCGTCGTGCCGCTGGTCACGCAAACCGGAGCAGAACACCGGATGTATCTGCCGCTGGCCGGCCTGATCGGGCTCGGGGTGGTGGGTGGGCACGCCTTCTGGCGCAGGGTGTACCCGGGGCGGCCAGAGTGGCTCCGGGCGGTGCCGCCCGTGCTGGTGGTGGCGCTGGCGGTGGCGGCATTGGCCGCGCGGACGGTAGTGAGGAACGAGGACTACAGGAGCCGTCTGTCGATCTGGCAAACCGTGGTAGACCAGTGGCCGGCCAACCCCCGAGCGCACACCAACTTGGGAAGTGCGCTCGCGAGTGCGGGCCGCGTACAGGAGGCGATCGCTCACTACGAGGACGCGATCCGTCTCAAGCCCGACTACTTGGATGCCCACTACAGCCTAGGGAATGCCCTCGCGACAGCTGGCCAGACACCGGAGGCGATAGCGGAGTACGAAGAGGTGCTGCGCCTCGACCCCGATGATGATGAGGCGCACAGCGATCTCGGAGACGCCCTCACGAGGGTTGGCCGCCCACGGGATGCCGTCGTTCAGTACGAGGAAGCACTGCGTCTCAATCCCGATTCCGCCGAAATCCACTACAACCTGGGATACAGCCTCGCAACGGTTGGCCGTGCAACCGAGGCGGTCGCTCAGTACGAAGAGGCGCTACGTCTCGAGCCCGACTTTGCCGACGCCTATAACAATCTGGCATGGCTCCGCGCCACCGACTCCGAGGCGCGTAACCGCAACGGCACCGAAGCGGTCCGCCTAGCGAAGCAAGCGGTGCTGCTTGAGGATACGGACCCCAACTACCTGGACACGCTGGCCGCCGCCTATGCCGAGGCCGGCCAGTTCTCCCAGGCAGTCAGCAAGGCGGAGAGTGCCCTAGAACTCGCGCGACCAAGCGGGAACGTAGCTCTGGTGAACGGGATCGAGACCCGGCTCGCCCTCTACCGCGGAGGGCGATCCTTTCACAGGGAGCCCTGAACCTGCTGCAAGCCTCGCGCACGGTGGCGTCGGACGGCGAAGACGACGATACCTGTGGCGACGAAGAGCCGCGTGGCGATCCGCCTCGTTGCGATCCGCCGCCGCACCGGAACAATCACAGATATTGCCAAAGAAATCGGCGTCTCTCGTTCGCAGATCTCGCGTATTGAGCGTAACAAACGATGGCAGCATTTAGCCGAGGGAAGGCGTGATGCGAGCGCACATCCGAGTGAGGACCTACGTAGAACAAGACGACAAGGGCTGGTGGTGCGTTTGTGGATTGTGGTCGGCGGCGGAAGAAGAGAACGTCGGGACGCCTGGGGACGAACCTCTTCGTCCCCCCCGATGTACGCTTCGGATCGGGCCATGGGAGAGCGAAGGGCGAGCCTGGAAAGAGCTTCGTGGTAAGTTCCGTGAGTCTGTAACAAAAGCAGTGGAAGAGATGATGAAGGAGCACGACGCAAGTATTACTGCCGCAGAATGGACAAGTTAACGCAGGGGATGGCTCTTATCTGGTACACCAGATAATGAAGAGCCACTATCTGGAGTAGCGTTTTATCTGGAGTCGCTGGCCTTCGGCCCCCCTCGTTTACGTCGGTGCGCTTCGATCAACTGACTCCGCATAAAACTAGCCGTTGCGTCGATGTTGATCGACGCGTCGGGGAGCGAACTTGCAGATCCTATTGTAAACACAATTGAGTGTCTTCTAGGCATACATCGCCGGCCACGAGTGGCGCGATGCCAGCCTGCTCACATGTCTCTTGCATCCGTCGGACGGTACATCACGACGAACCTGCAGATGAAGCGCGAAGCGATGCAGACATTCTGGAGGCACGCAGGGATCGAGCCCTCGCGCGCCAAGCCGTGGAGCCCGACGCCCGACCTGCTCGCGTTATCGCAGTCTCTGCGACCGGGATGGCCTTATGCGGAGTCCAACAGGCACTAACCCCGCGGCGGATCTGCGTTTCGGGCCTCCGACTCCAGATAAAACGCTACTCCAGATAGTGGAGGCATCTTCCCTGTTCGGCGAGACTTACGAAGCGGACGCCGTGCTCCTGAGCCGGCGACCGGTGATTTCCGTCGGGGTGATCTTGAACCATCGGTCGCGCTGGCCCGGAGCCCAGGGATAGACCGGCATCCGAAGGAGCCGCTGGGAATCACGATCGAGGGCGCCGGTGATCTCCCGTCCGAACCCATGCACGGCAACGCTCCATCCTTGTCGCCGCGCGAGATCGATCTCGTCGACCTCGAAGGCCACGTTGGCCAAGGCGGCCTCGGTGGCGGCGGTCAGATCCGCTGTGCGGAAGACGATGACCCCGTCCTCGTCCGCTGCATAGTTGAGGGGGAGAATATGGGGCCGCCCGTCGATGACCACCGCTAGTCGGCCAACGCTGCCTTGTCTGAGCGACTTCAAACACTCGTCCCGACTGAAGGATGCCAAAGATAGTTCCGATGTCGTGGGATCGCTTGTCATCCGGGATTCCTCCTCGCTTTTCGCGCAGGCGTGCCACACAGAGTGCCAGCCTGGCGACCACTATACGCCGGATGCGGATGTGCGCTCCCCACCCCGCGCCAGTCCCGTGCGGCGCGCCCCTCATAGCTTATGCGCAAATGCAAGCCGTAAAAGAGATGCTAGAGCGGAAGGATGGAAAGATTACCGGCGCCGAGTTCACCAGCTGACCCCGTGCAAATATTTGCACGACTCACACCCACCCCGCGGGTCAAGGCTGTCCGGCGCTGGGCGAAGCCAGCATGACCGCGAACAGACTATTGCTAAAGCGACACTCTGAATGAACCCCAGGCGAAGAGGCGTCAAAGACGGCATTGCTCCCTCCCGAGGTAACAGCAAACTTCAGGAGCAGCGCCCGTCGGGACGTCATCGTCGATACGAGCGGGTGGCGGCTTAAACGGTGCCGATGACATTTTCGGAAGCCACAGATAGTGTGGGAACAGCGCTGCGCGCGTCGAGCGTGCTGCCAATGCAATCGGTCTGGGAATAATAGGAAGCTGCACATGACAGTCCGTCTGTTGCGACTTGCCTCCATTGGGATCACGATGCTGGCGATGATGACCGCGTCCCGGTCTGCGCATGCACAAATGGAAATTTTTCCGCCGCAAGGCAAGGGGCGCGTGGTGGTCGTCGTCTCCGGCAAGGTCGGCCCGGCGCACTTCGAGACCGTTGCGCACGCGATCGCAAAACTTGGATATGACGTCGTGCTGTTTGACGGTAGCCAGATGGAGGGAACGCACGGGGCGGCGTTGAAGGCCGCGGTTCAGCAAGCCCCGCAAATGCCACATGCGCTTCCGGGCAAGGTCGCGCTGGTCGGCTTTTCGCTGGGTGGGGGCATATCTTTGGCCTACGGGAGCCAATGGCCCGATGAGGTGGCTGTGGACATCGTTTGGTATCCAGTAACGGCGGTCATCCGTGACATTCCGGGCTTCGCCGGCCGACTGAAGGTGCCGGTACTCATGTTCGCGGGCGAGTCAGACGGCGATTGTTGCCTGATCGCCACCGCGCGCAATATTGCGGCGTCGGCGGCTGCGGCCGGCCAGCCATTCGAGCTGGTCGCTTATCCGAATACGGACCACGATTTCGTAGCAGGCGGCACCCATTTCAATCCGAAGTCGTACCAGGATGCCTTGCAACGCACGGCCGCGAAGCTGAAGGAATTTCTCGGCGACTGACCCCAATACGACAACGCGCCGTGAAAAGGCGCCGACACTCAGTGGGTGCAAGTCCCACCCGGCAACTGGTCGCTCCAGCCGGTAGCCGCCGAAGCGGTAGTGGAGTTAGCCAGGATCGGCGCACACGGCTCGCTCGGGTTTCGCCCTCGCCGAAACCCGGGACGAGAAGAGACCGCCCCGGCGCGAGCCGGACGGCCCCTTCTTCTCTGGATCTCACGATCCGTCGGACAGGATGACTACGCGGAAAGGGCCGCTGCGCGGGAGCGAACGCGAATTGGACGCTTGTCCGTAAGACGCAGACGAAATAGCCAACGATTCCTCTGCGTTTGGCGACCAACGTCTCGCCGCAGGACCGCGGAAGAAACCGTCGCTCTTTACTCCCCTATCTCGGAAGCCAGACGACAACAGAGCTTCGGGAGAAGTTCCAGGACGCCATGGTGAGCGAACAGAAGATCGCTGCCGTCGACTGGGCCACCTGAGAGCGTGCAATTAATTGCTCGATACCGAAGCCCCGCGGGCGGGGATCTCGGGTTCGTTATGCGGTACGCGACGAGCTCGAACACCCAAAAGAGGAGTACGATCGAGGGAATCCACCACGACCACGGCGGCTAAGCTCTCGCAACACCGGATGCGGAGGGTGGCTCAGTCTCCGCCGTGGTAGTCGTGGACACTGGAAATAGACGTGACGAAGGATGGGCAGGCGGGTCCACCGATGCCAGCGCAGGACTCGCAAGGCAACCTGAGCTGCTCGGTACAGAGGGCTCGCAAAAGTTCCTCGGCGAGATGACCGATAGCACGGGAGGCCGCCCGCGGACCGGGTGCGATATTCGCTAGGTGGCCAGATTGATGTAGAGGTTCGTACCGGCGGGCGAGGGTATATGCTTGGATCCCGAATCGGAGTCTCAAAATGGAATCCAAGCTCAAGCGTTCAGAGGTCATCTCTGAGAAGGAGAGTTCGTCATGCCTGAATACTCCAAGTCGGAGGCGGGTTTCACTCTCATCGAGTTGCTGGTTGTCATCGCGGTCATCGCGGTACTGATTGCAGCCGTCGGTCAGACCGTAAAGCTTAACGTAGTGTTCGTGCCGGCGGTTCAGCTGCCGGCGGTTCAGCTTGGGGCAAGCCCGGCGGCAGATCAGAGTGAGCAAGGCCCGGCGCAATGCACGGTGAATCTGAACATCTACGACAATACCGGCAAAGTCGTGGCGACCAGTACGGAAACGCTTCTCCCCAATCAATCGAAAAGCCTAAAGTTCGACAATGTGGCTCCGGCCACGGGCGCTGCGGGCGATCCCACCGCCGTGGAATACCACGCTTCGGTTGCGATCCCTGCGTGCCCGGACAACAGCACGACGTGTTCAAAGCGAGACCGCGAACTCCAAGGGCAATGTTTGGAACATGCCAATGAGTTCGCAAGCAGCCTCGAAATAATCGATGATGCGAGCGGTAAGACCACGGCTGCCCTGCCGGGCGTCTCCACTGGACTGATCGGGTTGAGAAGGTAGCGATTCGTCCAACCAGCTTAGTGTTCGAGGCTCAGCTCAGGGCCGGGAATAGGAACAACAGTGTGACCAGGCCCTGCTGGTCGAAGGGGAATGGAAGATGCGATGACTCCATGGGTCTCTAGATTGTCGACGCGCACCTCTGGGATCTACTTGCACGAGCGCATCTGGGCTCACATCAAGTGGGGGACGGTGCCTGACCAGGCTTGACCCATCGGGCCCGGCGGCCTTTCGGCGTCCCGGCGCAATTTGCCCACCGCGACGGCCCCTGCCGTCCACGACCCGCTTCAACGAGGATCGGAATGTGCGGAGTCTGGGGAGAAGCATTGCCAGCACCGGTCCGGCTGGTTCCAGGAGCGCGAGGCAGCTGGGTCCTGAATTAACTGTTGCACATTACGTGCGAGCACAAGCATCGGTAGTCCACTTTCGCCCACTGTCGCCGGCTCACTACCATCACCTAACGCAGGGTTCCGGGCACTCACTACCCGTGAAAAAGCAGAAGTTGAAAGGTTGGGCGCTTGCAATAGACGGCGTGCCGCTCTGGGTGGGACCAGGACCCACGCCGGAAGGCAACTGGTATCAAGCCATTCATAACGAGACAGGCTCAAAGTCAATGGTGTTCGTGGAGGACACTGGGTTCTGCTTTTACTTCCTCGGCCGGCCCAGTTATCTGGTGCGTCTTGATGACGAGGACAGCTTCAAGGTGGTCCGCAGGCTAAATCCTTACGTTGATCCCGCAACTGGGGTGTCGCATTACCAGTGTGAACTAGAAGAGTCCGAGACGATCGTACGTCCGCTCCTTGCGCACGGTGAAAGGTTCCCTATCGAGAGTCTGCCTGCCCTGGGGCTCTTTTCGCTTGGCGGTAAGCCAACGGATACGGGTGACGCGCTCAACTGACCCAGACCCCCCGACTCCGGGGCGCTTGCGTTTGGGAACTCGCAGGTAAAGCGCCGCCTCCGTCTAACCGCTACGTCCCCCAGCCAACGTCACCGAGGAACGGCGTATGGCTGCGAAGAAGACGGTGCCGGCGACCGCGAAGGAGGCTGTCAACGAATAGCCAAACGCGTTCCAGGGATACCCGATAGGACGCTCCTCGGCTGGGGAGGGTCTTTCTCTTGGTATGCCCCCGCCCTGAAACCTCTAATCAGAGCGACCGCTACGTAAGTTTGCGAGTTGACCGTATCGAGGAGGGGGGCGATGAGCATCACCACGAAGTCGCGCACAATAGGGAAGCTCTCCGATCTCTTCGGACGACCCGACGACAAGATCAAGCAAGCCATCCTGATACTCGCTGACGCGGTGGGAAGGCTGAGCATTCACGTACAGAAGAATCCTGGTGACGCGGAGAAGCTCGACAGTGAAGTACGGAGACGGATCCGGGACCTGAAGAACCTCCTCAGTTAACGAAGGACCGTCCGCTCCAGGAGACGGCTCCTGCCCCGAGATGAGACGCCCCCAGGGAGCCCGACCGTGGGGCGTCTTGCGTTTTGGGGACTCGCCGACCACGCCCCGCCCGCGCCCTCAAGCCTCACATCAGAGCGACCGCTACGAGCGGCATGGCGCGTGCCGAAACCACAGCTGCTTGGGCGAAGCGGATTCGTCCTTACTGGAGCGTCCCGCGAGAGGAGGGCGATCGATGAAGTTGCTGCCTGCATGGGCTTCGCCGCCGATCGAGGAATCTGATGAAAGGTTGATCGCGCAATCACGCCAGGGAGACGCCTCGGCCTTTGGACGGCTCGTCGAGCGACATAAGAATTACGCCTATTGGCAAGCGTGGCGATGGTTGGGCCGCAACGACAATGAAGCCGACGAGGCCGTGCAGCAGTCCTTCATTAGAGTGACTATCGCTCTCGATCAGTTCGATTGTCGAAGGGAGACCTTCCGCACCTGGCTGTGGGACATTGTGCGCAATACGTGCATGGACATGCGACGTCGGGAGGAGGTGCGACCCAAGCCTCACAACCCTCACGACGTAATTTCTGAGATGTCAGTACAGTCCGAGCATGAACCTGGCTATAAACGCGCCGATGCGATCGAGGAGAGACTTGTCGCGAGGATTGAGCTTCATCGTGCGCCGCGCGCGTTGAGGAAGCACCTCATTTCGGTAGCAAGGGAATACATTCCCTGGCTCGTGCGTTAAACCGCCACCGAAGAAATTGCCGGAGGGGATAGTATGCCGATGCCGACATACACGGTCTCGATCCGTGGCCATGAGTGCACGGTGAACGCGGCCACTCCAGAGGATGCAGCGCGAGCCGGGGTGCGCCGACTGTGGGATCAGATTACGCCGCCCTTTGACTGGGAAATCGATGTGACGGACGGAACGTCTAAGTGGCCGTATCAGGTGTTCGCTCGCGACTTCGACGGGGACCGGAATGGATGGGCCATCGTCGTCGGTCCCTAGAGTGCGTAGGCCGCAGCCCGCCCGTCACAGGCCGTCGCGTCCACTGCCCGAGGGTTCTTGCTTGTATCCTCACATGTCACAGCCGTCCCACGACGGGTAGCTATGCAAGGTTGGTGGCGCGGCGCGAGTCGGCGCGCGTGTGCTGCCTCTGTAAGCGGACCTCAGGGGCGTTACGGAGAAACTGGACGATTTCCTTGATCATAGTGGCTCCTCGACCTGGTCGAGGCTCGCACACTCCCATTCGCCTTCGGTTCAGCGACAGCTCGCACCCTTGACGTGGAAAAGCGGTAGCGAAACCCTCGGGCTTTTGCAGCGCGGGCAGTGACCGGGGCGCGTGTAGCGACGGCGCCCGTCGAACGCGAAGTCGCAGGCAAGGCAGCGCGGTGGCTCGAGAACGAGGCGTTCCCCGCAGCGCCGCAGCGAGCGCTCGAGGTGCTCGAGATGGAACGCGACGTCGTGCTCGGGGATACCGACCGCCCGGGAGAGGTCCCTCGCGGTGGCCGGTCCCTCGAGCAGCACCTTGTGAAGGCTCTCTCGCACCGTTTCCGTGCGCGCATCGGGCGAGGGAGGCTTGGTCAAGATACCCCTCGTGCGGCTCGGGTTGCCGGTATTATTGTCCAGGACGCGACCCGCGCTTTCACAAACCTCGCCGAGTATCCCGCGGGTGGACGATGTCAGGGCTTAGGATTGCTGTTGGCTCGTCCGAACAAGGGGAGAAGATTTGTGGCGCCTTCGAAATACCAGCCCGAGAAAAAGGAGGATCGAAGGGGTAAGGCGCTCTGCCTTTCCGGTGGTGGATACCGCGCGGCGCTTTTCCACCTTAGCGCCTTGCGGCGTCTCAACGAGGTCGGCCTTCTGTCGAAGCTCGACACAGTCTCCTCCGTCTCTGGCGGCTCGATTGCAAACGGCCCCCTGGCGAAGGTATGGCCAAAGCTAAGCACCGCGCTCGACAGGGCGACCGGGATATTCGCAATTTCGAAGGGGTATACGAAGAGCCGCTCCGCGAGTTCTGCCATCGCAACATCCGGACCGCCGCTTGTGACCGACCACCTGAACCCGATGAATTGGCCAACTCTTTGGGGCGGAGACCACTCGGCGACTGATTTCCTCGCGAATACGTATGACGATCACTTGCTCGGCGGTCTACGACTCAAGGACTTGGCCGCGATCCACCAAGCGGGCGGCCCTCGATTTGTCTTTGACGCATCGAACCTACAGACTGGGGTAAACTTCGAGTTCTGCGGCGATCGAATGAGTTCGGGATCGGTGAGGAACTCCCGTTCGAAAGCGTTCATAGCAGGTCCTCTCCCATGCCGCCGAACGTCGTCAGTTTGCGCGCGAGCAGACTACCCATTGGAGGGCATCGCGAAAAGGCCGCCTCGATGCATCCACCGTGGTCCCGCTCATGCATCCGGGCGAGCCAGGGCCGCGCTCACTCGTGCCGAACGCTCTGCGAGATCCCCGGCGGACCCGTAGCGGCGGCCAGGGATGGCAGTATCTTCCGCCCCACACGAGGCCACTGAATTCGTTCGTTTGCCAGTGAACGTCAGGGCCGTCTAGGGCCGTCGGGCCGTCTTTCGTGCATGCCTATGCCGCTCCTTGCCGCCCCTTTCCGCGCTTCTGGTGCAAGTTGTGTCTTTTTTGGGCTTTTGCATGCGCGCGAGAGCGAATCCGCGCCTATTCGACCTCGCGCACGAGCGGCACGAAGCGCACCTCGAAGACCGTGCGCGTCTCGAAGCCATGCTCGGTGCGCGTGATCAGGCGCAGCTCTTGTTCGTCCTTGCCTACAGGCACGATCAGGCGTCCGCCGATTGCGAGCTGATCGAGCAGCGCCTGCGGCACGACGTCCGGCGCGGCCGTCACGAGGATGCCGTCGTAGGGCGCGTGCGCGGGCAAGCCCTTCCAGCCGTCGCCGACCTCGACCTCGACGTTCGTGATGCCCTCCCCCGCAAGAACCGCACGGGCGCGCTCGGCGAGCGGTGCGAGGAGCTCGATGGTGTAGACGCGCTTCACGAGCTGCGCGAGCACGGCGGCCTGGTACCCCGATCCCGTGCCGACCTCGAGCACGACATCGCCCGGCCCGGGCG
>DATFYN010000552.1:0-6509 GCA_035315025.1 Myxococcota bacterium
CGTACATTCGGTTGTTGAACGCGTTGCGCTGCTCGGGCCGATTGAGTCGGACAAGCAGAACCCCCTCGCTCTCCTCCACGATCAGCGTCTCCAGCGTCACAGTTGAGCCTCCCCCAAAAAGGTCGCAGTGGAGTGCCGATCGTAGCGGGGTCGCTGCGAAGGAGGGCCGGGGGTCGACGCTCCGAGGCTGAGCGCGCCGCCGGGCGGCAGCTGCCCGTGGTGGGATCGACGCTACCCGCTGCGGGCGGTCTAGCGCCCTGTCCATCGCGGCTTGCGCTTGCCCGCGAAGGCGCGAGGACCTTCTCGAAAGTCCTCGCTTTTCAGCATGGCGCCAATCTGGTCATAGCGACCGCCGATCGCGGCCACGAGGCTCGGTGCATCGAGGCCAGCCATCGCTGCCTGCTTGGTCGCGCGCACAGAGAGCGGCGCACACTCGAGGATCTGATCGGCCCAGCGCCGGGCGGATGCGAGGAGCTCGCCATGCGGGACCACCTCGTTCACGAAGCCCAGGGCGTGTCCCTCCTGCGCGGACACAAGGCGGCCGCTGAGCAGCATGCCCAATCGCGTGCTTAAGAGGGATCTGGCGCGCAAGCCGGTGGATCCCTCCCGCCAGTGCGGCGAGGCCCACCCGCGGCTCGGGCAGGGCGAATACCGCGCGCTCGGAGGCCACGACGATGTCGCAGGCCAGCGCGATTTCGAAGCCCCCGCCCATCGCAACCCCGTTCACCGCTGCGATGAGAGGCTTCACGCACGTCGTGCGCGAGGTGAGGCCTCCAAATCCTGCCTTCGTGAATTCGAGCTCTCCGCCCGCGGCCTGCACTTTGAGATCGTTCCCGGCACAGAAGGCCTTGTCCCCAGCGCCGGTCACGATGACGACCCAAAGCTCCGGGTCCGCCTCGAACTCGTCGAAGACACCAGCGAGCTCACGGTTCGCCGCGGAGGGCGTTCAGCACTTCCGGGCGGTTCAGCGTCACGGTGAAGATGTGGCCGTCGCGGTGCGCGGTGCAGAACTCCGTCACGGGATCGCATCCTCCGGTGTCCGACGGTGGAGCACGGCGGCGAGCGGTCCGCCAGGGGCGAAGACGGGCTCAGTCAAGTGCGACCCGCTGGCCCTCAAGGTCCGCAGCGGAGACCCACCACGTGTGATAGCCGGTCGGGACACGTTGCGGGATCTGCAGGCGGGCGACCGGCGGGCGCTCGGGGTCCAGCGCATCGATCACGTAGAGCTCGGATTCACCGCTCGCTTCGTTCGCGACGAAGGTAAGAAGATATCCGTCGTCCTCGGCCTTTGAGCCCACGCGCGGCGCAAAGACCGTCTCTCCGCCGTACCAGCCCCTCGGGTAGACATGGGCGCGAGACGCGCCGCTCTCCGCGTCGTACTTCACGACGGCGTCGAAGCGCATGACCTCGGCGCGTTCAAATCGCCCGTGGTAGCTGTAGCGGCTGCGCACGCCGAGCCGACGCTGATCCATGCGCGGAAACTCCGAGGAGACGTCGTCGAGCACTTCTTCTTTCGTGGCGCCGCTTTCGAGGTCAAAGCGCCAGCGGCAGAGAAGAGGCTCCAGCCGCAGATGACCGAGCAGCGGCGCCGCGCCGCGAGCCGGCGGGTTCGCGGGGTCGGCTGCGAGCGGATTTTCGGTCTTGCAGCCGAGCAGCACGATCTCCTTCCCATCCTCCCAAGCATTGATGGTGTGATACATGAAGCAGGGCGAGGCCTCGAACCAGCGCACGTCCTCGTTTCGTCCGAATCGGGGAACGACACCGAATCGGGTCGGTCGATCTCGCCGGAACACGAGCTTGCTCTTGCCACGTGCCAGCAGCGGCTCGTCCCATTGCAAGGAGAAATCGAATACGATCGAGAATCGCTCGGTAATCGCGATGTCGTGTTGGAAGCGTGGCCCGGCGAGCTCGATCGAGGTGTGATGCACGACGCGCCCTTCTGGCGAAATCACGCCGTAGGTGAGGTAGGGCGGCACCGGCTGGGAGTCGAAGAAGATCATCTCCCCTGTGCGCGGGTCGATCTTCGGATGCGCGGAGATGCAGCGTGGGAGCGTGCCGCCGAAGGTCTCCTGGCCGAGCGTCTCAAGATCGGGCAGCCGCACGATGCGTGCTTTGCCCGAAAGCCACCAGAGCGCCAAGAGCTCTCCGCGGAAATACACAAGATCGGTGTTGGAGGTGTCTTTGTAGGGACCTCGAGGGTTGCGAAAATCGGGAGGCTCGAGAAGTCCCGTCCAGAGCGGGCGCTGGGCCGCGCTCTCGGCCTCGAGACCCTCCGTCCGGACGTAGCGGTTGCGGTACGTCGCGCGCCCGTCTCCGAGCTCGACGCCATGAAGCATGCCGTCGCCATCGAACCAGTGGTAGCGGCCCTTCGGGGGGAGCTTTGGGTTGCTGCCGTTGCGCACAAAGATGCCGACGAGGTCCTCGGGCAGGTGCCCGATCACCGGAAGGTCGCGGGCGACGATCTCGGTATCGATTGGGCGATAGTTTCCTTCGAGGTACGGGCTGCGATCCGGCGCGGCCTCTGCTGCGGCGCTCATCTTCGCCTCCTCGGGTCGTGCAGCGCACGATACCACGAGGCGCGCGCGGCCTCTGGCTCGCGAGCCGCCGCGCTGGCTAGGGTCGGACCTCGTAGAAGGCGTTGAACGGGTTATCGACGTCGAGCCGCCGGAAGCTTGCGAATCCCGCATCGCGACACAGCGCCTCGGCCCGTTTCGGGCCGTAGGCCGCGCCGAGACCCTCGCCACCCTGGGAGAGCGACACCGTCATGCAGTAGAGCGTGCTGATGGAATAAAGCAGCGCGCCGCCGGGATGGAGGTTCTCGGCCAGGCTGTCGCCCGCGGCCGGCTCTACCAAAAGAAACGTTCCGTCTGAAGCGAGCGCCTCGCGGATCCGGCGCAGCACCGCGCGCGGCCGGGCGAGGTCGTGCACCACGTCAAAAGCGGTCACCAAATCGAAAGTCGGCTGTTGCGGGAGATCCTCCGCCGAGCGCTGCTCGAAGCGGGCATTCGTGAGGCCCTCTCGCTCGGCCGCGGAGCGGGCGCGCGCGAGGGCTATGGCATCGATGTCGTAGCCGGTGATCTCCGAGCGCGGATAGGCCTTCGCGAGAGTCAGCGTCGAGGTTCCCGAGCCGCACCCGATATCCGCTACCCGTCCCCCTTGCTCGAGGCGCTTTACCACTTCGGGCAAGGTGGGGAGCCACTTGCGGGTCAGGAGTACACGCATTCCCGGACTGTTCGCACGGTCGATGGCCTCCACCGCTTCGCTCCCGAACTCCGCGTAGCTCACCCCCCCACCTTCTCGCATGGCGCGGGCGACCCCGGGGATCGCCCGGTAGAGCGCGGGCAGAAACTGGGTCCATCCGCCAAGAAAATACGGGCTCTTCTCGTCCGCGAGGCAGGCGGCGACCTCCGTGGTGAGTTCGAAGGTCTCGCCCGCCGGGTCGTAGTGGAGGATTCCGCCGGCGGCGAGCGCGGAAAGCGTCTCGCGCAGGTAGCGATCGTGAAGCCCGGAAGCGGCAGCGATCGCGCCAAGAGTCTGCGGCCCTCGCCCCGCGAGCGTCGAGAGCAGGCCCGTTCGGCCCGCCACCTCGGTGACGGCGAGGAGCGCGGCGCTCGTCGTCATGCCCATGAACTGCTCCATGAACGCCCGGACCTTCTCGCGGTCCATTCCGCCTCCTTCCCTCGGCGCTAGCTCTCGCCTGCGCGCGGCCTGGGCGCAAGCCAATGCTGCGTGACCGCAACAGGTCGAAATCCCATCTTCGCGTACATGTGCTTCGGTGTATCCGCAGCGCGGGCAGTCAGAAAGACTGTCTGTGCGCCCCGCTGCCGCGCCTCGCAGACGCAGTGGGCAACGAGCGTGGTCGCGACGCCCTGAAACCGCGCGGCGGGATGCACGTAGAGGTCTTCCAGCAGGCCGAGATCGCCCTCCACGAATTCCGAGAAAAATCCAACGGGGCAGTCTCCGCGCGAGGCAAGCCACGTGCGGACGCGGGGCCTTTTGCGCCGCATGCAGTCAACCCACGCTTGGCCGAGCGTCCGCACCCAGGCTGCCCCGTCGTCGCTCAGCTTGAGCGAGAGATAGGCCGCCCATTCGGCTTCGCTCTCCACCTGGCGAATGCGAAGCTCGCGCGTCTCCCTGTGCAGCCCGCGCTCAAGGGTCATGAGGATGCCTTCCTCGCATTCCCAGCCGTCCAGCGCGAGCCGCGCCTCAAGTGAAGGGGGGACTGAGAGGGGATCGAGACGGATCGAAGCACGGTGACCGCGGGCGCTGAGCTCAGCGTCAACCGCTTCCAGCAGCTCGTCAACCCTGGCCTCGTCGGTACGGACGAGGCGGGCGTGGTTGGCATCGTAGATCTGCGGTGTTCGGGCGTCCCGCACGAACAGGGCTCCCGCGCGGCGAAAGGATTCCGCCGCACCGGCGGCGTGGTAGTCCGCCTCGACGGAGAGCATGCGGGCGAGCGCCGCCGTCTCGGCGGAGGTCAGACCCCAACCGTCCAGATGTCGCCAGAGCGGAGCAGCGCCTGCAGGTCGCCTCTCCCGCGCTTGGCCACGGCCTCGTCGATCTGCCCCTCCAGCAGGCTCTCGTAGGAGGGCTTCTCCACCGCGCGGAACACACCGATCGGGATGGGAAACTCCGGGCGCACGAGGGTCGCGAGCGCAAAGGCGTAGGCCGGCGTCTCGTAGCTCTCGTCGTGGACGGCGATGCCCGCGGCCTCCGGGTCCGCATCGTCGCGCAGGGGCACCACGCTTGGAATTCCCCGCTCGATCCGGATGCCCTTGCGCGCGCCCTTGGCACCAAAGACAAGGGGCTTACCCTGCTCGAGCGCGAGCCCGGCTTCGAGCCGCGTCGATTTGTCCTCGACCTCTCCCCACTCATCGTCGTTGTACACCGGGCAGTTTTGCAGGATCTCGACGAAGGCGGTGCCCTTGTGGGCATGTGCGCGGTGCAAGATCTCCTGCAGATGCTTGGCATCCACGTCGACCGTGCGCGCGACGAAGCTCGCACCCGCCCCAAGCGCGAAGCTCACCGGGTCGAGCGGGTAATCGACGGAGCCCTGAGGCGTGGACTTCGTCTTCATACCGAGTCGCGAAGTCGGTGAGTACTGGCCCTTGGTGAGGCCATAGACGCGGTTGTTGAACAGCAGGATCTGCAGGTCGAGGTTGCGGCGCAGGGTGTGGAGCAGGTGATTGCCGCCAATCGAGAGCCCGTCGCCGTCGCCGGTCACGACCCAAACCGAGAGCTCTGGCCGGCTCGCTTTGATGCCGGTCGCGAAGGACGGTGCGCGCCCGTGGATCGTGTGGAATCCGTAGGTATTCATGTAGTAGGGAAAGCGGCTCGAGCAGCCGATTCCCGACACGAAGACCACGTTCTCGCGCGGAACGCCGAGCTCGGGCATCACCTTCTGCACATTCGCCAGAATCGAGTAATCGCCGCAGCCCGGGCACCAGCGCACGTCCTGGTCGGAGGTGAAGTCCTTGCGTGTGAGAGTCGCCGGTGTTTCGCTCACGAACGAGCCACCTGCGGGGTCCGCGCACCCACGAGCTCGTAGATCTTGGCTTTGATTTCACCGACTTTGAACGGCTGGCCCTGGACTTTCGAGAGACTCTCGGCGTCCACCAGGAACTCGGCGCGGAGCAGCATCGCAAGCTGGCCAAGGTTGAGCTCAGGAACCAGCACGCGCCGGAAGCCTCGGAGCACCTCGCCCAGGTTGTGCGGGAAGGGATTCAAGTGACGGAGATGGATACTCGAGACGTCGAAGCCCTCGGTGCGTGCCTCTTCGACGGCCGAGGTGATCGCCCCGTAGGTTCCGCCCCAACCGACCACGAGGAGCTCGCCGCCCCGCTGGCTCCCGTTCACTTCGACCGGCGGAATGTCCTGCGCCATGCGCGCGACCTTTTCGGCGCGAAGCCGCGTCATGCGCTCATGGTTCGACGGCGCGTAGGAGATGTTTCCGGTCACCTCCTCCTTCTCGAGGCCGCCCACCCGATGTTCGAGCCCCGGAGTTCCGGGTACCGCCCAGCCCCGGGCCAGCGTGTCCGGGTTGCGCAGGTACGGCTGGAAAGGCTCATCCCCAGCCGGCGTCGCTACCTGAACCAGGGCCCGCGGAAGTGTCTCCACCTCTGGGATTCGCCAGGGCTCGGCGCTGTTGGCGAGGAAGCCGTCCGAGAGCAGCACGACGGGGGTCATGTACTTGACCGCCAGCCGGAACGCTTCAAGCGCGGAGTAGAAGCAGTCGCCCGGCGTCGCGGCCGCAATCACCGGCATCGGGCTGTCGGAGTTGCGCCCGAAGAGGGCAAGCAAGAGATCGCCCTGCTCCACCTTCGTGGGCATTCCGGTCGAGGGTCCGGCGCGCTGCACGTCGACGACCACGAGGGGGAGCTCGACCATCACTGCGAGGTTCAGCGCCTCCTGCTTCAAGACGAAGCCCGGACCGCTGGTTGTGCAGACTCCCAAGAGGCCGGCGTACGAGGCGCCAATCGCCGCGCTCACGGCAGCGATCTCGTCTTCGG
>DATFYN010000553.1:0-7234 GCA_035315025.1 Myxococcota bacterium
CGACTTCCTGCTCGCCCGGCACATCGAACGCGCAGGTTGGCGCCTCGCCTGGTCGCCCATGGTGGTGGACCACTTGCTCGAACCGGAAGGTTGGCTTGCGGCGGCCCGCCGGCACCTGCGCTGGGCCCGCGTGGTGCGGCACATGCGCCCGCTCGGCTACGTCGGACAGCTCGTTACGCACGGGAGCGTCCCCGCGCTCATCCTCGCGGCGACCGGCGGGGGTGTATGGATCCCGTGCGCGTGGTGGGCGCTCGAGGGCGCGTGGCTGTGGCGCCGGCGCAAGACGCTCGGTTTACGCCCCGGCGACCTCGCCGCGATCCCGCTCGCGGATCTCCTCGCGTTCGCAGTTTTTCTGGGGGGGACCCGAGGACGCGCGCGGCCGAGCTAAACGCCCGCTGTCCTACGGTTCGGGTTTCAGCAGCGCCGCCGCCTGCGCTCCCAATGCAGCGGGTTCCGCTTCGCCTGCCTCGCTCGCCTTTGGCGGTGCCGACGGCGGGGGCTCGCTGGCGGGAGGTACTGGGCCTGCCTCGGGCACCGAGCTTGCGGAGACCGACGCGGCGGGATCGCGCTTCTCGAGGCGTCCGCGGATCTCTCCCTCCCGGTCGAGCAGGTAGGCGCTACGCAGCGCGGCGTAGTAGTCCACGGCCGATTCTTGCAGGTGTCTCAGGTCTGCGATGTGCTCGTCGCGTAAGGAGAGTCCGTCGCCAGAGCCCAGCAGGAGCTGCGAGCCAGGACCGAGGAGCCAGAACTGGGGCTCCAGGAAGCCGTCGATGGCACTACCGATGCTGTCGCGGATGGTCGTGGGCCCGAGCAGAGGCAGCACCAGGTAGGGTCCAGCGCCAACGCCGACCCGAGCGAGCGTCTCTCCGAAATCCGCCTCGTGGCGCTGAAGGCCGAAATTCGCGGCGGGGTCGAACAGCCCTCCCATGCCGAGGGTGGAGTTGATCGCGAAGCGCGCCGTCGTGACCACTGCGTCAACGAACTTGAGCTGGAGGATCTCATTCGCGAGGGTCCGCGCCGAGCCCAGGTTCCGGAAGACGCGCCGGACCGCACGGCGGCCCTCGACGGGAACAACAAACTGGTAGGCGGTGGTAACGGGGTCGAGGAGCACATAGTCGATGCCGCGATTGAGAGCGAAGAAGCTGCGGTTGACGGGCTCGAGGGGGTCGTACGGCCCCTTCTGGATGCTCGCAATGAGGGCATCATCGGCATCGTCACCAGGGCGCGGCGCCTGAGAATCAACCGGAAGGGCGTCTTGCGCGGCCGGCGCTGCGCTCTGGGCTGCAAGTGGTTCGCGCCCCGGCGGGGCGCTCGCACAGCCGAGCGCTCCCCCCAAAGAAATCGTCAACCCCACCGCAAACGCCGCGGAGATCACTGCTGACGTCGAGGACCCAAACCTGCGGTCCGGCTGCGAAATACCCAATTCGAACTACGTCCTTCCCACCAAAGGGCGTGAGCGGCCTCGCGGCCGAGAGAGCCTTGTGGCGGATCCGCGACGCGAGCCTGCCTTGGGCGCGTATTGTAAGGCTCCGCACGCTCAGGGCAAACTTCCGACGCAGCGGGCTTGCCTCAGCGCCTGCTATCTTCGCCCCGCAAGTGAAGTGGCGATGAATCCGTCGCCGCTCACTGACCCAACACCGGTGTTCGGTCAGCGTTTTCGGTTGTGACCTCCCGGGTCACGCCCGATCCTCCAGCCCCAAGGCGCGACGCGCGGTCGTCCAGCCACTTGGAACCTCAGGTGCATATCGTAGAACTACTGGCTCATACCATCGCCTTGCGCCCCTATGTCTTCTGCTTTCTGGCGGCCTTTGTCGTGATTGCCCTCGGGGAGATCGGGCCGGTGCGCACCCTCGTGTGGCTCGTGCTCGGCTACGGAGTCGCGTTTGTCTGCGAATACGCTTCGACGCGAAATGGCTTCCCCTTCGGCCTCTACCACTATCTGGACGCGCCGACGCGCGACCGCGAACTATGGGTCTCAAACGTTCCATTCATGGACTCGCTCTCCTTCGTCTTCCTGTCCTTCGTGGGCTATGCGACCGCTCGTCGGCTTCTCGGAGTTCCAGCGAACCCGCCGGGACGCATCCCGCTCACGCCTCGCCTGCTCGGCCTCGGCACGCTCCTCATGGTGGCGATTGATCTCGTGTGCGATCCCGTGGCGCTGCGTGGAGACCGCTGGTTCCTTGGCAAGCTCTACGACTACGCGGAACCCGGCGTGTTCTTTGGCGTCCCGCTCACGAACTACCTGGGCTGGGCATTTGTCGGCGCGGTGGTACTTGGGGCGATGGGGGCGCTCGAACGCGCGGGGTGGTTTCGTGGCGCGCCCCTCTATCAATTGCCGAGGGCGCGGGGCGTCGTGACCGCCTTTTATGCCGCGATCGTGCTGTTCAATGCGACGATCGCGTTCCGGATCGGTCTCGCACCCGTCGGCTGGCTTGGGCTTGCGATCGTCGTCACCGTGACCAGTGCGCTCATCGTCCCGCCCGCCTTGCGCGCCGGTAGCCTGCCGGCGGAGCCAGGATGCGAGGAGGCGCACTGAAAATGCTGGCGCAGGGGTTGAGGCGCGGCACCGCAGGAACGGGTGTCACGGGTGATCAAGGCTCTCCCGCGAGCGGGGCGCCGCGGCCCGTGCGCGTTAGCCCCGGCTCAAGACCCGGCGCGCGCCTTGCGGCGCCGAGGGGCGCGGCTTTGCGCGGCGGCGCCGCGATCTCGTCTGCGATTTCTCCCACACAAACGAGTGCGATGCGCCATCCCCCCGGTGCTCGGACCTTCGCCACCTCGAGGGACATGGCATGAAAGGCGAGAAGCATCCGGTGAGCCCGCCGGCGGGCGCGTCGCGGGCACCTGAGTTCACTCATCGCAAGGCCATTACGCGTGACCGCATCGTGCGCGCGGCGATGCAGCTGTTCGCGACGCAAGGCTTCGAACACGCGAGCGTGACGCAGATTGCTCGCAAGGCGGCGGTATCGCGAGCCGCAATCTTCTGGCACTTCGGCGACAAGGCGACACTTTTCAAGGAGACGTGCCGCGAGTTTCTGGTGCCTTTCCGGGACATGCTGGCCGCGAGCCTGGACCACGTGGACGCCGAGAAGCGCCTCTCGGAGCTATTCGCGGTGTACGAAGACTTTGTCACGTCGAACCGTGACGCCATCCAATCGTTCGTACGCTGGATGTTCGAGTCCCCCGCGCTGCGGGACACGCTTCAGCGCACCCTCCTCGACCTGCACGAGATCTTTATGCGCGACGTGCGCGATACGCTGCGCGAGGTTCTCCCTCCCGGCCACGATGCCGAGACGCTGGCCACCGGGGTGGTTTCTCTTCTCGACGGCAATCTCCTGCTGTCCTTGCTCGATCCCTCGCCGACCGGAGAGGAGCGCCGACGCCAGGCCTTGCGTGCCGTGGCGGCGCTAATTCCGCAGCGACCCCAGAAAGGATGACGATGCGCTTTCCCTTGCGGCTCCAGTACGACCTCTTCCGCTACATCGCCCAGCAAAAGCGGGCAGGGAGGCGGCACTATCCGCTCGTGCTGATGCTCGAGCCCCTCCACGCTTGCAATCTTGCGTGCGCGGGTTGCGGCCGGATCGTCGAGTACGAGGACACCTACTACGACAAGATGACGCTGCAAGAATGCCTGGACTCCGTGGATGAGTGCGGCGCTCCCATCGTGTCGGTGTGCGGCGGTGAACCCCTGATCTACAAGCCGACACCTGATCTTCTGCGCGGCTGCTTCGAGCGCGGCAAACACGTCCAGTTGTGCACGAATGCCATCCTGCTCGACAAGTTCATGGAAAAGATTCCGCCCCACGCAAATCTCACGATCCAGGTGCATCTCGACGGCATGCGCGAGACCCACGATCGCGTGGTGTGTCAGGAGGGTGTATTCGACACGGTCGCCCCACAGATGAAGCGCGCCGTCGAACGCGGCTACCGCGTGTCGACGAACACGACGATCTACAAGGACACCTCGCTCGAGGAACTCGAAGAGCTCTTCACGATGCTCGACGGGATGGGAGTACACGGCTTTCTGATCACGCCGGGCTATGCGTATGAGGTATTGGACAACGACATCTATTTGGCGAAGCAGGAGGTGCACGAGAAGTTCCGGAAGATCCGCGAGATCGCAAAGCGCCACAAGGTTCTCTCGACCCCTCTGTATCTCGATTTCCTGACGGGCGACCGCGACCTCGACTGCACACCCTGGGCCAACGTCACGCGGAATCCCCGGGGCTGGAAAGGCCCCTGCTACCTCATCACAGACGCGCACTATAAGACGTACCGCGAGCTGCTCGAATCGACCGACTGGGAGTTTTTTGCCCAGCGTCGGGACAAGCGCTGCGAGAACTGCAAACTGCACTCCGGCTTCGAAGCCAGCGCGGCCGAGACCCTGACCCGCAGTCCCAAGGACGCGTTGCGGTTCGCGAGCTGGGTGGTGCGATAGTGGGACTGCTCGCCTCGATCGAAGAGCCCTGCGACCTACGCCGGCTGCCGAAGGACGAGCTCGCGGCCGTAGCGGTGGAGCTGCGCCGCGAGCTGATCGACGTGGCGGCCGAGGTGGGTGGCCATTTCGCCGGGAGTCTTGGAACGGTCGAGCTCACGATCGGGCTCCACTATACCTTTGACACGCCTCAAGATCGCTTGATCTGGGACGTGGGTCACCAGGCCTACGGCCACAAGGCCCTGACCGGCCGGCGCGAAGGCCTACGACGAATCAAACGCTCAGACGGACCGAGTGGCTTCTTGCGCCGATGCGAAAGCCCCTACGACGTGTTTGGGGCCGGCCATGCGGGCACCTCGGTTTCAGCAGCGCTCGGTGTGGCCGAAGCGCTGCGTCGTCAGGGGCGGGACGCCCGCGTGGTGGCGGTGATCGGCGATGGCGCGGCGACCGCGGGGATGAGTTTTGAGGCGTTCAACCACGCCGGCTTCCTCGGCACCGACCTCAAGGTCGTGTTCAACGACAATGGAATGGCGATCGCACCCAATGTGGGTGCGATCGCTCGCGCTGGAAACCCGCGACCCTACTTTGAGACGCTCGGTTTCCGCGTGCTGGGTCCCGTCGACGGTCATGACCTTGGCGAGCTGCTCCCGGCCCTCGAGGCGCTACGGGACGCACAGGGGCCGACCGTCGTGCACGTGCGCACACGCAAGGGCAAAGGCTTCGCGCCGGCCGAGGCCGATCCCTTCGGCTGGCATGCGACCGCGCCCTTCTGCGTCGAAAGCGGCAAGCGCCGGGGGGACGGAGCGCCGGCACCTCCCAGCTGGACGGCTTGCTTTGCCGAAGCGCTCGCTCGTGTCGCCGATCGTGATCCGCGCGTGGTGGCGCTGACCGCCGCCATGCCGGACGGTACCGGGCTCGACCGTTTCGCGCGGCGCCACCCAGACCGCTGGTACGACGTCGGCATCGCGGAGCAGCACGCGGTCACCTTCGCCGCGGGGCTTGCGGCGGAGGGGATGCGCCCGGTGTGCGCGATCTATTCGAGCTTCCTGCAGCGCGGCTTCGACCAAGTGGTTCACGACGTGGCCTTGCAGGGTCTTCCCGTTGTCTTCGTGCTCGATCGCGCGGGCCTGGTGGGAGCAGACGGTCCGACACATCATGGTGTGTTCGACATCGGCTATTTGCGGCCGATCCCGAACCTCGTGCTGGCCGCGCCGCGTGACGAAAACGAGCTCCAGCATCTTCTTGCGACCGCGGTCGACTCGGGCCGGCCTTTCGCGCTGCGCTTCCCACGTGGCACCGCCTTGGGCGTGGCGCTCGATCCCGATCCCAAGCCGCTCCCGATTGGACGCGCCAGCGTTCTGCGGCGCGGCGATGACCTGGCGCTCGTGGGTCTTGGCAAGACCGTGGCCACAGCGCTCGACGCGGCCGAGCGGCTCGCAGAGATCGGAATTTCGGCGACGGTGATCGACGCGCGCTTCGTGAAGCCCCTCGACGGGCGCGTGCTCGCCGCCGCGGCCCGGCGCTGCGGGCGGGTTCTCACGGTGGAGGACCATGCGGCAATCGGCGGTCTCGGGAGCGCAGTGCTCGAGTGCCTTTCGGTGGCCGCGCCCGGGACCTTGGTCCGCACCCTTGGCATCGGGGATGCGTTCGTGGAGCACGGTGACGTTGCGGAGCAGTGGTCGAGCGCCGCGATCGACGCGCCAAGCGTGGTGCAGGCGGCGCGCCAGCTGCTGGGAGGCATGGTATGAGCGGTCTAATTCAGATCGAGAGCACGGACGAATCGACAGAGGGACCGCTTGCCGTGCCCGCGGGCCTGGAGCGCGTGGGCGATGCGATCCAGCGCGCGCAGGAGAGCTTGTGGAAGAGTCAGCGCGAGGACGGCCACTGGGTCTTCCCGCTCGAGGCCGACGCCTCGATCACGGCAGAGTACGTGATCTTCCGCCGGCTGATGCGGCTTGCCGTCGACGAGCGCGACCGCCAAGCGGCGGCGTTCTTGCTCGCCACGCAGCGAAGTGATGGCGGCTGGGCGCGCTACGAGGGAGCGGAAAGTCATCTCTCCCTCGCCATTGAGGCCTATTTCGCCCTGAAACAGCTCGGCATGAAGGCGGACGAACCCGCGATGACGCGCGCGCGCGAGTTCATCTTGTCGCGCGGTGGGCTTGCACGCGCGGGGGTCTTCACGCGCATTTGGCTGTCCTATTTCGGGGAGTTCCCGGCGCGCGGCGTGCCCGTCATGCCGGTCGAAATCATGCTGCTGCCCGAGCGTTTCCCGCTCAGCATCTATGAGATGTCTTCCTGGGCGCGCGGCACGGTGGTGCCGTTGACCGTCCTGCAGGCCGTGGATTTCCGCGTTCCTCTTGAGCGACCCGAAATGTCCGTGCGGGAGCTTTGGTGTGAGGACCCCGCACGGGCGAAGCTCAGCTTCGATGCCGGCCCGGGGCTCTTCACCTTCCGGCGCTTTTTCACCCTCCTTGATCGCGCGCTTTGCCGCCTCGGCGCACTCACACACCGCCGCCCGCTGCGCGCGCGCGCGCTGCGCGAAGCGGAGCGCTGGATCCGGGAGCGACAAGATCGAAACGGTGGCTGGGGAGGGATCGTCCCCGCCATGCTCAACTCCACCTTGGCGCTCTACGCGCTTCACGGTTCCGAGGACGACGCCGTGCGCCGGGGCCAGCAGGCGATTGAGGACTTCACCGTCCAACTGTCTCAGGGTCTCATGTTCCAGCCCTGCGTGTCGCCGGTGTGGGACACCGTGTTGGTGATCAAGTCCCTCCTCGATTCGGGTGCAGCGCCCGACGACGC
>DATFYN010000554.1:0-14400 GCA_035315025.1 Myxococcota bacterium
ATTGATCCGGGGTCGTCGTGTGCGCGGTTGGCTGAGCTCGGGAGCGGGGATCGGTGCGGGCACGAGTCACGTCCGCGCGGGCCTACCCGCCTCGGGAGTGCATCATGAGCACACACCTCCAGCAATTTCGGAAGTTCGCCCGCTACAACTCATGGTCTAACGAAGGGCTTTACGACTCGATTTGACTGGTTCGGTCGAATCTTCCCACCGTAGTTGGAGAGGGGCTGCGATGCAAATGTGCGAACTCGAGCGTGAGGTTGACGAGGCAACTAGGGACTTATCGAAGTGTGACCAAGAGGCGCTCGAGGAAGCGACTAATAAGCCCGCACACTCGGTCTTCTTCGATGTACCCGGGGTGCGTGAGAAGGCAGGCGTCTGGTGCGAGAGAGTAATCAACGAAGATGCGACGGTGAAACTCCATCTGTTAGCCCCTCGCCCTCCGCGCGGAGGCCACGGCGGCGGCTACGGTGCTCTCGTACACTACCGCGCCCGCAGACCGAAGAACTCACGCGTGCGTGCGACGACTTGGTGCATGTTCATCCTCCCCGACCGATGGTCCGCTTCACGAATCGCGGCCGCGTCAGATAGGATCGATCCATTCCTCCAACCAGAGCCCTGGCGCACCTTTCAGCACGTACAATGAACGGTCCTCGGGGCTGCGGCGATAACCCGTGACGCTCGCCTCCCGCCCCCCCCAGAGCATCTGGCCCGGCTCCGGCCGGAGATCTGCCGGCAAGCGGAGCGCCGCATTGAGAATCGACCTATCAGCGATTCGAACTCGCGAGCCGACATGGATTCGCTTCATCTCGTTCCGGGACGTCGCCTCCTCATGTCGTCTCCGGGCCGAGGATCTCTTCCGCCCAGGCCGGCGTCCACCTCGTCGAGCCGGCCTCTCATCTCGGGCTCGACCTCATCGCGCAACGTCGGCAGAGGATTCGAACCGCCGGTGGGATACCCCCGGATCTTCCCGTGCGGTGACCGAACTATGACCAACGGGATCGATGCACACTTTGCTCAACACTCTCTTGCTTATCGCTTTTCTCTCTCCCGAGTCGCCGCTCATCGGTGATTGTCGTTGGCGCAGCTGCTGCTGCTGCATTCCCTTCTGCTCCTCGATCTTCGGGGCGCTCACAGGTCTGAGATCTCAGATCTGAGACGGTCCTCGCGGATCGGCGGTTCGGGAAGGCTGTGAGTGGGCTTCCGCCTCACGCTGTCCCTCGCGCACCTCGGCCCAGAAGCGGGTGCGCGCCTTGGCCGTCCGGCGCTCGCCGGGACCCTTCTGCAACCGTTGCCATAGGCGCGACAGCATGGGTCGCAGACGTCTCCACATCTAGTTCGCCGCCGCGGACGCCGAGGCGGCATGCGGTGTCGCCCCCTCGCCTCGCACCGACAGGGTCTTCGACGTCTCCTCGAGAGCGATCTTGAAGAGGTCGGCCACCGCCGCACCGAAACCGAGCGCGATGTCCCCCACGTGGGGCACCGAGCGTTCGCACCCGATGACTCCGAAGTCGATCGAGTCCACGTAGCTTACTACTGTGATGTTGAGGCCCGCCCCTTCCATGAGCGGGCCGAGCGGATAGGCAGCGGTCAGCCGCGCACCGGCGGCATAGAGGGGAGCCCGCGGCCCCCGGACGTTCGAAATCACGAGATTGTGGAGCGGGCGGTGTCGGCTGGCGAGCTTCCAGTCCGAGTAGAAGCGCGCGGCGCCCCCGAGGAGCCGCGTGCTTGTGAACTCGGCCCACTCCCCCAGCGCGCTGACGCCGAGCTGAGCGTGGAACTGTTTCGACGACGCCGCATCGTCACGCACGGCGAGCAGCTGGTCTACGGGATCGGCCAGGTGGACGGGGAGGTGGACGAGGAACGCGGAGATGTGGTTGCCGTACGTTCCCAGCTCCTCCTGGCTTCTCAGGGAGACCGGGATCGCCGCCACCAGGGGAGTATCCGGTGCACCGCCATGGGCCTCCAGGTAGTTTCGGAGGGTCTGAGTGCACGCTGCGAGAATAACGTGGTTTACGGTGGTGCCGAACACCGAATTGATAACCCTCACGTCGGCGAGCCGGGCGCTTCCGTACGCCACCGTCGCTGGGGCGAGGTGGCACCGTTCCACGGCGTCTGCGGTGCGCTGAAGGGCATCGGCATCCGAGGTCCGCCCGGAGCCCCGCTGGCCGCCGAACGGGCGATTCCCGCGACCGATCTCGCTGTGTCCCGCAGGAGCCGCGCGAAGCGCGCGGACTGCTGGGGCAGCCGCGAGAGCGCGTGGCCCAAGAGCGCCGTCCTCGTCGGAGTCGGATCCGGCTGCACCGATTCATCGGCTTCGCCTGCATCCACTCCTTCCGGTGAGGAATCGAGTAGGTGCAGCAGGAGCTGGGTCGCCGATACGCCGTCGGCGACGGCGTGGTGAAGCTTGAGCACGAGGGCGATCCGGCCCTCAGCCAGACCTTCGACCACCCAGAGTTCCCATAGCGGCCGGGTTCGGTCGAGCGGCTGAGCGGCGATCTGGGCCACCAAATTGGCCAGGACCTGCTCCGACCCAGGAGTGGGCGCCCCTATCCTATAGATGTGGCTTCGAACGTGGAAGTCGGGATCGTCGACCCACAGCGGATGGTCGAGGCCGAATGGAACCGCAACCAGCCGGCGCCGGAAGGGCACCAGACGCGGCAGCCGCTCCTCCATCAGACGGCGGACTCGTTGGTAGGAGTAGCCGCCGCTAGCGCTCGAAGGATCGAGCACGAGCGTCCCCAGGATATTCATGGGCGTGCTTGGCGTTTCCAGGGCGAGGAAGGCGGCGTCCATTCCGGACAACGACACAACGTGGTTCATGGCTTGCACCAGAAGCAGCTCGCGAGCAGAGACGCTTTGTCCACGATCTCGGATGGACGATCCATGAGGTCTCCGCTTTGGCTCTGTTCCATGATTGCCTTTGCGTACCCGTCCTGTCTCGCGCAGAAGCCAGCGCGAACGAGGCAATTCGGGTAGGGCTTTGCTGGGCGATCCGGACAGCAGCGGTCCTGGGAGTCTTGCGATCGGAGAAGAGCGGTTAGGGTCCCGTCTTCTCTTGGGCCACTTGGCGACTTTGTCTGAGTCCCTGGCTATTCGAGCCCGGTCAATGAAGAGGCTACAGCACAAGTCGCACTCCTCCAACGAGCTGGATCCCCGCGCAAGGTGCTCGCGGTCGGCACGCAGATCCTCGAGCACTTCGATCGCTTCGTGCTTGTTCATCAACCCCCCGCCGGCCCGTCCCCGCGAGCTGCCGTTCGGACCGACCGGCACGTGCGCTCTTTCTTCATGCGAAAGTCACAGACGACTGCAGGCCGTGCGGTGGACAGTGCCCGCTGGTCCCGCGTTCTCCAGGGAGTCGCGCGGGCCGCCGGCGCCGCGAGCTCAGCGAGTGTCGTCCCTGAGCTCCCGGCGCCGGCCTCCCGAGAGGTAGCGCGGACCCGGGTTGCACTGGAAAGCGCCTAAGGGAATCGCACGTTCGTGGGTGTAACTGGATTCACTCGCAGCGGCAGCCGGTGCTTCAAGTCCGGTGACTTCGAGACTCTGATCGGCTAATTGGCGGGGCTGGATGCTTGGATCAGTACGCACGGGATCAATCGCAGACCAAACGACCGCCTCTCTGCCTACGCAGAAGACATCCGTAGATTGGCAGATGCGAACGCGGGTGGCCCCGAGATGCTCACGCGATTCTGGCGCGAGCGGGGCCCGGAGCGCCTTTGCAACTCACAGCGAGTGGGCGGAAGCGGCGGCGCGGATGTAGAAGGCTTGGATTCGCTCGAGCTCGTCGGCCTTCTGCTCGAGGAGACCGTTCGTATCCGTTTGATCCGGGTAGCCTTTTCTGCGGCCTCTTTGGCATCCCGATCTCGAGCCATGCCACCACGGCCTCCTTGCTTGAGCAGGCGGGCCGCGACAGGTTGAGGCTACAGTCCCGTGAAACTCCGAAGGAGTCCCTCCTTGCCCGATGACCTCCCCGCGCTTCCGATCGACCACGTCGTCCATCCCACGGACCTCTCGCCTGCCAGCGAACTCGCCTTCGTCCATGCGCTCGCCATAGCGCTTCGCGCGCGCGCGGCCTTGACCGTTCTGCACATCGACCGCGAGGCGCATCCCGCGTCGTGGAGCGAGTTCCCGGCGATTCGGGCAACCCTCGAACGATGGGGCCTGCTACCGCACGGCAGTCCAAGAAACGCAGTTCCCAAACTCGGCATCAAAGTAGAGAAGGTCGCAGTCCGGGACGCAGATCCCGTGCGCGGGATTCTCGCCTTCCTCGACCAGAATCCCGCCCAGCTGGCAGTCCTGGGAACGCACGGTCGAGACGGGATGCCACGCTGGCTGCACGCGGCAGTGGCGGAGCCCGTGGCTCGCGGGGCGGGCATCATGACGCTCTTCGTGGGCCAGAGTGCGCGCGGTTTTGTGTCGCCGGACGATGGATCCGTATCGCTCGCCCACGTCCTTTTGCCCGCGGACCGAGAGCCCCCTCCGAAGGCTGCCGCGCCGGTGGCACGCGGACTCGCCCGAGCGTTCGGTGCTCGCCCGAGGTTCACGCTCCTCCACGTGGGCGACCCCAAGGACATGCCGGCGGTGCGCCTGGGCCCTGCGGAGGAAGCGGCCTGGGAGCGCGTGGTCCGCAGTGGCCCCGTGGTCGATGAGATCCTGCAGATCGCGGCGGCGCTGCCGGCAGATCTGATTGTGATGACAACCCGGCGCCGTAGCGGCTTTCTGGGTGCGCTGCGCGGCAGCACCACGGAGCGCGTGGTACGCCATGCGCCCTGTCCGATGCTCGCGATCCCGGAAGAGTGATGCAGCGTGCCTGCTCCGATTACGCTGCGAACAAGTTGCAACCTTGGAGCGGAAAGAGGGGCTTGACGCCCTCAAAAATCGGTAGCACTTGCGCGTCGCGAGGACGTACGGGCTTGCCCGAGCCCGCTACGGGCCTGCTCGTGATGTGAGGAGTGCTGGGCCTGGCGGTGATTCGACGCAGGCAGGGATGAGCGCATGGTCGCTTCACCCGCGGTCACGGTGGGCCGGGCGTGCGGCGCTGCGCTTGGGTAACGCGCCGCCTTAACGCTGGCGACTTAAGTACTCGCCGCGGTGCGGTTTTCTACGACGCGATCGGGGCGACGGGCGTCGGCAACCCCGGACTAGGCCTGGACTAGGCCGCCCAACTCCAAGACGGACGACCGAAGCGGGTCGCCGCCGAGTCTCCCATCGGCCAAATCACCTGTCGTTTCCGAAAACCTGATTCACGTGGAAAACGTTGAGGTTTTCGTCGACCTGGACATCTTGCGCCTTGACCTACGCGGCAAGTGCGACACCCCCCTGAATTGGCCGTCGCAGCGGATGTAGCGGCCCGCGGCCCCCCCGCTACCTGTCTTGCGAGATCCCCAGGGCTCGGGCCTTGGGGATCTAAATCCTCGACTCGAGGTCGGCGCGGTGCACCCGAAGCGAACCCCACAGGCCTCGAACTCCGGGAATCCGGAGAGGACGTGCCGCCGCTTTGCGGCGCGAGTCCGGGTCGCGACAAACGCTGCGTTGGGACGGCGCGTGTAGAGCGCTCGAGCCGCTCGGAATCTGCTCTGCACTTGCTCCCAGAGGTCATCGGAAATGATGCAGAGCTCCGGGATGTCCCTACGTACCCACCGGCTCGCGGGTCGCTCGAATCGCCTGTGATTCGCCATTATCCTTCGGGCGTTATCCGCTCGTGAAAAGGCGGGAGTTCGAGCCGTCGTCGGGGCAGCCTCTCGTCTCAGGTTCCGGAATGCTGAGTGATTTCAAGACGCATGCGTTTTGGCGAACCACAGCTCTAGAGACCCCGGAAGCGTAGCGCAGCGGTCTTAGCCAATCGCCGCGGTCGTGTTCGCCACACGGGCTGCGAGGACACGATTCAAGTTCCGGAGGATCTTGACGCCAATCCGAGGATAGCGTCGCGCAATCCGCTCCAGATCGGCCTCGCTAAAGCGGAGCAAACGCGCATCCGCCATCACATCCACATCGGCGGTGCGACTTCCTGCAAATAGCGCGACCTCACCGACCAAGTCGCCCCGAGACAGTTCGCCAAATCTGACCCGGGAGTCTCCGCGATTCACGGATGCCACGAGTCTTCCGTCGATGACGGCATACATGTCTCGCCCCTTGTCGCCCTCCGAAAAGAGACGAGTTCCCGCCGAGAACTCGTCGAGCGTAGACATCAATACGAAGATCCGTGCCTGCCGCGCGCTCAGTCCCTCGAACAGCGGAATTGTGCGCTCTGGCTCTGCCCCGAGGTTGAGCGTCAAGACGTCCCACAGCGTTACCAATTTGACCCGAGAGCATAGTGCGGGCCCGATCGTGAGATCGAACAGCCAGGCGACGGCGAGGGTCGTCGCTGCCAGCACCCCCACCTCCCTCTGGCTCCGTAGGTCTCCTGTCACGAGGATCAGGAAGCCCAGGCAGATCCCAAGCCTCGCGAATGTGATCGGGCGAATTACCGCTCGCAGCGATGAGGCGGTCGCGGCCCGCTCGCTGGCGAGCCGCCTTGCCTCGCGGTTGAAGCGCGCGAAATAGTGAATTGTGACGTCGACGGCGATCCCAAGTGCGATGCAAGCGATTACGCTAGTCGATAGATTCAGCGTGATTCCCGAGAAGCCCAGAATCCCATAGAAAACCGCGATCGGTACAAGATTTGGGATCAAGGCGATGAGACCCATCCGGAACGAGGTGAGCATTAAGGCGAAAGCGAAGTAGATCGTAACGATAGCCGATCCCAGACTCTGGAGCTGCGCGCGCGCAATGTCGTTGAGTGCGCGGTCGAGGACGACGACATTCCCCGTCACCCGAGCGCTGAGACTCCCCGGCAGCCTCGCAGAACGCTTCTGGATTCTTTCGACCAGAGACGCCATGCCGAACGAGTCACTCACGTTGGTCCTTACGAGGACGTTCGCCGTTTCGTATCGCCCGTCCACCAAGCTTGACGTCTCTTTGCCTCCAGCCGCTAACAGCAACTGCTTGGCGAGCCGCTGGCTCTCAGGAACGGCTAGATACGCAGGATCGTTGTCGTGCATTCCGCGGTTGACTAGCTCTAAGAAATCGACAATCGATGTCGTGCTCCCGATCTCGCGTTGAGTTTCGAGCCAACGCTGGAACTCCTCGATTGCGCGCAGATTCGTGGGATCGACGACGGCGTCTGGGGTGTCCGCCTGGATCACGACGAAGAACGGGCTTGCGCCGCCGAACTTCATATTGATCGCCTCGAAGTCTCGGCGTACCGGCGATGTCGAATCGAAGTCCGAGATATACTCGGTCCCCACGCGTATGCGTGTCATACCCACCGCGCATATGGCGAGCACCAAGGCGGTCGCAACGAGGATCAGCTCTCGTTGGCGCACATCAAATTCGGCGAGGCGTTCCGCCAGCCGATCGAGCGGTGGCACCCTCAGGACCTTCCGCGTTCGCTTCGGCCGCCGTAACAACGCGAGCGTAGCCGGAACGAAGGTTAGACACAGAATCACGGAAAAGAGGATGCCAATCACCGAGTACAAGCCGAACTCGCGGATAGCCAGAACCGGACTCAGCGCGAGCGCGAGGAATCCAAGGGAGGTCGTGAGCCCGTTGACCGCGATCGGAAGCGACACCTCGCGTAGCATTCCTTGAACGAGCCCGATCCCCCCCGCATTCTCGTCGCCCGGTACCTGATGAGCGAAGCGATAGTACTCCGCGAGCAGGTGCATCACGTAGGCAAACCCGAGCGTAATCACGAGAGGCGGTACGCTGGTCGTCACAAGGTTAAGAGAGCCATGCACCCATCCGATCAGGCCGAGGGTCCAGACCAGCGCGATCACGATAGTGGACAACGGAAGGATCAGCCCGAGAATGCTGCGCAGGCTGATCAACGACACGAGTCCGACTACGGCGAAGGCGAGCGGAATCGTTCGCCCCAGACTATGCAGCAACATCTCCGAAAGGACAGCCTTCACATGGGGATTTCCGGTGACCCAGATCGCCGCATCTCCCCGCTCCTCGTTCGCCACGGTCGCAATCTGCCTATCGATCTTGCTCGTGGCGATTACTCCTTCGGCATCGTGATCCAGGTAGATTAGGAGGAGCGCCGTGCTTCCATCGCGGGATACAAGAGTGTTCCGATAGATCGGATTGCTGAGTACGTCTGCGCGTACGCGTTCGAGCTCGTGAGTCTCCTCCGGGATGGTGCTGAAGAAAGGGCCGACCTCGATGTCGCCGTCCGCTCCGCGAATGCTCGTGGCATTCGAGAGCGAGAGCACGCGGGCCACGCCCGTAACCCGTCCGATCCGATCAGTGAGTCGCTGGATCCGACGCAGGTGGTCCGAAGTAAAGATGTCTTCAGCGGAGAAGGCCACCACGAGCACCTCCTCGCTTCCGAAGAGGCGGCGTACCTTGTCGTAGAACAGTCGGTCGTCGCCTGTGCTCGGGAGCAATCGATCCGTCGACGGATCGATGGGCAGCCGAAGACTGCCGGTTCGAATCTCGACGATACCGGCCAGCGCGACTGCCGTCAGGAGGGCGATGCCGAGCAGGACCCACCTCGCGCGTCTCGAGACAAATTGGAGAAGCGAGTCCATACGCCGAGGAGCCTTCTGCGGGCCGCCCGCTCGAGGATGGGGTCAGTGACCTGTAGTACTCAAGGCACTCTCACTGAAGATGCTGTCTGAGATCTCGATGTCGATGGCTATCTTCTTCACGACGAGCCGGGTTTCGCTCTGTTCCGCCAAGTCCCTTAGAGATACTTGGCCCGGGAACCAGATCCCACCTTCGCGCCTTACCTGCGCAGGGTCTACGGTGAGGAGCTTGCGCAGCTGACCGCCCTTCTCATAGAGCTCCATCTTGAGGGGAATGCAGGTCTTCTGATCGATGAAGGAGACAACGCGCTCGTAAGCCGAACCCGAGTCCGGCGATGGCGAGCCGGCAAGCACATAGGTTGACTGACCCCCGACCTCGGCATCCGCGAGGCGTGTCACGTTCGCACCGGCGCCGATCGATTGGAGTCGTTCAAGGTCTTCGTAGCTGAAGTCGGTCCCGAAGAGTGACCCGGAGACGCTACGCACCGTGATACGGCGCACCCTTTTCAGCTCGGGTAGATACATGAACAT
Source organism: Myxococcota bacterium (assembly GCA_035315025.1). Classification (GTDB taxonomy): domain Bacteria; phylum Myxococcota_A; class UBA9160; order UBA9160; family UBA9160; genus UBA9160. The sequence goes on from DATFYN010000554.1 coordinate 9,099, forward strand.
GTCGCTGCGGTCCTTCCCTTCGAGCAGAAGAAATGCGGAGCCGCGCACATCGGCAGGACCATCGACCCGCAACAGTATCTCAGCGAGACCATCGGCTGTACGCTTCCAATAGAGCTTGGCACTAAGGGTCTTCTCCACGCCTGTTCGGTCGACCGAGCGCAACTCGAGCTCTTGCACACTGCTCTTTGATGGCAAGTTCTTGCGCACACATGCCCAGATCTCGTCCAGAGCCCTCGCCGAGCCGACAAAGCCACAGACAAGAACGACGAGAATGGCGAGCCGCATTCGCTTTTCCTCGAATCGGGGCAAGTAGCCGTTTGACCTCTCGGCGCCGGCCTCCTTCATGCCGCGCCCTCCGGCTCGTCGCCGGTAAGCAACAGGTCGACTTCCCCGTCGGTCAGCACGCGCTTGCAGTCGGGGCCGCCGTCCTTCCCCAGGATGCCGTCTGCGCGCTGGAGTAGGATCTCCGTGAGATGTGCGTCGAAGGGGGCACCACCGACGATGCGGACGAGGTCGCTAAGGCGCAGGGCTTCGCTCATGGCCGACGGCGGCCCAGGTAGGGGAGCGCGATGCCACGGATGAATGTGCTTAGTCGCTCATCGGAAGCGGCATTTTCAATGGTCGCGAAGTCGCTCTCCTTGGATCGCACCATCACTTGCCGGCTGTAATGCGTATGAGGCGGCAGTGATGTCGCCCGGCCGACTCCGGCCTCTATCGGCTTAAGATAAGGACCATGGAAAGGGGAGCCGCACCCGGCGGACTCCCGAGGCTTAGCTGTTGAACCCTGGGAGCCCTGTGATTCGCCATTATTCATCGCGCATCCGCTCGTGAAAAGGCGGGAGTTCGAGCCCTCGTTGGGTCGTGGTAAACGGCGATTCCTCGCAACCACTTTGGAGGAACGCTGCGCTTAGAGCGCGAAGCGGCCGCCGGGAGACCTCACCTGTGATTCGACATTATCGGTCGGCCGTTGATCCGGTTGTGAAGGGGGCGGGAGTTCGAGCCGTTGTCGGGGCGTGAACGGCGAATCCTCGCGGCCTCTTTGGAAGTAGGGTGTGCATTGAGGGCGAAACGGCCGCAAGCGCTCCCCTTCAGAGCGATGCGACGCACGCGTCCAGAGTGGATGTTCTCAGTCACGTTGAAGCGCACCACCTTTCGGCGCCCGTGATGGATCAGGAACCAGACGATGAGGACCCGAAACGTCGCCGTCGGAACCGGGAAGAAATCCATCGCCGCGAGCAGAGCAAGGTGCTCGATGATCGCCGGAGCGGATTCTTGATTTCGCCGCCCACACCCATTTGGGCTGCAACCGCGTGATAGAGTCGGCAATCGTACGGGGCGCCCCCCGCGACCACCCTAAGCCCTCGGAATCTCAAGGTCCCGGGGGCTTCGCTTTTTCAGGCTTCTGCTGCGTTGTGGGGACTCTGTGGAGATTTGCTGCCGACACGCGCAAGTAGGTCCGCCGGCACCTCGTCCTCTAGAACGTCGAGCGGGCTGCGGTACGCGTCCCCACCGGCCCAACGGGCTTGCACCCTAGGCGGCCAAGCGTGAGGATCACGATCTGGAAGACGCGGAGCGGCGCGGCCCGGGTGGTGTCGCCGCGGGCGGTGCTCGCCCTGCCCTCCGTCGACTTCAGCACTCCACGGCCGAGTGTCGGCCCGTGAATGCGAAGGCCGCGCCGCCCACGATCGCTCCGATCACCGCACCGGTGACCGCATTCCAGATCATTCAGGGGGGACCGCAATAGGCATTGGCCAGCGAGACGAAGCCGATCGGCAGCATGAGGACCAGGCCGCAGAGTGGGCCGCGGAGGTACCAAGCACGTGGCCAGAGCGTGATCCCCACCAGAAAGCCGATGAGAAGACGATCCAGATAGTAGGCCCAGACCAGCACGGAGCCCTGAAGGCCATAGAGGTCAAACTTCTCGGGAACCGGCCCGTGCAGATTCAGCAGCGCCGGGAGCCAGCCGAGCGGGAGACCGAGCAAACTGCAGATCACGATGTATTTCCGCCCGCTCACGTTGCCTCCGACGCAAGAGCGTCGGTGATGGGCGACCGCCGCCTCCGCGTAGCTCCCCCGCGATCCGTACGAGGCCGGCTCGATGCACGGCCGCGTGGGTCGGCGCTACGCAGCTCCCCATCGGCACGGTCGCAAGGACCGATCGACTCGCCATCCGCGCTCACGCGGTCCGCTGGCGCCGGGTGATCTCCCATGAGCCCTCGAAAATCACGCTGATCGGTTGCGCGAACTCCTCGAAGCGTGCTTCGTCTGCGTCGTCGAAGGGCTTCCCATCGATTCGGTTCAGCAGCTTCGCCACCGCAAAGCCTCGCCGCGGCGGTCCGGCAGCGCCAGACTCATGACGCTTCGCGTGTGGAACCCCGTCTCCCTGTCCGCGGAGGATTGAACCGGCGATGTGCGTAGGCGTCATCCACGCGCAGGTTCTGTTCACGGCGCTGAATCCGCGTCCTCCAAGAGATCGGACGTCGGTGTGTTGCGTCGAGCCCGTGCGGCGAGGGCGGCGAGACCGGCCGTGAGCAGGATGGCGCTCGCGGGCTCGGGGGTGATCGTGATCGTCACGGCGGGCAGCGGGGAGTCGAAGGGCGCGAGGGAGAGGTCCGTCAACACGAGCTCCGTGAAGCTATCCGTGAAGAGCGACACCGCCCCTGCGCCGGGCGTGAGACCGCGGAAGGTGAGCGTCGCGAGGTCGAAGGTACTGGGCTGCTGCGCGTTGAGAGCCGCGGCCGACAGCAGCGAGTTCTCCGTCAGCGTGACCACGCCGGCCGCGGCCGTCGCGTTCGCGAGTGCCGTCGTCGGGGGCACGCCGAGTTGCGAGCCGAAGGCCGTGCTCACCAACTCGAGCAGCGCGGGGTCGTATGCAAGCTTCACGGTGAAGGCTTGCAGCCGCGCGGTCCCGCTTTCTCCGAACCCCCCAACCGAGAGGACGAGGGAGAAGTCGAGACCCGGATCCTGGGTGACCGCAGTCGGCGCTAGGCTCAGGCTGAGCGCGTGCACCGGACCGCCCGCCAGAAAGCTGGCCGCGGCGAGGCCGAGTGCCAGCCCGGCGCGCAGGCGGAACCACCCGCCGCCTCCGGGCACCGCTCCGGCCCGCAAGAACGTCCCCTGTCTGCCCTGCCCATGACGACCGCACCGCTTCCGCATGGCCTCATCCCCTTTCCAGGCCCGCAACATTCCGCTCCACCCTCGCGGTATCGGACCCGCAGGACCCGCCTAGTGACCCGGTGCCCCGCCGCGACGCCGCCCGACGCCCCGGAGAGCGACGAGCGCGAGCAGCGCCTCGATCCCGAGCAGACCACAGCCCGTCTTGGGCGGCGGCGTGATTGCACAGTTCGGGTAGGTGCACTGCGCCGTGCACAGCGCCGCGTCGAGGGTCGTGATACGCCCGTCTGTGTTCCGGTCGCGCGCATCCCAGCCAAACGCGGGGAAGCCCTGCGCGAAACTACCCACGGCATCGAAGATCAGGTTCACGTCGCGCACGTCCACCTGCCCGTTGCCGTCGAGGTCGCAGGACCCCGCCGACGGCTTCGGCGATTTCGGATTCGGATCGCACGCCTGCCCCGGCGTATCGCCGAGTCCGTCGTTGTCGGCGTCAACCTGCTGGGGATCCGGCATCTCCTGGCACACGTCGTTCACACCGTTGCTCGCGACGTCGAGCACCCCGTCGGGCGCGGGAGTCCCATCGGCCGCACGGTCGCTGTCGCCCACGATGACATTGCGCAGCGTGACGCAGTCAAGCGCCCCGGGCAGATCGTTCGGGTTGCCCGGCACGCCGGCCGGATCCAGATCAAACTGCGCCGCGCACGAGCCCTGGGCATACGCGAACGTCGCCGCGAACTGCGCGACGCTACAGATCGGATCCCCGGTGTCCGTGACGCAGCACGACGAGCGCGCGAGGTCGCACTCCGTGCGCTGCGTCGTGAGCACCGTCTGGCCGATCACCTGCGTCGGGAAGAAGCCCACCGTGGAGTCCGTCGAGACCGCGATCACCTGCTGCGCCCGCACGGCCACCGTGCCGCCGGCGTCCGGTGCGATCTTCGTTACGTGCACCACCGTGTCCGTGCCCAGGCCGTTGCCGTCGAGATCGCACTGGCCGGGCGGCGAGGTGGCGAGACAGCCCAGCCCCACCGCCTGCCCCGGCTCGGTGCCAAGGAAGGAGACCTGGCCGGCGCTCGACCCGCCGCCCTCCACCGAGTACAGCGCGAACGCGTCGCAGGCCGCAAACGTGCAGGGAATCGCCTGCCGCGCGAGGTCGAGCACTGTCCCCGTCGCGAGGTCATAGACCTGCATCACCAGATCATCGACGTCCCCGTCGCCGTTCAGATCGCAGCCGCCAGCCATGGCCGAGCGCAAGGGCGGCAAACACCGCGGGTTCGAGGCCTCGGCCGCCTCGCGCGTGCGGAAGGCCACGAGCGTGCTGCCTTCACCAACGATGAAGTCCTCCGCCGTCCAGCCCACGGTCGTGACCTGCAGCGTGTTCACGTTCACCACCTGCAGCCCGAGATTGGACGGGGACATGTCTCTCGCCACGCAGAAAGAGCCCGCCGGCGAGGTCACCGCGGCGATCGCATCCGACACCACGCCCGTGTCCTGGACGCTCGGCCCCGAGCCCGCGACGACGGTCCCATACGTCTTTCCGTAAGATTTGTTCCAAAGGGCGCAGACGGCGCCCACCTTACCAGTCGTTACATCACGCGAGAGGGCGACCGCCCGGCCGTCCTTGAGGAAAGTTGGGGCGGGCACGGCGACGGGCGCGGGTGCGGGCCCGCCGCCCACGGTGACAGGCGCCACCGTGCCAGTCGAGGGATCGAAGAGATACACGAACCCATCGTCGGCCCCATCGTCGGCCACGAAGAGCGCCTGGCCCCCGTCCACCACCGTCTGGGACACCGCCTTGGCCGACGAAACCAAGGCGCCCGTCGACGTATTGACAGCAAAAAGCACGTTGTCGTTCAAGCTACCGTTCGCATTGAAGTCGCACCAGTTGGCCGGGAGCGGCGGCCGCGGCGGGCAGGCGGGGACGCTCACGAAGACGTCGTAGGCTCCGTTTGTGTCGCCGGGGACGAGGTTCGACGCGAGGGATTCGAAGGCGACAATGCTGCCGTCGGCGCTGATCGAAGGCGAGTCAGACGCGTTGTTCCCCTGGTTGCCGGAGCCGTCCACGGTGATGCGCCTCGTCGTGCCGATCTGCCGATCGCGCACGAAGACGTCCGGCACGCCGTTCGTGTCGCCCGGGACGAGGTTCGAGGCGAAGGAGATGAAGGCCACGTAGCGGCCATTGGCGCTGATC
>DATFYN010000555.1:0-6587 GCA_035315025.1 Myxococcota bacterium
AGCTCGTCGCCCTTCTTGAGGCGAGCGATCTTCTCATCGAACACGGTCTTGATGACGTTCGCCTGCTCGTCGACGCTCGCAAACACCCGGTCCACTTGAGCCTGGACGCGAGAGTCGGCGATCTGGACCTCCTTCCAACGCCGCTGCGGGATCTCGTTCAAGATCTCCGCGGTGACGGTGTCCCCTGAAGACAGCCAGGTCTGCTTGCGGCGCTCGTCGGCCACGCGGTTTGCCGCCTTCTTGCCGACCAGCAGCTCGCGCACTTTGCTCATTGCGCTGTCCCGGATAATCCGGATCTCGTCCTCTTGGTCCTTGCGCAGCCGTTCGATCTCCTGCTCCTCGATCGCGCGGGCGCGCTCGTCCTTCTCCACGCCACGGCGCGAGAAGACTTGGGCGCCGATCACGGTGCCGGAGACTCCGGGCGGTACACGCAATGAGGTGTCCCGCACGTCACCCGCTTTTTCGCCGAAGATGGCGCGCAGCAGGCGCTCTTCGGGGGAGAGCTGGGTCTCGCCCTTCGGCGTGATCTTCCCGACGAGGATGTCGTCGGGCTTCACTTCGGCGCCGATGCGCACGATGCCGGACTCATCGAGGTCCTTCAGCGCTTCCTCGCCGACGTTGGGAATGTCCCGGGTGATCTCCTCCTTGCCGAGCTTGGTATCGCGTGCGACGCATTCGAATTCCTCGATGTGAATCGAGGTAAACAGGTCGTCCTTCACCACACGCTCGGAAATCAGGATCGAGTCTTCGAAGTTGTACCCGCCCCACGGCATGAACGCGACGAGCACGTTGCGCCCGAGGGCGAGCTCACCACGCTCGGTCGCGGGTCCGTCGGCGATCACCTGACCCTTGCGCACGCGATCGCCCGGCTTCACGATCGGCCGCTGGTTGATGCAGGTATTCTGATTCGACCTCTGGTACTTGATGAGGTTGATGATGTCGACGTTGGAGCCTGCGCCCTCGTCCTCGTCAGGCTTCATGACGATGCGAGCGGCATCAACGGCCACCACCGCTCCATCCCGTTTGGCCACCACGGTCACGCCCGAGTCGCGGGCGACCACGGCCTCCATTCCAGTTCCCACGAGCGGGGCCTGGGTGCGCATCAGCGGCACGGCTTGCCGTTGCATGTTCGAGCCCATGAGGGCGCGGTTGGCGTCGTCATTCTCGAGGAAGGGAATGAGCGAGGCGGCAACGGAGACCAGCTGGTTCGGAGAAACGTCCATCATCTGGATCTCCGACGGCGCCAGCATCGTGAACTCGCCTTGCTTGCGCGCGGAAACCTGCTCTTCGAGGAAGCGACCGCGTTCGTCCACCGGCACCTTCGCCTGGGCGATCGCGAGCCGCTCTTCCTCCAAGGCCGAGAGGTACTTCACCTCGTCCGTGACCTGGCCGTCCTTCACCACTCGATACGGCGTTTCGATGAAGCCGTAGTCGTTTACGCGGGCGTAGGTCGAGAGCGATGCAATCAGACCGATGTTCGGGCCTTCCGGCGTCTCGATCGGGCAGATCCGTCCGTAGTGCGTGGGATGCACGTCCCGCACCTCGAAGCCCGCGCGCTCCCGCGTGAGACCTCCAGGCCCGAGGGCCGAGAGTCTACGCTTGTGCGTCACCGCCGAGAGCGGATTCGTCTGGTCCATGAATTGCGACAGCTGGCTGGATCCGAAGAACTCCTTGATGACGGCCGACACAGGCTTGGAGTTGATCAGGTCGTGCGGCATCAGCGTCTCGATCTCCTGGAGCGACATGCGCTCCTTGATCGCACGCTCCATCCGCACGAGACCAATTCGGTATTGGTTCTCGAGCAGTTCGCCCACCACGCGTACCCGGCGGTTGCCGAGGTGGTCGATGTCGTCAATGCGCTTGTCCGGGTCCGATCCGTTCTTGAGATCCACCAAGAACTTCACCGCGGCAAGGATGTCTTCCGGTCGCAGGGTCGAGAGCTCTCCGAGGGGAATCTCCTCTCGAGCCCCTCCGCTCACGGTCGCAATCACCCGTTCGTCCGGGTTGAAGGAGAGCTTGTGGTTCAGCTTGAGGCGCCCGACGCGCGAGAGGTCGTACCTCTCCGGATTGAAGAAGAGGTTGTGAAAGAGGTTGTTCGCGGTATCGACAGTCGGCGGATCGCCTGGGCGCAACCGGCGATAGATGTCGAGAATCGCCTCGTCTTGCGTCGCGGTCTTGTCGGCCAGCAGGGTGTCCCGAAGCGCCGTTCCGGTGGAAATCGGGTCGAGGTAGAGGAGCGGGAACTCGTGGATACCGCGGCCGCGCAGCTCCTCGAGATGGGCCTCGGTGATTTCTTCGTTGCATTCGAGGATGACCTCGCCGGTGCCTTCGTCGACGATGTCGATCGGAGCGACCCGCTTCACCGCGTCGGTACGGATGATGTCGTCGGTCCCGACCTGGATCCACTCAATGCCCTCGGCAACGATCTTGCGTACGGCCGCGCTGGTGAACTTCTTGTCCTTGCGGACCAGAATATTCCCAGCCTCGTCCTTGACCTCGCGCGTGCAACGCTGACCCACGAGCAAGTCAGGGATGACTTTCTTGAGGATCCGCTTCGCATCGAGCCGAATGGTTTCGGGCTTGTAGAAATAGGCCAACAGATCCTCGGGCGTGTAACCGAGGGCCTTGAGCAGCACCGTCGCATAGATCTTTCGACGCCGGTCGATCCTGGCGTAGACGAGATCCTTATGGTCAAACTCGAGATCGAGCCAGGAGCCCCGGTACGGGATGATTCGGCAGGAGTAGATCTTCTTTCCGGCGGCGCTCACGGTCGATGAGGTCGAGGTGTCGAAGAAGATGCCCGGCGAACGGTGGAGCTGGGAAACGATCACGCGCTCTGTGCCGTTGATGATGAAGGTGCCGTTGTCGGTCATGATCGGGATCTCCCCGAAATACACCTCCTGCTCCTTCACGTCGCGGATCGTCTGCGAACCCTCGGACTCGTCCCAGGCGACGAGGCGGATCGTCACCTTAAAGGGCGCTGCGTACGTCATTCCGCGCTGGAGGCACTCCTGCACGTCGTACTTCGGCTCCTCGAGCACGTAGCCAACGAACTCGAGAGAGGCCGTGTCGTTGAAGTCCTTGATCGGGAAGACGGAGTTGAAGACCGCCTGAAGCCCGATGCTTTCGCGCTTCTCGGGCTCCACGTGGGTCTGCAGGAAGCGCTCGAAGGATTGCTTCTGAATCTCGATCAGATTCGGAATCTCGAGGATCGGGGGCACCTTCGAGAAATCCTTGCGAATCCGGGGCGCATTCTCGGAGAAGAAGATTTCGGTCACGGGTGCGGGGGCCCTCCGCGTTTGGGTGTCGAATCTACGGCGGGAGGCGGCGCCCGTCGGCCGGGCATGCGCCTCCCTGTCAGCTTCGCGCGAAGCCGCTACTTAACTTCGACCTGGCCGCCGGCGGCCTCGATCTGAGCCTTGATCTTCGCAGCCTCTTCCTTGTTCACGCCTTCCTTCACCGGCTTGGGTGCGCCCTCCACGAGGTCCTTGGCCTCTTTGAGGCCAAGACCGGTGACCGCGCGCACTTCCTTGATCACTTGGATCTTCTTGTCGCCCGAGCTCACGAGGATGACGTTGAACTCCGTCTTCTCCTCGGCGGGCGCGGCGGCGGCCGCAGCCCCGCCACCGGCTGCGGCGACGGCGACCGGCGCGGCGGCCGAGACACCCCACCGCTCTTCCAACAGCTTCGCGAGGTTCGCCGCCTCCATCACGGTGAGACCGGAGAGCGTGTCAGCGATTGAGTTTAGATCCGCCATGTGCATTCAACCTTTCTTGCGCCGCCGTTCTCCACGTCCCGGTCGGCTGGGTGGACAATCCTTTGCGTCCCCTTAGGACGCGGCCTCTGCGGGCGCGGACGCCCCGTCTCCGGCTCCTTCAAGCGCCTTGCGTCGCGCCTCGATGACTCGTGCGAGCTGGGCCCCCGGTGCCGCAAGCAGCCGCGCGAGCTGGCCGGCCGGCGCTTGGAGCAGACCGAGCAGCTTCCCACGGAGTGCATCCAGGGACGGCAGTGTCGCGAGTGTTGCGATCTCGGCCTGACCGAGCGGGCGTCCGTCGAGCACCGCGCCGCGCAGCTTGAAGATCTCGTTCTCCTTGGCGTAGTCCACCAGGATCTTTGCGAGGCCGACCGGGTCGCCGTAGGAAATCGCAACTGCGGTCGGACCCTTGAAGTGAGCGGAGATGTGGGCCACTTCCGAGCCTTCGGCCGCCCGCCGCAGGAGCGTATTCTTCGTCACGCGGTATTCGTAGGTACCCTTGCCTTCTGCCCGCAGCTTTCGTCGCAGCGCATCCTGCCGGTGGACGTCGAGTCCCCGATACTCTGCGACGAACACGCTGGTCGCGCGCGAGAACTTCGTCTTGAGTTCGCGAACCTGCTCTTCCTTTTGGCCGCGCGTCAGCACGTCGTTCTCCCTACGCCGCCTTCCCCACCGCGACGACGGACGGATCAATATGGATCCCAGGGCCCATCGTGGTGGAGAGTGAGATCTTCTTCAGGTAGGTGCCCTTGCTCGAGGCCGGCTTGGCACGCGCCACCGCCTCGAGCAGCGCCGTCGCGTTCGCCACGAGGGCCTCTTCACTAAAACTGCGCTTGCCGATCGAGACGTGGATGATTCCGTTCTTCTCGACTCGATACTCGACCTTCCCGGCCTTCGTCTCGCGCACGGCCTGACCGACGTTCGCAGTGACGGTCCCAAGCTTCGGGTTGGGCATGAGGCCTCGCGGGCCCAGCACTTTCCCGAGCCGACCGACGACGCCCATCATGTCCGGACTCGCAATCACGCGATCGAACTCCAGCCAGTTCTCTTCGGTGATCTTCTTGGACAGATCCTCGGCACCCACGTAGTCCGCGCCCGCCTCGCGCGCCTCCTTTTCCTTGTCGCCCTTCGCGAAAACCAAAACACGCAGCGACTTTCCGGTGCCGTGGGGCAGCACGATCGAGCCACGCACCATTTGGTCGGCATGCTTAGGATCCACGCCGAGGTTCAGCGCAAGGTCGACGCTCTCGTCGAACTTGGCGCTCGGGAGCGACTTGAGCAGTATTACCGCCTCCGCGAGGGGGTAGAGCCGGGTGCGGTCCACCGCCTCTAGCGCCGCTCGGTAGCGTTTGCTGACCCCTGCCACGCTATCCCTCCACCACGTCAAGGCCCATGGAGCGCGCCGTGCCTTCGATGATGCGCATGGCCGCACCCACCTCGTGCGCGTTTAGGTCCTTGAGCTTCAGCTCGGCGATCTCGCGCACCTGGCGCTTCGTGACCGAGCCGACCTTCGTGCGATTCGGCTCGCCCGAGCCCTTCTCCAGCTTGGCCGCACGCTTGAGCAGCACGGCCGCGGGTGGCGTTTTCAGCTCGAACGTGAAGGTACGATCCGCGTAGACAGTGATGATCGCCGGAATGATCAGGCCGGCCTGGTCTTGCGTGCGGGCGTTAAACGCCTTGCAGAACTCCATAATATTAACGCCGTGCTGACCGAGCGCCGGCCCGACGGGCGGCGACGGGTTCGCTGCGCCGGCCGGACACTGGAGCTTGACGATCGCGGTAACCTTTTTTGCCACTTGATTTCCCTGCCCTAGGCCTTCTCAACCTGCATAAAGTCGAGCTCGACCGGCGTAGCGCGGCCAAAGACCTGCACCATCACCCTCACCTTCTCCTTCTCCGGCCGTACCTCATCCACAAACCCCGAGAAGTTCGCGAACGGGCCGCTGATGACGCGGACATTCTCGCCTTCTTCGAAACGGATCTTCGGCTTCGGCTTGACCGCACCTTCCTTGATTTGCTGGGTCATGCGCGCGACCTCCTCATCGGAGATCGGAGTCGGATTCGTCCCGCCTCCCACGAAGCCAGTCACCTTCGGGGTACCGCGCACGATGTGCCAGGTCTCGTCGTTGAGATCCATGTGGACGAGGATGTAGCCGGGAAAGAACTTTCGCTTCGAAGTTCGCTTCTCGCCCTTCACCACCTCGACGACGTTCTCTTCCGGGATGAGTACCTCGTCGAAGCACTCCTCCTTACCTTCGATCTTCGCGCGCTCGAGGAGAGCCTGCTTGGCCTTCGCCTCGTAGCCGGAATATGTGTGCACGATGTACCACTTCTTCGACATCGCGATTTCCACCGTCTACTCCCAGCTCACCGCTGCATGAACAGCTGAATGATCTTGGCCAGACCGTAGTCCTCGATGCCGAGGAAAAGGGTCAGGATGAAGACGATCACGAGTACGCCGATCGTGCCACCCACGTATTCCTTCTGAGTGGGCCAAGTGACCTTTCGCAGCTCCGCCCGTACCTCTTCGAGGAACTCACGAGACTGACCGATCCATTCTCCCGGGTGAAACGTCATGGACTCCCGTCTCGTTCGACCTGCTCAGCGGACTCACTTGGCAGGCGCGGAGGGACTCGAACCCCCAACCCCCGGATTTGGAGTCCGGTGCACTACCAGTTGTGCTACGCGCCTTCGCTACTCGATGATCTCGGCGACGACGCCGGCGCCGACCGTGCGGCCACCCTCGCGGATTGCGAAGCGCAGCTCCTTGTCCATTGCGATCGGCGTGATCAGCTCCACCACCATCTCCACGTTGTCGCCGGGCATCACCATC
>DATFYN010000556.1:0-2816 GCA_035315025.1 Myxococcota bacterium
GCTGTTCACCCTGCCCTACTGCGGTCACGGTCGCCGACCGGCGGGCCCCTGGTACAAAAAGGCGCTCGCCAGAGAGTGGCGAGCGGCATGCGCTTCGGTGGGTGTCACCTCGAAGCTGTACGAAGGAACCAAGCACTCACGCGCCACAGAACTTCTGAGGCTCAAGGTGGATGAACGAACGCTTCAGGCGCTCTTGGGCCATCGAGACGCACGCTCGACCCGGCGTTACGCACGCCTTTCCGATCAGGCTCTCGTCGAAGCGATTCGGCGGCCGCGTAGCGCCAGTGTGGTTCCGGCCTTTGAGACGCGGTAAAAGTAGCTTAAAAATCAATAGGTTATGGTGGGCCCCCCGGGACTCGAACCCGGGACCCTCTGCTTAAAAGGTGCCTCGGTTGAGATTCCACAGATGTCTGTAATCGTCGATTAACGCACGCGCATCATGCTGATAAAGCGTGGGGATCCGCTAGGTTCTCCCCGCATGGAAGTCCGCGAGGCGAGTCGCCGTGAGGGCAGCCCAGTTGTCCATCACGTTTTGGGCGTCGCCCAACTGCCACTGCGCCGCAGTCTCGAGTGATCCGCCCCCGATCCGTCGATCGACTCCGGCGACCAGCACTTGACCCGTCACAGAATCCGTGACCTCGGCCTCCCCCTGTGCGCTGCCCACGAACGGATAGGATCCCGTTGCGACATATTTGAGGGTGGCGAGGACACGCGCCTGGGGAATGAGCATCGAGATCGTACGGAGGACCGGAACCGCAGTCTCTGCATTCGTAAGGGCGATCTGCAGCTTCATCACGCCCGGGCCCGGTTCGTCCACGAGCTGAAACTTCGCCCCGACCTGTTTCACCATGGCCTGGTAGAGATAGTTCGCAAGATATTGCGCGTCCGCCGCACCGACGTCTTTCTTTACACCCCCCCAGACGGTGACGGGGCTGATCATCACCTTGGTGTACTGGCTCCAATTCACGTTCGGTGCGATGTAGCGAAGGGAGACCCCCCCTGCCGGACCCGGAGTCAGCTTCGAACAGATGTCCGGGGCCAGGTAAGCGCAATGGTCGTGCGGCAATTCTACCTTCGCGGCCTGTGTGGTCGTGCATGCAGAGAGCGCAGTGACAAGGGCAAAAGCGGCTGCTGCACCGCATATACGAACCGTCCGCTGCCGTCTCATTGAATGGACCTTCATAGCGTTCATCTTTGATCCTCTATTTTGGACAACCCAGTTGCATCGACTGCCAGGGGCTCGCGGCCGGCGGCGGCGAACCAGAAGAGAACGGGTGCTAGCGCACTTCTCCTCTCCGAGCCCACGAGGGTAGGATAGGCTTGCGGCGCTTCTCAGAGTAGAAATGGCCCGCTCGTTCTCCAGGCGCGACATCGATCCCCCCCCCAGGCCCGAGCCCCGGAGCCTAGCGGGGACGGCTGCTGCTTGCCCGCACCCGGGGGGTAGACGTACCCACCGCGGGTGCGTGGGGTGGAAAGGGGGCTCTTATAACTAGAGCTTTGTGGTTGATCTAAGATGTTCTAAGACATACCTACCGCAGGACGGGCGCCCTACCCCCGCGTGTCCCACCCCTCCCGCAGCCGACTCGCGCGCGTATAAGCTGCTCGCAAACTTTTTGTGAAACTCGGTAGTGTCCCCGACGGGATTGTTCTCATCACTATCGCGGGCACTCTGTACTACGTAGCTGACTTGCGGATTCTGCTTTTCATCCATTCGCGCGAATACGCATTGACGCGATCCGCAATCGCGATTGGAAATCGATTGAAGCCATGAGGCGCATCCGGAACGATGACCAATTCGGTGTTAACGCCCTGTGCGCGGAGCTTGTCTGCAAGCATCGTGCTGTCGTCGATCAATGGGTCCGCTGTGCCAACAATCAATAATGCTGGCGGTAGGCCCGTGAGGTTGGCGTACAGCGGTGAAATAGAAGGAGCGCGGCGTGCGGCATCGCTCAATCCGCCAGTGATGCGCTCCAAAAATGCGGCCAAGCTGGGACCGTACAAGACCAATGTTTCTCGTGTGGCCGCCCGCACAGAGGGCGTCGCGGAGAGGTCGTAGCAGCCAAAGAAGAGGACCATCCCTTTTAGCCGCTCAAAGTCCCGAGCGGACGCTCGGCAGCGAAGTGCCGCTGCAACCGAAAGATGGGCGCCAGCCGAATCGCCATGAAGTAGGACATCCGATACGCCGAACGTTCGCTCTCCTTCCGCAAGCGCCCAGGCGAGCGCAGTTTCACAGTCATCGATCACCGCCGGGAAGGGATTCTCGGGTGCAAAGCGGTAATCGACGCTGAGGACGGCGAAGCCCGACCGTGCGAGCTGGCCGTTCAGCAGATCGTCATGGATGGGGCGCATGATCGTCCAGCCCCCGCCGTGGATATCGACGACAATTCCGCGCGGCGGCTCCTTCGGCCGGATGATCCGCACCCCCACTGTGCGCCCATTCACCGTGACGCGCGCCGTTTCGGCAGAGAGCCCGAGCTTCCGCAGTGGACTTGGCAAGACGTAGGCGACCCCTAACAGCCGCCTGATCAGCCATATCAACCACTTCCGTTGGAAGTCCAGTCGAAACCTCCTGCTTCTGAAGAAGGCCCGGGACTCCTCGATTTCAGCCTTCGGGATATCAATCACTAGAGCCTCTCGGACAGCGTCGGCAGCGCGATGCTACGGCCCGGCAACACCCCTTGATAGGAAGAGGTTATCCACGATATCGAGGATATCCCCTTTTCTCGCCTTCATGCTCCAGGTCGTGCCGATCGGCCACACGCTCTGTCACTGCTAATGCTCAGTGTGGCGGCGAGAGTGCGTCGCCAGCGCGTGTA
>DATFYN010000557.1:0-6190 GCA_035315025.1 Myxococcota bacterium
ACCTCGCTTGTCGAGGAGCGGTGCTGTGGAGATCGACACCGGGCTGCGACGCTCAAGCTGAGGCAGGAGCTCGCACTCGAGTTCCCGGGTGTTCGGACTGGTGAGGGCCGACGGAGGCGCCGTAAATAGCTCGCGTGCCCGAACCCCGCGTAGGCGCTCCGGCTCGCAGCCCACCAGCCGGCCAAGGCCGGCGCTCGCGCTCCGGATGCGCCCGTCGAGCGAGAGCAGCGCCACCCCGTCGCGGAGCGTCGCAAGGATCTCGCGCGCAAACGCGCCCGGCGCGAGGAGCGAGTAGCCGTGCCGCCGCACACCAAACGCGATCACCGCACCGAGCACGGTCACGCTCCCGCTTCCGAAGCGCAGCACGTGAATGCCGTAGGCGGGAAGGGCGACGTCGGTGAGCCCCGCGACCAAGAGGGGAATCGCGATTCCGACGAGGAACCAGCGGGCTTGCACTCGCTCCCCCGCCGACGCGCCAGCGGGGAGCGACCCGCGCCACAAGAGGAGCGCGGCCAATGGGTAGGCGCAGGTGACGGCGTAAAACACCGGGAAAAGCGGTCCGAACTCGTAGCCCCAGCCGAAGCTCGTCGGCACCACACGTCGCAGGCCGAAGGGCGTCGTGATGTAAAGAAGGATGAAGACGACGGTCGTCAGATAGCCGAGGTGCAGCAGCCGACGTGCGCGCTCGGTCATTCCGGTTGTGGCTTCGAGGTAGAGCTGCAAGGAGAGCGGGCCGAGCCACATCCATCCCAAGGACGATGCCCGAATGACAAGGAGAGCGCGCTCGGCGTGAGGCTCGCGTGTCGCGATGACCTCGCAGAGAGACCAAAATGCGGAGCAGCCGAGGATGGCCGCCGTGAGGCGGTTCGCGGGATCGCCCGCTTCGCGAGCCAGGACCGCCCCGGCAAGAGCCGCGGCCACCAGGCAGAAGAAGAGCGGGATAACGACGACCGGGTGCATGAAGGCGCGCCCTCGCTTGAAAGATCGGCCGAAAGAGGGCTTGCCTTGACTTGCGCTGCGCGCGCTCCCGCGGCGACGCTCGGG
The DNA here is from genome assembly GCA_035315025.1 of Myxococcota bacterium. Lineage (GTDB taxonomy): Bacteria > Myxococcota_A > UBA9160 > UBA9160 > UBA9160 > UBA9160. The sequence goes on from DATFYN010000557.1 coordinate 1,045, forward strand.
GCGCGCAACAGCGGCCAGGTCCCTGCGGAAGTGCGCGAGAATTTCTCGTGGCGCCAAGACCGGCTCATCGCAGCCCGCGGTCGCCCGCAGAAGCCCCGCCGGAGGGCGAGGAACTCGGCGGCCTTCGGCCCGTCTCGGGAAAGCCCGTGCGGGGTGAAGGGCCGCGAGGCGCGGCTTGCCTTAGAACGAGCGGTATTCGTCGGCGAAAAGCGCCGGCGTACCCCCAGTGTGCCAGAAGACGACCGTCCCGCGAATGCTCCCCGCACGCACCCCCGCGATCAGACCCGCCAGCGCTTTTCCCGTGTACACGGGGTCGAGCACCAGGCCCTCGGTGCGCGCCGCGAGCGCTACGGCTTCTCGACACTCTTTTGTGATCGCCCCATAGTGGGGTCCGGCATGATCGGCGATCACGAGCTCGAAAGCCGGAAGCGTGCGACCCGCAAGGCGTGCAGTCTCTTCCGCCAGTTCCGGCACCCGCTCGGCGTGCGGCCGGGGTGGCCGCGCGACGTCTACGCCGAGGATGCGAACCGTTCCGGGAAGACCGACCAGAAGCCCAGCGTGCGTACCTCCGCTCCCGTCGGCGACTACGACCCAGTCGGGAGTCTCCGGGAGCTGCGCCAGGAGCTCGTCGGCGGCATGAACGAAGGAGAGAGCGCCCACCGCACTCGCGCCTCCAATCGGCATGGCGTACGCGCGCGGGCCAAGCTCGCGAGCGATCTGTGCGACGCGCGTCTCCCAGGCGCGCCAGTCGTCCGTACCCGCGAAGTGAAGCTGCGCGCCGAAGAGCCGGTCGAGAATCAGATTGCCGGAGAAGACGGACGGGGAGCTACCGCCCAGCACGAGATGGCACGCCATGCCGAGCCGCGCCGCCGCCGCCGCCGTCATGCGCGCAAAGTTGGACTGTGGCCCCCCCGCGGTGACGAGGGTGTCACAGCCGCGGGCTTTGGCATCGGCGACAAGATGCTCGAGCTTGCGGGCCTTGTTGCCGCCGAGAGCGAGACCGGTCTGGTCGTCGCGCTTTAGGAGTACACGGATCCCAAGGGCCTCGGAGAGCCGCGGCGCGGGATCGACGGGGGTAGGCAGGTGCGCAAGGGGAATCCGCTTCACGGGCGGCAGCCTACGGGGCGCGCGGGATTCGGCAATGCAGCCCGCTCCGCGGGCCTGCGCCCGCGCAGCACACTCTCCGTGCGAAAGCGCCTTCGCGCCGGCGAAGCGACACGCCCGTCTCCAAACGGCGCCAGGCCCCGCACACGAGCGGGGTCTGCGTCGCGATTCGCGAGCATAGTTCTCAGGGCGACCCGAGCGTGCCCTCGGCGCTCACCGTAACGTCCACGAACCGATCGACGCGAAGAAGAAAATTGCTGGCGTCTCGCATGCCCCAGTCGACGTAAGGCACACGGAAGGTCGCCGCGATCCCAAGCCGATCGCCCTGTGCCGTGAGTGTGGCGGGAAGCTCGAACGGGAGGCTCTGGCCGTGCAGGTCGAGCGTCCCCCGCAGACGCACCTGTGCTTTCGTTTCGCTGCGCGAGAGCAGCTCGAGCCCTTCCGCCCGGAACGCGATCGTGGGGAAGCGCTCGCTCTCGAGAACGTCGCGGTGCATGTTGGCGTCGCGCGAGGAGTTCCCGGTCTGCGCCGTGCGCGCGTCGACCATAATTTCTCCGGAAGCGGCGCCGCCCGCGGGATCGAATCGAAGCTCGCCGTGGGCGAGCTGGACGGAGCCATCAACCGTGTGTAGGGTCGCGCCAAGCGTGAATGAGATCTTCGTTACGGCAGGATCAAGCGCGAGGATCTGCTCTTCCGCCGCGGCGGGCCGCCCTGCGGCGAGGAGAACGAGCCCTGCGACGAGCCATGCGCTGGCCGCGCGCCGTAGCGAAAACATGATCCTTTCCTTGTGCTTCATACCGAACCCCATCTTTCGAGCAGGAGCGCCGCCGCCGGCAGGAGGAAGGGACGCACCACACAGGTATCCAGCAGCACGCCGATCGTGATGCCGATCCCCACTTGCTCGAGGAACGCGATCCGGGAGAGAGCGAGCGTTGCAAAGGTACCCGCCAATACGAGACCGCACGAGCTCACGACGGGCCCGGTCGCTTCGAGCGCCCGGGCCAGCGCAGCCTCGAACGGTTGGTGCCGCTGCTCCTCGCGCACCCGCCCGAGCAAGAAAACGCCGTAGTCGGCTCCGATCGCGACCAAGAGGACGAAGAGGAAGAAGGGGGCCTTCCAATCGATGCCCGCCCAAAAGCCGGCGTCGGCCAGAAGCTGAAGCGCCCCGAGCGACGCGAAGTAGGAGAGAAGGATCAGCACCGTCACCGCCAAGGGTGCGGTGAGGCCCCGCAAAAGGGCGACAAGCAGCGCAAACACTCCGGCCACGATCCAGTGGTCGAGCCGCGCCATGTCGTCGCGGGTATAGCCCGCAAGATCTCGAGTGATGGCCGTCGGCCCGGCGAGGTAGAGCCGCGCGTTTTGAAAGCCGAGCGCGGGCAGGAGCGTGGCAAGCACGCTCTCAAGACGAGCGGCCGTGGCCACCGAGGCCGGCGCGTTGGGCGGCGTGGTGAGTTGGAGCTCGAAGCGCGCGGCGCGGCCGTCTCGCGAGAGATAGTGTGAGAGCGCACGCTGGAGCTCCTGCGAGTCCGCGAGGTCCTTGGGCGTGAGCGCCAGCCGATCGAGAAGCCGCGAAGAGCCGGGGGCTCGGTCGAGCGCATCCAGGCGAGCCCGGCCCTTCGCAACGCCCGCTTCGAGGGCGAGCGCCCCTCGCAAGGCGTCGTCAAGACCCCCATCGAGCCTGCCAAGCTGGCTGTCGAGGTCGTCGAGGTCGCGCCTTGCGGCCTCGAAGCGCTCCGGGGCAAAGGCGCCGAGGAGGGAATGCTTCTGCTCCGCCTCAAGCTCCGCCTTTTTGGGCGAGAGATCGGCACGGCCCTGCGCAAGCTCGTGCCGGGCCTGCGCGAGCCCGGCGGCGAGCCGGCCTGCCCCGTCGGTCGCCTGGCCTAGGCCCTCCGCCAACGCGGCGAGCTGGCTGCGCAGGGTTGCGCGCGCCAACAGGCCGGGTTCTCCCGTCGGGCGTGTGGCGCTCCATACCTTCGCGATTCCCGGCTGGCCTGCGAGTAGCTCCGTCAGCTGGTAGAGGCCGTCGAGCGCGTCACTCGTGCGAAGCCCAGGATCGCTCGCCGGGAGCTCGACGACGACGGTGAGCGGCGAGATCTGCGCCGGGTCGAAGTGCCGCACAAGCGCAACGAAGCCGCGCTCGGAGACGCTTGCCTTTGGGAAGTCGAGCTCGAGCTCAAAGGAAGGAACCGCCGAGAGTCCGAGCCAGGCGAGCGGCGCCACCGCGGCAAAGCTCCCGGCCAGGATGGGAAGCGGTCGCCGAAGGACAAGCCGCGCGATGGCTGGCCAGAGTCGTTCAAGCTGTCGGTGCTGTGCCGCGGCGCGTGGCCAGAAGAGAACAGAACCGCAGAGCGTCATCAGCGCCGGCAGCAAGGTCAGCACCGCCGCCAGCGTGACCGCGACCGCGATGGCGAGCGCCGGCCCCGAGAACGCAAAGAGGCCAAAGCGCGCAAATCCCATGAGCGCGCAGGCCAAGACCACGGCGAGCGCGCTCGTCACGACGACCGGGACGCTCTCCCGGCGTGCCTCGGCAACGCACTCGGCCGGCGCGCGCGGAAGGCGTGCCGCCTCCTCGCGCGTGCGCGCGAACAGAAGAAGGCAATAGTCGGTTCCCACTCCCCAGACGAGGGCCACGAGGAAGCCGCGAGATTGGAAGGCCACAGGAAGGCCAAGCTGCGCTGCCAGCACGACCGCGCCGCTAGCGACGGCGATCGCGCTTGCAAGCGTGGCGAGAGAGACGCCGGCCGCGAGGGGTGCGCGGTAGACCAAAAGCAGCATGAGGGCGACGAGCGTCACCGTCGCGAGCGCCGAGCGGCGAGCCCCCTCCTCGATGGCGCGCAGATAGTCTCGCCCGAGCGTCGCATCGCCGGTGAGCTCGGTCCGAAAGGCCGGGTGCTGCGAGGCCTGCTCCGAGACGATCCGCTCGACGTCAGCGACCAGAGCGCTCGCCTCCTCCGAGGCAAAGCCCGAAGCCAGCCGCAAAACGATGAGCGCGGCTCCTCCGTCGCGGGAAACCAGCCGTTCTTCGAGCACGGGGTCGTCGGTCGGGGCGAGAATGCCCGAGACCGCGCTCGACCGCAGCGCTTGGCGCAGCTGCATCGCCAGCGCGGCAATTTCCTCGCGTGCTTTCCAAATGGGTAGGCCCGGCTCGATGGATTCGCACACGACGACGATCTGGCTCGCGGCCTGGGCGCCCGGGAAGCGCTCGGCGAGGGCCGCGGTGGCGATCCGGCTCTCGGCTGCAGGAGGAAAAAAGAGCACGGGATCGGTCACGGAAACCGCGGGAAGGCGCGGCGCAAGCGCAAGCCCCGCCGCGAGCGCGGCTCCCCAACCTGCGAGCGCAAATACGGCGGATCCTTTGCTCGTCGACCACCCCGGACTCTCTCGGAAGCTCCGCCCGTGGGACGACGGTAGCCGCGCCTCCCAGCGCCCGCCGAAAGCGAGGCGGCGCACGAGACCTGCCGCGAGGAGGAAGTTCTCGGCTCAGGTCGAGCGTGGCGCTCGCAGCTTCGCACGGTCGTGCACGTGGCGCGCTGCGCGATCCTTTTTTCGAGGCGTCCTCTGGACAGGTCGCGCTTGGGGCGCATTCTATAGTTTGCTGCCATTCGCGATTCGAGGCGTGCGGGAATGTGAAGAGAAAACTGAGCTCCTTTGTGAGATCTGGATCACAGTTCGTTCTCCTGCCTCCTGATCTCCACGAGATTTGCTGCGATTTTGTCGTCTTTGCGACAGCGGATGGTGAGGCCTTTCCACTAGGTTCTTTACACTTGGCCTTTTGGCAAAAGCTCCTCCTGCTGCGCTCATAAAACCGGCTGCGCTGCCTTCGGAATCGAGTCCCTGAGAACGTGGGTGGCATTCAAGGAGGAGATTCGGCTCTTCCGTGAAGCTGCGAATAGGAGTCCCCCCCATGCAGTTTCATGTTCTCTCGTTTGAAGGACCCGACGGCTATGCCCGGGCGGGCGGCATCGCAAGCCGCATCGAAGGGCTGGCCCGGGCGCTCGCAGGGTTTGGCTTTGAGACCCACCTGTGGTTCGTGGGCGATCCT
>DATFYN010000558.1:0-20787 GCA_035315025.1 Myxococcota bacterium
CCCCCGCCGAAGGGCGGAACTGACCTGAAACTTAGCCCGAAGCTAGCTTCGGGCTAAGTTTCAGGTCAGTTCCGCCCTTCGGCGGGGGGCGGAACTAGCCTGAAACCCCAATCGGGACTGGACGATCCGGGTCTAGCCGTCTAGTGTGTGCCGCCGCCTGGGGGTGCCTCGCGGGGCCGAGATCCTCGCTTCTTCCCCCGTCCACGGGAGCGATCGAACGGGCCCATCCGGACCGGGCCGGGCCTGGTCCCCTCCTTGCGACACGCCTTGAAGAACCGTGCGAATCGGGAGACGCCAATGTCCATCACTCTCTTTGCCCTGATTGCGGCCGGGCTGGCAATTGGCGTCGGCTTTTGGCTATTCCGCAGGGTACTTGCCTCTCCGGCCACCTCCCCGCGCGCCCTCGAGATCGCGGGAGCCATCCGCACAGGGGCTCAGGCCTTCCTTTCGCGCCAGTACCGGACCGTGGCGCTCGTGGGGCTTCCTCTGGCGGGCCTGATCTGGTTCCTGCCCTCGCTTGGGAGCTGGACCGCCGCGGGCTTCGTTCTCGGAGCCGTCGCCAGCGCGTCGGCCGGGGTCATCGGCATGAACGTCTCCGTGCGGGCCAACGTCAGGGTCGCAGAGGCGGCGAAGGACGGCTTCCAGCGCGCGTTCGCACTGGCCTTCCAAGGCGGAGCGGTCACAGGCCTGATGGTTGTGGGTTTGGGTCTGTTTGCCCTCGTCGCCCTTGCGACAGCCATGGAGACCGCCGGGGTCACCAAGCCCGATGCCCTCATCGGACTCGCCTTCGGCGGCTCTCTCATCTCGGTCTTCGCGCGTCTTGGCGGCGGCATTTTCACCAAGGGTGCCGACGTTGGTGCCGACCTCGTCGGCAAGGTGGAGGCGAACATCCCCGAGGACGACCCGCGCAACCCGGCCGTGATCGCCGACAACGTGGGTGACAACGTCGGAGACTGCGCAGGCATGGCGGCGGATCTGTTCGAGACCTATGGGGTGACCGCGGCTGCCGCAATGCTCCTTGCGCACATCCTGTATCCCGCGAGCCGCCAGATGTTCCTCTACCCACTCCTCATCGGGGGGGTTGGGATCCTGGGCTCTGTGGTCGCCATCCCGTTTGTCCGCGTCGGTCCTGCCCAAGGCGCCAAGGCGCCGAACGTTATGGCGGCCATGTACATGGGCCTTGGAATCGCGACGGTCCTGTCCCTGATCCTGTTGGCGCTCGCCACCGGCGCGTGGATCACAATCCCGCCGGACGCGCCGTTCAGCGCTGCAGGTCTCGTTCTGTGCGCGGCCATCGGGGGTGGCGTCACGGGCGCGATGATGTGGATCACCGACATCTACACGGGCAGTAACGCAAGGCCCGTCATCAAGATCGCCAACGACTCTGTGGGAGGCCATGCAACCAACATCATCAGCGGTCTTGCGGTGGGGATGCAGTCCACTGTTCTTCCGGTCTTCGTGATCGTTGCTGCCATGCTGCTGTGCCAAGCAGTCGCCGGGCTGTTTGGGGTGGCTATCGCCGCGATGAGCATGCTCTCGCTGGCGGGCATCGTGGTCGCGATCGACGCCTATGGGCCGATCACCGACAACGCAGGCGGCATCGCGCAAATGGCGGAGATGGGCAAGGAGATCCGATCGGTGACCGACCCACTCGATGCCGTGGGGAACACGACCAAAGCCGTGACCAAGGGCTATGCGATCGCATCGGCGGGCCTCGCCGCCGTCGTATTGTTTGCGACGTTCATCGAGGATCTAAAGAGACTTGGCGGCAGTGGTGTTCAGAATCTCAGCTTCGATATTAGCAATCCCTACGTTCTTGCTGGGCTCTTCCTCGGCGCGGTCATCCCCTTCATTTTTGCTTCGCTTGCGATGAATGCCGTGGGCGTGGCCGGCGGCCAGGTGGTTCAGGAGGTGCGTCGGCAGTTCCGCGAAATCAAGGGCCTCATGGAAGGCAAAGCCGCGCCGGACTATCGCACCTGCGTCGACCTCGTGACCGCCACGGCGCTAAAGCAAATGGTGGCCCCCGCGCTCATTCCCGCGCTGATTCCGGTCGTGGTGGGTCTCGCCCTTGGTGCGCAGGCCCTTGGTGGGCTCCTCATCGGGTCGATTGTGTCTGGCGTCTGTGTCGCCATCTCCATGACGACCGGCGGCGCAGCGTGGGACAACGCCAAGAAGTACATCGAGAGCGGGGCACACGGCGGCAAGGGAAGTGAAGCCCACAAAGCCGCGGTGACCGGTGACACGGTGGGCGACCCCTACAAAGATACCGCCGGGCCGGCCATCAACCCGATGCTCAAGCTGGTCAACATCGTCGCTCTGCTCATCATTCCCTTCCTTTCGCACTAGGGAAGGGACTTGTCGCTACCGGAGCCCGACCGGCATCCCCGCGATCGGCTCCGGCGGGAACTTTCGCTCACCGATTCAACGCTAATTTGCGTCGCATCGGTGATCGGCTCGGGCATCTTCCTGACCCCGGGTGACATCGCCCAGAAGCTTCCACATCCCGGCCTTGTGCTCGCCGTCTGGATCGCGGGAGGACTGCTGTCTCTCGCGGGTGCGCTCGCCAACGCGGAGCTCGGCGCCATGTTCCCCCACGCGGGCGGGGACTACGTCTACTTGCGTGAGGCGTATCATCCGATCGCCGGCTTCTTGGCCGGGTGGCTCACGTTTTTTGTGATCTACGTCGGCACAATCGCAACCCTCGCGGCGGGATTCGCGGCTGCCCTCGGCCACTTTTTTCCGCTGGGAAGCGGCGGCGAGCTTGCCGTCGCCTTGACCGTCACAGTCGCCTCGTCGCTTCTGAATTACCTTGGCGTGCGCGCCGGGGCGCGCTTCAACAACATGACGACGACCTTTAAGGTCGTGGCGCTTCTCGCGTTCGTGTTCTTGGGCCCGCTCACGGGCCACGGGACGATCGCGAATTTCTCGCCACTCATAGAGGGTGCGAACGCGGTTCCGATCTCGCACTTCGGGCGCGCACTCTCACCCGTTCTATTCAGCTACCTCGGCTGGAACTCCGCCGTCTACGTGGCGAGTGAAATCCACGACCCCGCCCGCAACGTGCCGCGGTCCCTCTTCCTCGGCCTCGTCTTGTGTACGGTGGTCTATCTGCTGGTGAATCTCGTCTACCTCTATGCACTCCCGGTGGACGCGCAGCGGGGTGTCGGCAACGTGGGGGAGGCTGCAGCGCGCGAACTGTTTGGCACGCTCGGTGGGACCCTCGTTGCCCTCTTCGTGTTGGGATCCATCCTTGGGACGCTAAACGCGACGATTCTCGTGGGTCCGCGCATCGCCTATGCCATGGCGATCGACGGGCGCTTCTTTGGCGGGGTGGATCGAGTGCACGACGCCCACGCGACCCCCTACGTTGCGCTGGCCGTACAGGCCGCTGCCGCCGTCGCGATCCTTCTGGTGCTGCGCAGCTTTCCGAACGTACTCGACTTCACGACCTTTGCGATCGTGGTAGCGACCATGGCCGATACAGCGGCACTTTATACGCTGCGGAGAAGACAACCGAATCTTCCCCGGCCCTACCGTGCGTGGGGCTACCCATGGGTACCCGCGCTCTATCTCGTTGCAAACGCCACGATCGCACTTGCGATGATCGAGGGAAGCACGCGGGAATGCGTGACTGCGCTCGCAGTGGCGGCAACTGGCGTTCCATTCTATGCGCTCTTTGCATGGCTCGAAACGGACCGTTGAGGCGACCGATTCGTGGCGAGCTCTAATGTGCGCCGGTCACGACTGCCCCGAGAGTCGCCATGAGAGCGACGCCGAGGATGAACGGTAGCGTGTAGATCCACTGATCGCGGTGCTCGTGGGCGTGGAGCTCGGGAATGAGATCCGAGGCGGCGATATAGATGAACATGCCCGCGGTGGCCGTCAGGAACCAGCCGAGGTGGGCCTGTACGAGGCTCTTCAATCCAAAGCACGCAACGACGCCTGCGAGCGCAGTTAAGCCCGATAGAAAATTCACGATCAGAGCGTTCCGCGGTGAGAGCTTGCTGCGGATCAGGATCGCGTAGTCCGCGATCTCGTGGGGGATCTCGTGCGCGACCACCGCGATGGTCGTCGCGATCCCAAGGGCAGGGCTAGCGATGAAGCTCGCAGCAACAACGACACCATCGATAAAATTGTGTACGCCGTTTCCGATGAGAACCATGTAACGCGACGCCATCGCGCGGCTGTCCTCGTGTGCGTGGAAACCCTGTAAAAACCGCTCGAGAAAAAAGAACCCAATCATCGCCGCGAGCGTGGCCACGAAGATGTTGCCGTCTCCGCGCGCTCGCTCGACCGCCTCCGGCAGAAGCTCGAGGAATACTGTCGATAGAAGAACGCCGGCGGCGAAGCTTAGGAGGAGCATTTGGCGCCGCTCGCTCCAGAGGTCGGAGAACGCGAAGACGATGGCGACAAATGAGGTCGTGCTCACAAGCACGGTGGCAATCAGCGACTGGGCGAGCGGGGACAATGCTTGAAGTCCTTGGTTGCGAGCATGGTGCGATCAGCTTCCTGGGACAGGGAAGGGGTGAGAGTTGGTTCGGTTGAACCGCCGGACGCTTGGGAGCGATCAGGTTTACGTGATTTGCGGTTCACCGCGAGCGGACAGTCTAGATCCACCGCATTCCCGAGCGCCAGTGCGCCCGTCGAGAACGCGGAGAAGGCGTAGCGCTCTCGCTGCCATGCACGAGATGGTGAGGGGGAAATTCTGCGAGGGGGTGTGCGGGTCGGGTACGGTCAGGCGGTGACGGCCAACCGGTCTCCGGGGGGTCCTGGGTGGGCTTGGGCCTTGATGAGCGCGCTGGCGAATCAAGGGCCTTCGCTCAGAATCCCCTGCGGACGGGCCGGCCGACGGGAGACCCCGCACCTCTCGCGCCGATAGACCCCCAAAGAAGAGCCTCCTGGTGGGAAGCCGTACCAAGAGCCTTCGTTGTCCTGCTGCGCTCGATGCGAGGGAAGTTCACGTTCGAGCCACGCGCCCAGGAGAGATAGCCCTTGAAGCCCCGGTAAGCGGCGGATCGTGTCGTCGATCTTTTGCGCCGCGGCCCGTCCGTCCAGGCTCGAGAAAAGGTAGTCGGCGATGAAGCGTGTTTCCTCGCGAGGCTGGACGCCACTTCCGACCGGAGCCCAGAAGCTCTCAATCAACAGGCGTGTCACCCGTGCCGCGCTGGCTACGCCAAGTCGGCGCTTGGCCTGTTTGAAATAGAAGGAGAAGTGGCGGCTCTCGTCGCGCACGATTCGCGCGAGAAGCTCCGAGAGCACGGGGTGGTTCGCGAGCGTGGCGAGTCGGCGGTATCCGGTAAGGGTTGTGAGCTCATTGAGCGCACCCCAGGTCATGTGGACCGCGACGAAGTTCTTCCAGACGCGTGAGAGCAGAGCGGTTGCGCGCTCCTCGAGCCAAGGGCCAATCCCCGCTTGTGAACGTGGTGTTGGGCGTGAACCTCGGTGGCCGGCAGCGGCGAGGAAGCGATCCAGGGCGCGACCGTGGAAGGTCTCCTCATAGATCCAGCACGAAAGAAAGGTGGCTACTTCGGGCTCATCGATCGCGCGCGTGGCGAGGAGCTGACGAAGATAGACGATGGTGTGACTCTCGATGTCCTGCATATAGCGGAGGGTTCGAATCGCTTCCGGAGCAAGCGGGTATTCCGGCACGCGATCGAAATTGATGCCCGAGAGGTCGAGGGCGCGCGAGCGGGCCGCGTACGCGTCGAGGTCAAACTCTTCCATGCACGATGATACGCACGAACGGCGCAGCTGGATGTGGGCAGGCACCGCCTTTCAGCCCGACGGCCCGAGCCGCGGTGTCGGAGGCCCGGTCGCGGGTTGAGAGGAAGCCGAGACTCCCGCGAGGTGCCCCGTGGTCGATCTTTGGAAGAGGAGGGGCGTGAATACGAAGCTCGGTCGAGCCGAGCGGGCGTCTCTCGGGCGGAACTTCGGCACGCGCGTAGCGGGGGTCTGATCGCCGGGAGAAGGTGGCTTCGACCCCCACGCTAGCGCGCGGGGCCTGCCGCACCCCGGCATCCATTTCTGGCCACTTGGGGCCCGCTCGAGAGCGTCGCCGCGCCTCCGAAACCTTGGCCCGTGGGCCGCTGGCCTGGCTTGCCCGTGTCCAATTTCTCCAATAATCTTGCGCATCTACCGAGGTCGGGTCGTTTTGTCCAGCGAGCTTCGAGCAGGCCAGATCGTGCACGTGGGGCATGGCGCGGGCGCGTTCGTGCACCGTCGCCTGCCGCCCCACTGCCTCCGTACGCCCACACGCTCACCGGCGGTGCCGGAGCTTGAGCGGCGGCTCCGCGGTCTCGATCTCCACACGGTCTGTGAAGAGGCGCGTTGCCCGAATCGGGGCGATTGCTGGGCGCGCGGCCACGTCACTTTCATGCTCCTTGGTGCCGTGTGCACGCGCGCCTGTCGGTTTTGCGCCGTGGCCACGGGAAGGCCCACGGGAGGGCCGAATCCGGCTGAACCTACGCGCGTAGCGAACGCTGTGGCCGCGCTGGACCTACACCACGTCGTGCTGACCTCAGTCAATCGAGACGATCTCACAGACGGTGGAGCCGGCCATTTCGCCGCTGTAATTCGAGCGATCCACCTGCAAAGCAGGACGGTGACGATTGAGGTGCTGACTCCCGACTTCCAAGGCAGCCTTGTCGCAGTGGAGACGGTGTGCGCGGCCGAGCCGGACGTCTACAACCACAACGTCGAGACCATACCCCGCCTGTACCGGCGCGTGCGACCCGGGGCGCGCTTCGAGCGCTCCGTGAGGGTACTCGCCCATGCGAAGCAACTGCGTCCCCGGGCGATCGTGAAGTCTGGTCTTATGGTGGGGCTTGGAGAGACCCACGAAGAGGTGCTGGACGTGTTGCGGGCGCTGCGTGGCGCAGGCGTCGACACGGTGACAATTGGCCAATACCTACGCCCGTCGCGCGTGCACCTGCCCGTGGAGCGCTATTGGGACCCGGAGGAATTCGACCTGCTCGCCGAAGAAGGTCGCGCGCTAGGTTTCCTGCACGTCGCGAGCGGCCCTCTCATCCGTTCCTCTTACAATGCCGAAGAGACGCTGCGAACGGCTCGGAGCCGTTCGATGATCCACCCTTCCCCTGTCACTTGAGAGGAGAGCATGTCCCCGCGCGTCCGTCACGATTTCCACAAGCTCAACCGGCTCCCGCCCTACGTCTTCGCCGAGGTGATCGCGCTGATGACGGCGGCGCGCCGCGCGGGCGAGGACGTGATCGACCTCGGCATGGGCAACCCAGACCTCCCGACGCCACCTCACGTCATCGAGAAGATTTGCGAGGCTGCCCACAATCCCCGCAATCATCGCTACTCATCATCGCGAGGGTTGCCGAATCTCCGCGCAGCGATCTCAGAGTGGTACAAACGCCGCCACGACGTAGACCTCGATCCAGAGCGTGAAGCCATCGCAGTGATCGGTGCGAAGGAGGGCCTCTCCCACTTCGTTCTCATGACCGTTGGGCCGGGCGACGTGGTGCTGTGTCCTGATCCTGCCTACCCAATTCATCAGTACTCGGTCATCATCGCAGGTGGCGATCTGCGGACAGTCCCGCTCGCCCCCGACTCTGATTTCATCGCAAACCTGGAAACGGCGATGCGCCGGACTTGGCCGAAACCCAAGCTCCTCATGCTTTCGTTCCCTTCGAACCCCACCACGCAGGTCGTGGACCGCGGATTCTTTGAGAAGGTGATCGCATTTGCGAAGGAGAACGACCTCATGGTCGTGCACGACTTCGCCTACGCGGAGATCACCTTTGACGGCTACAAGGCGCCCTCGATCCTTGAGGTGCCGGGTGCGCGCGATGTGGCGATCGAGTTCGGCTCGCTCTCCAAGAGCCACTCGATGGCTGGCTGGCGCGTGGGATTCGCCGCCGGCAACTCCGACATGATTTACGCCCTCGGCCGGATCAAGAGCTATCTCGACTACGGCATGCCGCAGCCCATCCAAATTGGCGCGATCGTGGCGTTGCGCGGGCCCCAAGACTGTGTGCAGGAGGCGGTCGACACGTACCGCGAGCGCCGCGATGCACTGATCGATGGCCTAGGCCATCCGGGCGAAGGGGCGTGGAAGATCGAGAAACCCCTCGGCACGATGTTTGTGTGGGCGCAGCTCCCGGAGCCCGCACGCGCAATGGGCTCGCTCGAGTTCTCGAAGCGTTTGCTGGAGGAGGCGAAGGTCGCGGTCTCGCCCGGCGTGGGCTTCGGAGAGACGGGTGAGGGTTACATTCGATTTGCGCTCGTGGAGAACAAACAACGCATCCGACAGGCGGTGCGCGGGATTCGACGCTTCCTCCGGGACAAGGTCTGAACGACGATGGGCAAGGAGACCAGAGTCGGCGTCGGGCTGATCGGTCTTGGCACCATCGGTGCCGGGGTTGCAAAGCTTCTGCGTCGGAACTCCGCGGTGCTCGAGGAACGATTGGGTTTTCCGCTGCGTCTCGCGCGGGTCGCCGACCTTGATTTGAGCCGTGCCCGAGACCTCGATCTCGGCGGCGCCCGTTTTGACTCCGATGCAGAGGCCTTGATCGACGATCCGGAAGTCGCGATCGTGATCGAGCTCATCGGTGGTTACGAGGTCGCGCGGCGGCTCATCTTGCGGGCGGTCGAACGTGGAAAGCACGTGGTCACGGCGAACAAGGCGCTGCTGGCTGTGCATGGCAAGGAGATCTTCGATACAGCGCGCCGCCGCGGCGTGGACGTCGCATTCGAAGCGAGCGTGGGAGGAGGCATTCCGATCCTGCGCTCTCTGCGTGAGGGGCTGGCTGCCAACCGTATCCAGTCCGTGCATGGAATCATCAACGGCACCACCAACTATGTGCTGACCGAGATGGAGAAAACGGGCGAGACGTTCGAGACGGTGCTCGCGCGGGCGCAACAGCTCGGCTATGCCGAGGCCGATCCTACCTTGGACGTGGACGGCATCGATGCCGCACACAAGCTGACACTGCTTGCCGGCATGGCGTTCGGCGCCGACATCGCCTTCAAGGAGATTCCGACCGAGGGGATTCGAGGTCTCGCCCCGGTGGAATTCGAGGCTGCGCGCGAGTTTGGCTACCGAATCAAGCTCCTCGGAATTGCCAAGCTCCGAGAAGGCGAGCCCGAGCGGATCGAGGCGCGGGTCCACCCGACGCTGATCCCCGCGGCGAGCTTGCTGGCCAAGGTGGATGGAGCGATGAACGCGATCGCTGTACAGGGCGACGCCGTAGGCCCCACTCTCTTCTACGGTGCGGGTGCCGGCGAGATGCCCACGGCGAGTGCTGTGGTGGCAGACGTCATGGAAATTGCCCGCGAGATCCGCCGGGGTACGGCAGGCCGGGTCGCGCCTCTCTCCTACATGCCCGAGGCATTGCGACCAAAGCCTCTGGTGTCGCTCGGCGAGCTGTTCGGGCGGACGTACCTGCGCTTTACCGCACTCGATCGGCCCGGCGTGCTCTCGCGGATAGCCGGTGTTCTCGGGGAGGAGGGTATCGGCATCGAGTCCGTGATCCAAAAGGGGCGCGGCCACGCCGAGACGTCTGTACCCGTAGTCGTGATGACCCATCCTGCCAGCGAAGCCGCGGTGCAGCGCGCGCTCGAGCGAATCGACCGGCTGGCTGATGTGACTGCTCCAACTCGGCTGCTGCGCATTGAGGAGGAGATCTGATGCCCGCCAAGCCCGTCTACCGCGCTTGGTTCGCGAGCGTCCGAGATCCCTCCGAGACGTACCCGCTCGACACGGTTGTCTACACAGATCGCCGGGGTGGACTGCTCCAGGTCATGCACGATATGGATGAGCTTCGTAAGACTTCCGCCGACGAGTGGAAGCGCCGTTTCGAGGAACGTGCACACAAGAACGATTGGCCCTACGGCTCCGGCGTATGGGGCAAGAAGGAGTGGGTCTGTCCCGAAGTCGACAACGAGAACGTCGTTTCGATGTACGAGGGCCATTCGAATCTCTTCTGGGCCGAGCGCTACGGCCGCGAGATTGGCGTCGAAGATCTATGGATCAAGCAATGCGGAAATTCTCATACCGGATCGTTCAAGGATCTCGGGATGACAGTGCTCGTGTCGATGGTCAAGGAAATGATCGCGCGCGGCAAGAAGATTCCCGCGGTCGCCTGCGCCTCCACCGGAGATACCTCGGCCGCACTCTCCGCATACGCCGCGGCTGCGGGCATCCCTGCCATCGTCTTCCTTCCGCGCGGCAAGATTTCTGTAGCCCAACTGATTCAGCCTGTCGCGAACGGAGCGATCGTGTTTGCACTGGATACGGACTTCGACGGCTGCATGGGAATCGTGAAGAAGGTGGCCGAGCGCGACGGAATCTACCTCGCAAACTCGATGAACAGCCTGCGCATCGAGGGACAAAAGACGGTCGGCGTCGAAATTGTGCAACAGTTCGACTGGGAGGTACCGGACTGGATCGTGATTCCCGGCGGAAACCTCGGCAATGTGTCGGCTCTCGCAAAAGGTCTGGACATGATGCTCGAGTTGGGGCTCGTGTCGCGACGCCCCCGTATCGTGTGTGCGCAGGCCGAGGCGGCGAACCCTCTCTATCTCGCGTACCAACGAGGGTTCCGAGTGTTCGAGCCGATCGCGGCACGGCCTACGCTGGCCTCCGCCATCCAGATCGGGAACCCCGTCTCCATCGAGAAGGCGATCGACGCAATCCGGCGCTACGACGGGATCGTCGAACAGGCCAGCGAAGCCGAGCTCGCGGAGGCGTGCGCACATGCCGACCGAACGGGCCTCTTCAACTGCCCCCACACCGGAGTCGCGCTAGCCGCGATGCGCAAGCTGGTGAGCCGCGGGGTCATCCCGAAGGGCGATCGGGTAGTCGTGATCTCGACCGCGCACGGCCTCAAGTTCACGGATTTCAAGGTCCGCTACCACTCCATGAACCTCGAGGGGATTATTCCTGAGGTACCGAATCCGCCGATTGAGCTTCCCGCCCGGTATGAAGCAGTGCGGGACGAGATGATGAGGCAGATCGAGCACCGCTTCGGGCAAGGAGTCGGAACGCCGAGCCGTGCTTGATGAATCGCACGGCGAATCTCACGCCAGGCTCCCGGAGATATGGCGAAACCACGTAGAGCGGAGCGATGTTCACGGGAATCGTCGAAACCGTCGGTAAGATCGTGCGCCTCGAGCAGAGCGGGGACCTCGCGACGATCGTGGTCGACGCGCCCACCGTGAGCGTGGGAGTGAAGCGTGGCGACAGCATCGCAGTGAACGGGGCGTGCCTCACAGTGACCACCATCGATGGTGGAAGGTTGACCTTCGAAGCCGTCGCGGAGACGCTTGCACGGACCAACCTCGGAGAGCTCACGATCAGCTCGGGGGTGAATCTCGAACGTGCGATGCGTGCAGATCAGCGTCTTGACGGACACATCGTCCAGGGGCACGTGGATGCGGTGGGCCGCGTTCGCGCCCTCGACCGTGAGGGCGCTGATGTGCGTTTGTTCATCGATTGCGATCCCAGCTTCTCCGTCCTCCTCGTCGAGAAGGGCTCCGTAGCAGTCGACGGAGTGTCCCTCACGGTGGTGCGTGTGGAGACTCGCGGATTCGATGTGGCGCTCATTCCACACACGCTCGAGGCGACCACACTGGGTCACCGCGGCGTCGGCGATCGGGTGAACCTCGAAGCCGATGTGCTGGGGAAGTACGTGAAGCACTATGTGGAGCGCGTTCTTGCTACGCCACCGGCGGGGCGCTCGTGACTCTGGCGGGCGGGCCCCCGGACCCCGCAGAGGTCGCGCGAGCCCTTGCGCCGTGCCTCGGGTGCCAGCCCATCGCCGCGGCATGGCTCTACGGATCTGTGGCCCGCGGTGACGCCCGAAGAGGTTCAGACCTAGACCTCGGCGTGCTCTTTGCGACTCACCTGCGGACCGATCGCCGGCGGGTGCTGCAGGACATCGAGCGCGCGGTAGCTAAGGTTCTCGCAGGAAGAGAGCTGTCGGGAGTGGATCTGGAGCAGGCGCCGCTCCTGCTGCGGCATCGAGTGCTGCGCGATGGCGCGCTGCTCGTTGAGCCTGATCCGAGTGCCCGCTCCAGGTTCGCAGCACGTGTCCTTGAAACGTTCTGTGCGACCCGTGCAGTCCGATGCACCTTCGACAGTGCGACGCGGTACCGCTTGGCGCATGGTGTGCCGGTGGTGGGTGCGATGTAGCAGTGGTGCTCGCCAGCGGCGCGATCGATCGTGAAGTAGCCACGGCACGGATGCGACGCATCGAGGATCTGGTGATGCGGCTCGAGAAGAGATTGCCCCGCGTCGTTCGCTCCAGGCCTGACACGGATGCTTGGCTCGCCGCCGAGCATCTTCTGGAACAGGCGGTGCGGACCGCATCTCGATTGGCCGCACAGTTTGTCGCTGCCGGCGCTCTTGGAGCCCCGGAGTCAGCGGCGGGTATGTTCGCATGTCTTGGTGAGAAGGGCTGGCTGCCAGCGCCTGAGGCGGCTGGGCTTGTGCGGCTGGCGGATGCGGCCGAGAGACTGGCCGATGGCAGTGCCGCCGCGGATCCTGCTGCATTGCGTGTGCTGCTCGCCGGAGCGCCGAAGCTCCTGCGGGCCTTCCTTCGTACGGCGGCAACCCGGCTTGGGAGCACGTCTGAGTGACAATGCGCTGGCTTGCCGCATGGTAGTCTCAGGCAGGAGGATCCCCATGAATCGCGCTCTCGATGTCGCTAGTTCGCTCGGCGCGACCCTCGTCCGAGGTGGCCTTGCCGCTTCTGTGGGAACGCTCGGCGCGCGCCCCGAGCAGCCCCTCGAGCTCTGGGAGTTCGAGGGCTGCCCGTACTGTCGCAAAGTTCGCGAAGCACTTTCGATCCTCGACCTCGAAGTGCAGGTGTGGCCTTGCCCGAAAGGCGGCCCCCGCTTCAGAGTGGAGCTGGCAAAAAAGGCGGGGAAGGCCCAATTCCCGTACCTCGCGGATCCAAACACCGACAAGGCGATGTACGAGTCCGACGATATCATCCGCTACCTCTTCGATACCTATGGAAAGGGTTCTGTGCCGTGGCTGCTGGCCGCAGGCGTGCTCGGCGACCTGTCGTCGACGCTGGCCTCAGCGTTTCGCCCAAGCGTCGGCATCCGCTATCGCCCGGCCCATGCTCCCGCGCGTCCGCTCGAACTGTGGAGCTTCGAGGCGTCGCCCTTCTGTCGAATTGTCCGGGAAGCTCTATGTACGCTCGAGCTGCCCTACCTCCTGCACAACGTTGCAAAAGGGAGCCCAGGGCGCAAAGCGTTCATCGCACGCTCGGGCAAGATGATGGTGCCGTGGCTCTCGGATCCCAACACGGGAACAGAACTCTTCGAATCTGCGGACATCGTGACCTATTTGGAGCAGACCTATGCCAGGCGTTGAGGTTGGCGGCGTCGGTCGCGCAGAGCGCGAACGCGGGATTCACCGCGTTCACCTCCTCTCGCGCGGCACCGGGACCGGTGTCTTCGGCCCTGACACGAGATCTGGCAGGTGAACAAGGAAGCGGCGTTCGGGCTGCACCCGTGTGGCCCCGTAGAACTCGCGCAAGGGTATCTCTGGCCCGCAGTGACACGGCGGCGGGACCTGTCCGCGCGAGGCTCCACTTCTTTCATCGGGAGTGTGCGACGGCTTGACGCCTGAAAATCGCGAAAAGCTCGCGCTCGTGATGCTGCTTCTAATCGTCTGGGCGAGCGGCTATTACGCGATCGCGCTCACGATCGATCCTCGGGCGGCACGCTCGCTTGGCACGGCGCTTGACGCAGCGATTCCATTTATTCCCGCGACCGTCTATCTCTATTCGTGGGTCTATACAGCGATGCTCTACCCGCTGTTCACCGTGCGCTGCATTCGGCTCTTCCGCCGCTCGTAGCCTTCCGCCTTTTTCCGGTGACTTCCCTCGGCTTCCGGCCCGATCCACGATTGCTCCAAGACCACAATTTTTACGAATGGGGTGTTCGCCTCAACTTTTTCCTCGACCCGCCCTTCAACCTCTTCCCGTCCCTCCATCTCTCGATCGCGACCCTCGTGGCTCTCACGGCTTGGAAGGCCCGACGCGCCTACGGAGCCATGGCGACTCTGATGGCGAGCGGCATCGCTGTCGCGGTCCTCACCCTAAAGCAGCATTACCTCGTCGACAGTATCGCTTGGATCGCCCTCGGGAGCGCATCCTACGGAGTGCGGGTGCGTCCTGTGCGTGTCGGCAATCCGCGAACGGATCAGGCGGCGTACGGTTGGGCAGGGCCCACGAGCTACCTTGCGTTACATATTATTATGATCACTGGTTTGTACATTCTCTACCGATCGGGCGTACGACCTTGGCAGTCCTAAGCCTTTCGAGAGCGTGGCCTCTTTTCTTGAACGCAGCCTCCGGCACATGGGTGGGCGACGTGAGACAGCTCGCGTCTCAACGGGTCCAGTCCTAGCAGCGGAGGGCTTGAGGCCAAGGGCGCGCGTAGTTTTCCAGCGACCCTCGCTTGACATCTGATAGGATCGAGGCGAGGAGGCTGCTCTTGGATCGCCATCTTGTGATCGTCCCGCATACCCATTGGGATCGTGAGTGGTACCAAACGCACGAGCAATTCCGTGTGCGCCTCGTTCGCTTACTCGATCGGTTGTTGAAGCTCCTCGAAGGGGATCCAGGATTCCGACACTTCATGCTCGATGGACAAACCATCGTTCTCGATGACTATCTTGAGGTGCGACCAGAGGCGCGCGAGCGGGTCGAGAAGCTCGTGCGGGACGGACGACTCATGATCGGGCCGTGGTACGTGCTGCCGGATGAATGGCTCGTCTCGGGCGAGGCGCTGATCCGCAATCTCCGGCTCGGGCTTCGCAAGGCCGCAACTTTCGGCGGTGGGATGCGCATCGGCTACGTCCCAGACCAGTTCGGGCATGTTGGTCAACTGCCGCAGATTTTTTGCGCTTTTGGCTTCGATGGCGCTGCGCTTTGGCGGGGTGTCCCCGCGGAGATCGCGCAAACGTGTTTTCTTTGGGAAGGCGCCGACGGGAGCACCATTTTCACCGCCTATCTTCCGCGCGGATACGGGAACGCTGCCCTGCTGCCGTTAGATCCAGCCGGGCTGGTCGATCGGCTGACCCGGGAGATCAAACATCTCGAACCGTTCGCACGTATTTCCACCCTCCTCCTGATGAACGGAAGTGACCACCTCGAGCCGCAGCCAGGACTCCCTGCCGCGCTAGAAGCGGCGTCGGCACAACTCCCTGGAATTACCGTCGAGATTGGCAGCTTGGCCGACTACTTGATCCGCGCAAAAGGCGAGTCAGGGCGAGACCTCCCCGTGCACCGGGGTGAGCTCCGCTCCGGCCTGCGTGCGCCACTGCTTCCCGGCTGTGCCTCCGCCCGTGCGCCGCAGAAGCAGGCTGACTTCCGCAACGACAGGCTCCTGACGCGCTATCTCGAGCCCCTGGCCTCCTGGCTCTCCGCCCTCGGCGGCGAAGTTGACGGCGGACTCCTCGACCTCGCATGGCGGATTGCCCTCGAGAATCACCCGCACGATTCGATCTGCGGCTGCTCCGTCGACCGGGTGCATGCGCAGATGGAGTCGCGCTTTCAGCGGGTGGAGGAAATTGCGACGGCGCAGCTCGAGACCGTTGCGCGCCAGCTCGCGGCGCGTGTCGCTGCTCCCCCGCTCCCGACCGGCCGTCTCAGCGGCGAGGTCTTGGTGGTCTGGAACCCGAACGCGGCGGGAAGGGCGCAAGTGGACACTGCGCTTGAGCTTGACATTCCGAGGGAGGTCTCGGCCCGGCAGACCGTGCCCCTCCATTTGCGCGCTGCAGACGGAAGGCGCATCGCCGCGCGAGCGCTGGTGGAGAGGGAAGGAAGCGTGTGGGGCGGCACGTTCCCGACGAGCCTCGCGCTATCGGTCTTGCCGGGTTTCGGTCGTGAGGTGCTCGGCTACTTCGTGAATGACCTCGTGACCCGCGTCGAAGGCAATCGCCTCGTCGTGTCGGTTCGCCTCGGTAGCACGCCCCAGGGCGAGCTGGACGTGCTGAGCCGCAAGCACGAACTGGTGGCGGCGCTCTCCGCGCCGGGTATCGAGGAGGTGGCGCTTGAAGCTCGGCGACCACCGCGGGTGCACCTGCGCTTCGTCGACGACTTTCCAGGCCATGGTCTGCGCGTGTACTCCGTGGCAAGGGGAAGAAGCCGCGCGGAGGACCCGGTTCTCGCGGAGCGCATCGCCACGGGTGGGGCACGCATCAAGAACGCATTCTGGCAGGTGGAGGCGAGTGCCAATGGGGATATGACACTCACCCGCGTTACGGACGGAACGGTAGTCCGCGACGCCCTTCGCCTCGTCTCTGAAGGTGATCGAGGAGACGAGTACAACTTTGATCCCGTTCGAGGCGTTGCGGCGGTAGAGCGGCCCTACCGCGCGCGCGTCCGTCTCCTCGGGGGGGCAGTGCCGGAGGCGGCACTCGCGATCGAGCTCTGGTATCGCGTGCCCGGGTGCCTGACGCCAGACCGCAAGGCGCGCAGCGGAAAGCATGTGGAGCTGCCCGCGCGCGTCCTCGTGCGGCTGGCCTCGGGACTCGACCGCGTAGACGTCGAGGTGACACTCCACAACACCGCGAAGGATCACCGAATGCGGCTCCATGTGCGCGCCCCCTTTGCGGCGCAGCGCTTCGAGGTCGAATCCGCGTTCGAAGTCGCAAAGCGGCCGATCGCTCCCCAGCCCTCCGATTTCGGAAGCCAACACCCCGCCGAGTTTCCGATCGGCGCGTGTCCCGAGCGGGCCTTCGCCACGATCAGCGATGGAACGTGTGCCCTCACGGTCGCCAATCGGGGCACGTCCGAGGTTGAAGCGGTGCGCGAAGCGGACGGCACGACCTCTCTCGCGCTCACACTGCTGCGCGCGGTCGGTTGGCTCTCGCAGGGCAGCTTAGGCCTACGTCCCGGTCCAGCGGGCCCTCCATTTCCAACACCGGAAGCCCAGATGCTCGGTTCGCATCGTGCCGAGTTCGCGCTCTTCTCACATTCCGATGGCGATCCCATGCGGGTGGCCCGGGCGCACGCGTTCGCCTACCCACCGATTGCATTCGTTCGAGGCGGTGGGGGGCAGGCAACGCTTGCCGACCAGGCCCGCTTGGTCGAGATCGATGATCCTGAAGTTGTGGTTTCGGCGATCGAACCTGATCATGGCGGTGGTCCGAAGGTGCGCATCTACGAAGCGACAGGCCGCGCGCGCATGGTCACTGTGCGGTGGCACGGCTCCGCGGCCCGCACGCTCGTACCAGTCGATCTCACCGGACGATCGGACACAACCCAGTGCACGCCCACACCCGATGGCGTGGGAGCGGTCGTTACGCTCCGGCCCTGGCAGATCGTGACTCTCGCGGTCCGTTAGGCCCGAGAGGCGAGACGAGCGACGCGCGGGTTCCGCGGCTCTTTCGCACGCGGACTGCCTCTTGGGTGCACTTGGGTTGCAGGCATTCTGCAGGTGCCCTGCACTCGTGTGCTCCCTCTCCTGCGTCTCACCGAGGCCCCTCAAGAATGTGCAGGCGCTCGCCTAACCTTCTGCGACGCCTTGTGATTCCACGGACGCGGTGGCTGCAGGGGCACGCGCCAACCGCGCCTATCCCCTTGAACCGATAAAGGAAAGCTCGTCTATAGCCGATTCGCACGCCGGGTATTCAGGCGTGGGGTGTGCCCTGAAACGCGTACGAGAAGGGGAATTTGGCTCGCTACCGCTCGGCTTCGGCCGGGCGGCACTGCTCTCGCTTGCCTGCGCGCTGGTGACGCCGTCCCCCATTGCAGCCGATCAGTCGCTGGCGCCGCTGGCAACGCCATCGCCCATTGCAACCGATCAGTCGCTGGCGCCGCGCGTAGTGACCGAGACCGTCCCGCGCGGTCCGTGGGTTTCCGAAGAGGACTGGGCGGACCGGCTCGTAGGTGCGCTCGGCTTGGGGTCCGCCGCGGGCTCAGAGGCGTCTCCCGCGGCGCTGTTTGCGCTCCTTTGTCCTCCGCCCGCGCAGGACGGAGAGGTCTCCGTATCGCTGCCCATTCGGCCCGCACCCGGCGCCACCTCGTTCGCGGTCGATCTAAGCGTTCCCGAGGCCGGCCTCTACGCACTCACGGTGGAGGGCCATGGCGTGCAGCAGTGGCGCGCCGGCGACCGGAACGCGGGGGAGACCGATCCTCATCTCGAGAGGCCTGGACGCGCGCCCCAGCTGCTCCCCCTCCCGGCCGGCGTTCAGACGCTCTCGGCCTCTTTCGATCCGGGATCGACTGCCACGCGTGTCACACTAGAGCGGTACAGACAACTATGCATCGAGCCTCGCGACGGTTGGACCGCTGGGCAGCCTCTTCGCTTCGGCGATAAGGCGCGTACGCTTGTCCGGGCGCTCGGGCTCGAATCGCGCCTCCCGATCGAAGGCCCGCCTCAGACCATCGAGGGGGAGACCTTTCACGCACTTCCCGGCCAAGCTTCCGTGACCGATGAGCTCCTTTCCGCGCCTACCTCCGGCGGCGCGTGGGCGAAAGCCGATCGTGACGGAGCCGAGCTTCGCTGGGAGGTACGCATCGACGACCCCGGCATCGTGACTCTTCTTGCACGTATACACGGAAGTGCAGCTCAAATCTGGTCGATCGGAAATACGAGTCCCCGCGTGATCCACCCCGCAGCCGCTGCAGCGGGCTGGGTATGGACAGAGATCGCGACTGTGCCCCTTGGAGAGGGGGTGCAGACCCTGCGCGCGCAACTTCGGCAGGGTGCCGGTGTGGACGTCATTCGGGTTCTGCGGCGACGGGATGGGGATCAGGACTACCTCGCGGTGCTTGACGCGATCGGTGTGGAAGAGGGAGCTGCTGACGAGCTCGTCGACGCAAGCGCCGCATCTGCGAATCTCGCAAATCCCGTCGTGCACACCCTGCTGGCTGGATTCCTCCAGCGACTCGCGATGCCAGGCCCCGGCGACCTCATCCTAATTCAAAACCAGCAGGAGCGACTGTATACGCGGCCCCTCTCGCCACTTCTGCCGGCAGAGATGTGACGATGCAGGGTCTTACACAAAAGGGGTTGGCGGCCGGCGGGCGCGGCCTTCGAGTCGCAGCGCTCGTGGCGATCGGCTTGCTTGCGCCTGCGTTCGCGCGCGGAGATCCGGGGGAACCCGGGGCAACCGGGCCGCGCGAGGGCTTTGCCTGGCATCCGTACGCGAGCCTGACTGCGGTCTATGACGACAACCTCCTGCTGGAGCCGGGCGGCGGTCCGGGGGAGCCGGGCCTCTGGTTTGGGCCGGGAATTGAAACGTCCTACACGGAAGGCGTGTGGCGCACCGGGGCAGACGTGGGTGCGGACCTCCGTCAATACTACGGTTCTCCACATATCTCCCAGTACTTCTGGCGCATCAGTGGCTTCGCAGAGGTGGACGCGATGCGCGGGCTTACGCTGCGCCTGTCCGATGCCTACGCCCCGCAGCCTCTCAACTACGGACTGCCCCAGGACGACCTCGAAAACCTCGTTCAATCGAATCGGCTCGAGGCCCAGGCACGGTACCGCAGAGAGCTGCCGGACCAGTTTGCCCTCGACCTCACACTCCGCGGAACGCGATTTGACTCGGACCCCTACCAAGTGCGGCAAGATCCGGTGCCCGCCGGACTACCGCCGGGTACCGATTCCTTCACCGCCAGCTATGACGATGTGACAGCAGAGGTGGAGCTTCAGCGTGGCATGGGGCGGGAGGTGATCGGCTACGCACGCGTGACGACTCGCGAACGATGGTTTGACGCGCTTCCACAAGACGATCTCACCGAGGTCTCGGGGCTCGCGGGTATCCGTTGGCGAGCATTGAGGAATATTGAGGTCGAGCTTGGAGGGGGCTACGGGCAAATCGACTTTCACTCCGGAGCGACCACGCCCGGGGCGATCGGTCTTCTACAGCTCAAAGGCGACCTCGAAGGCGGCTGGCGCTGGAACGCCGGCGTGACTCGCATGCTGACATCTGACATTTCTGGCTTCAACTACGCGGAGACTGTCGGCCATGCCGGCATCGAAAAGCAGCTGGGGCCGCGCATGCGCGCGACTGTCGATGCCTTCGGCGGGCAATTCGACAACCAAGCTCCGGGCGTTGGCAACCAGAAGTACTACGCGGTGGAGGCGGCGCTCCGTCGTCAACTTACGCGTACGCTCCAGGCCGGACTCGTGGTCCGACACTGGCAAACGTATGGACAAGGTGACCTGAGCAATGTCACGCAGAATCGGGTGCTGCTTGAGTTCAAATACCGACGCTAATCGACGATTTGCCCGGCTCATGAGCGGGCTCGGGCTCGGAATTGTCCTAAGCCTCCTTCTTGTGGCTGCGACGACGGCGCGCGCCGATGCGGGGCCCGAGCGCATTGCGCCAGGCGACACCATCGACGTACAGGTGTGGCAGGAGGCCGACCTCTCGGGCCCGCTTCACGTGGACGAAGATGGCACCGTCTCCCACGTGCTGCTTGGTCGCGTCGCCGCGGCCGGGAAGACCTGCGACGAGCTCGCAGAGGAGCTACGTGCGCGCCTCGAACGCAGCTACCTGCGCGCGCCGCGTGTCGTGGTCACACTCCGGGAATCGGCGCGTCGCACGGCTTCAGTCCTGGGTCCTGTCGAGCGCCCCGGTGCGCATCCCGTGCACGAGCACATGCGAGTGCTGGATCTGTTGGTGGCCGCGGGGGGACTGACACCCGGAGCTGGATCTACCGCCGTCCTTCTTCATCCAACCGGGGCCGGCCAAGGAGTCCCGGCGGCAGCGGACGGAACTTCCCCCGATGCTCCGGCAGAGCTGGACCTGCAAGCACTCCTGCGCGGTGGCGACGCCGCTTCGAATCC
>DATFYN010000559.1:0-6870 GCA_035315025.1 Myxococcota bacterium
GTCTCGTCCAGGTCTTCCATCCCGCGCTCGACAGACTCCAGCAGCAAGTGCTGGCCCTGCTCGCCATCCCCTCAGACGCCTTCACGAAAATGCCGTGATACTGTCGGCGCGACCTGCGGAAAGTAGGTCTAGCTGCTTGGATCATCGGACTGATTCTGCTGACCCTCGTATTTGGGGCGGCGTTTCTCGTCCGATCAAAGGGTTATTCGCTTTGGAGCCCGGGGGCAGTGCTTTTTCTAGGCGCTTCAATCGCCGCAGTGGGCTCCTTCTGGGCGGCCATTATTGAGTCGGGCTTTCGCAAGCCCCACGTGGTGGTCCTCCTTGGGGCAACAATCGCGGCATTCGCTGGGCTGTGGAATGAAATGGCAGCACATGAACGAGAGCAGGAAATCGATCGCTTGAATCAGCAGCTACTTGGATGGTCTACCGGCTTTGGAAGCTTCGCTTCTTTTGAGTTCGAGACCCCCGATTACCCCAAGCAGGAACACCCACTTCCCATATTGAGGCACCACGGAGAGTTCCCGCTATTCGATCTTCATGTCAAAATCCTAGATTTCGTCAAAAGCACGACGTCCTCGGAGACAGCCGGTACCTTGCCGCCTGACAGTCAAATTACAAACCTCAATTGGCCACAGGTTGAGGGCACCCACCAAGATCTTCTCATTGAGTTCTGGGGTCGGACTGGCTTCTGGTGGCAGCGTTTCGCTCTTCGTCGAGTCAAGGCCCGCTGGCGGCTTGCCTCTCGGGTCTGGCGGGAAGATGGGTGGAAACGCGTTGTGCTGCTAGAAAAAATCGACGAGGATTTTCCACGAACTAAAAGCGGCGAGCCCATCTGGTAGGGGGACTCTCTCCCGGCCGCTCCTGCTGCGCCGAGCGCGTTCAATCTCGTCACGGCGCACCTACCCCGCGCCCTTTCCGGCGGCGTTCTCGCTGGGGCGCAACGAGCACGTGACTTCATCGAACCACTCGTCCGTGCAGATCTCCTCCACGGCCGCCGTGAGTGCCCTGCCCTCTCCTGCCGTTGCCCTGGTGGCTGGCTTTGCGTGGAGGACGCCGATCTTGTCTCCTTGAAACACGCGAGCTGCTCCGATCCGCGGCTCTTTGCGAGAGCCTACGCAGCTTTCCTGGGGTGCATGGTCGCGAACGGTTATCAAGTGCACCTTGGCCTCCATCTCGGGGACGCCCTTCGCCGCCTAG
The DNA here is from genome assembly GCA_035315025.1 of Myxococcota bacterium. Classification (GTDB taxonomy): domain Bacteria; phylum Myxococcota_A; class UBA9160; order UBA9160; family UBA9160; genus UBA9160. Next base: position 1,198 of record DATFYN010000559.1, read on the forward strand.
GCCTCCTGACAGTTCAGGTTCGGGGGTTCGCGGGCGAGTGGACGGGTGCTAGTCCGAATCCATCGGTCTATCTGCGCACGTTCCAGAAGATCCGAGAGAAGGTCGTCGCTCGGAGAGAAATCTCAGCTTCCGAAGCCGACCAGTTTCTCGCGGAGATCCAGTCGCCAAACTTCCGGGCCATTACTGCGATCCACTTCATCGCCTGGGGCCAGAAGCCGGCCTAAAACCACCATGCGGCCTCACCAAGCTCTCAACAAGCTTGCGCCGGCCACCGATCCGGATGATCGTTGGAGCGGCTGGAAAATCGAGATGCGCGACGAACTGGACAGACCGACCGAACTACCCGAGGACCTTGACGTGGAGAAGCTCGCTGAGTCGGCTCTCGGTATCTTGTCGCTGACCCTACACGGTGGGCGCGTCTGGAAGGCGCTCGACTGGAATCTCATGAACATCCTGTTCGAGAAGGGCTGGATTTTCGACCCTGCATCGAAGGCAAAGTCAGTTCTCCTTACCGAAGAGGGCGAGCAGCTCGCCCGCGCCTTCCTTCTGAAGCACCTCGGTCTGAAGGCCGGGGACAGCGCGACCTAATCCGCGAGCGCACCGCGGCAGGGATGCGCGCAGCCAAGCGGCGAGGCGCCAGGATCGGACGCTCTCAAGCGGCGGTGGATCAGGCGGCGCTCGTCCATCGCATCCGGTTCGGTGCCTCCGTCGCAAAGCTCGCCCGACGCCTCGGGGCCTCGAGGCCGACCGTCCGCAAGCTCATGTCGGCGGCGGTGGAGAAAAGGGTCTCTGCCGGAGGCGCACACGTGGAAGCGATCACGCACCCTGGGGACACCGTGCAAGGCTGCGAGCCGCACCCGCGGGCCGAATCCGACACCTGAGGCCTGGAGAAAACCGAGCGGTTTTTGCCAGGTCCTATTGCGTTCAAGTGCTCCCTTTGCGCGGCCGATGCCTACGCCATGAGTCGCACGGCCGCCCTAGGCTTGGTTCTTGCGCTTCTGGGGACCGCTCTCGCCCGTGCCGCGACGCCTCCCCCGGTACCCCTCAGCGACGAAGCGATGGCAAAAGAGAGAGAAGAGGCGTTCTGGGCCATGGTCCGGAACCGAAAGGGTCCTTCGGAGGAAGAGATCCGGGACACGCTCAGCCGCGGAGATTTTACTGCCCTCGAGGGGAGACTTGACGCCTTGCAGCGCAGCCACGAGGCCGGCGAGACCAACGAGTATTTTGTCTTCGAAGCCTTCTTCATCTTCAAGAAGCGTGACCTCCAGCCGGAAATCGAGCGCTGGGTCAAGGAACATCCCCATGCTTGGTCGGCGCTGGCGGCGCGCGGCATGATGAACTGGGCGTTGGCCTGGCGTGCGCGCGGCGGTGGGTACATCTCGGGAGTAACCCAAGGGCAGATCGACCAAATGCGAGCGTACCTCAACCTTGCGTCGGGGGACCTTCACGCCGCGATCGCGAAGCGCCCCGGCTTCTTGCCCGCCTATTCAGGTCTGATCGATGTCGCACGCATGCTCGGTGACAGTGCGGCAGGGCGCGACGCAATCGAGGCTGCGTTACGTCAGAATCCCAACACCTACCAGGTACGATGGGATTACATGGGAGCACTCGAGCCGAAGTGGGGCGGGAGTGTGGCGGCCATGGATGCGTTTGCGCGAGAGGCCCAAGCGCAGGCCGTCGTCAATCCTCAGCTGATCGCGCTGCTCGGTTCTCCGTGGGCGGCACGTGGTGAGGACCGGTATCTCGCGAAAGACTGGCAGGCGGCGATCGACTCCTACTCGCGGGCGCTCCAATTCGGTCGCAAGGCGACTTGGTTGAGGTGGCGAGCAGGCGCTTACAAGAAGGTCAATAAGTTGCCTGAAGCCATCGCAGACCTTAGCGAGGTGCTCCACTACACCCCCGACTCCGCAGACGTCCTCGCAGAGCGAGCCTCCTGCCTCCAGCAGACGCAGCAAGGCGATGCCGCGTTGCACGATCTGGCTCGCGCCGCCGAACTCGCCCCTGACGCATCATGGATCGCGCGCAATTACGCCAAGGCGCTCCTCATGTCTCTTAAGCCGCAGGACTCTGCCGCTGTCCTTGAGCGTTTCTTGGCTGCTCATCCACGCGACGCGAACACCCTCGAGGACCTTGGGCTCCTGTACCGGCAGACGCTGCACCAGCCAGTTCGGGCGCGCGAGCTCATGGAGCGCCTCATCGAAGTTGAGCCGAAGCGCGCAGCCGCTTGGCGGATTTACGCTGATGCTCTGTTCGAGCTGCATGATCCCCGCGCCCGAGACACTTACGCGCACTATTTTGAACTCGTCGATCCTAAGGATCCTGTCGAGAGCATGATGGCGACTCTAATCCGCCAGAGGCTCTCGAACACGCCACCCGCTGCGATGCCGCAATGAGATGGGTTGAGGAGGGCAGGCGCTGCACGCCTGCGTTGGCCACTAAGACGCCCCGGCTTCGGTCGGGGCGGTGTCGTTTAGGTAAGGGCCTCGCCATCCAACATGCCGGGGGCGAGGCGCCTCGCCGAGCAGCGAGACTAAATCGCACAAGCTAGGCGTCGGGCGGGCAACCGCAGTCGGGTGGGTGACGCGGGCAGATCTCACTGTCGTTGCAGGACAGGATGGATCGCTTGTTGACCTCTGGGGTGATCGCTGCGCGCTCGAGCAGCGTTGACTGCCGCGCGAGCCGCTCCTGGATACGGCGCGTCGTGCCGAGGATGTTGTCCGCGTCCTGGGCCTCGGCTGCCTTCACGACGTGATCCGATGGCACTTGTTCCAAGTCCGTTCCAAGTGAATTCGACGATTGAGAGTGAAGGATTCCGAGCACTTAGGCGCAAGTCCTTCCGGGTTCGAATCCCGTTGGGGACGCCATAACTCCACGATTTGATTCAACGTATTTCTGTGTTTTTCGATCCACCAAAAAACTCGGGTTCCTCGGCGAAGGGAGAGCGTGGTCGCAGGACGGCGACCAAGGCGTGCTCAGAGAAGCGCGCATAGCGCCGGGTGGCGGATCAGCGCGTCACGCCATCCCCTCCCACGACCTGCAAGGGCGGGGATCGGCGGATGAGTGTGGCTCCTCATCGGGATGGTGGATTGCAGGTGGAGGGTTTCCTCGAGCTCCCTTTAGAACCAGAACGAGTCGTCGGCGGAGGAGACCTTACCGCGACTCGCTTGTTTGGTAGCGTGGGATACTACGTCCGTGGCGGCGGGTCCTCCTGGACGGGTGTGCATCGCTGGGCCTGGCGGCCCGATGCTCGAGGACGATCACTTGATCGAAATCGCGGACTTCGACCGCCAGCGGATTCCCGAGGCGTCGTGCACGGCAAAGGCTCGGGTGCTTGTGGCTATTTCGAGGTGTCGTCTCGGTGCGAGTCAAGACATCGAGGAAGGAGGCTAGACGAATGAAGGCAGTCTGGATCTACGGAGTAGCGAGTGTTGCGATGATGTCCCTTGCCACGCTGGCTCAACCGGCGTGGGGCGCTTCGACGAAGTGCGGGCTGAAGTACTCTCTCTCAGGGTGGTCGGCTGTCTACTCGACGGCGAGCGGCAGCGGCACCATCACGTGCGACAATGGCCAGTCGGCCCGCGTCTCCCTTCGGGCGAAAGGCGGCGGCCTTACGGCCGGAAAGTCCAAGATCACCGACGGCAGCGGCACGTTCTCGGAGGTCGGTGACATCAGCGAACTCTTCGGAAGCTACGCTTCTGCGGACGTCCATGCCGGGATGGTCGACTCGTCGGCTGCACAGGTGGTCACCAAGGGCACTGTGTCCCTGGCGTTCTCGGGAACCGGCAAGGGTGTCGACCTCGGCGTGACGTTCGGCGAGTTCGTCATCAAGAAGCAGAGCGCCAAGAAGAAGCAGAAGTAAGCCGTCGCGGGCTACACGCGTATGCGCTCGCCTGTGGCTCGCCGCGCGCCGGCGGCGAAGCCGGCTGGTTCTCCACGCGCGGGGCGAGCAGGCGTGCGACGTCGGTACCGGCGACGGATAACCGCTTCACGCTGGCATTCTGCGTCCGGGTGGGGATGTTCGGTCAACTCCCGTGGGGAAGGAGCGGTGCCTCGAAGCGCCACCAGGCCGCAATACGCGTCTGGGAGCTGGCTTCGCACGCTCGCCGCACGACGGGCGCGGGAGTGACCGCGCGGTCTATTCCAGGCGCATGGGTTGGCCGGCGTAGTTCCTCGGGCCGGCGAAGCGCACCACGGCTGGGGGCGTGCCGGCGTCGATGAAGAACTCGGTCTTCAGCGCCACGCGCTGCAGGATTGGGTCGATGAGAAAATTGACCGTCGGCAGCAGCGTGTAACGCGTCGCCTCGACGCTGCCGCCGGTGCGGCGCACGGTCGCCTTGCCGTCGCGCTTCAGCTCCATGTCGATGACGCGCGGTTTTGGCGTCGGCAGGATAGACTGGAAGACCAGCGTATCGCCGTCGGCATTGGCGTCGAAGTTCTTGAGCGCGATGTTGAACAGCGGCCCCCAGTAGGTGCCGGGGCCGATGTCGATCTCTTCGTCAACCGCCTCGCGCTTGCCATTCTCGATATAGAAGCCGGTGACCCGCTTGCCAGCCACGTCGATCTTCAGATCGACGATTGGCTCGCCGCGCGTGTCGCGGATGATCGAGCGTCCGGAGATCGACTCCAAACGAGCCCCCACCTTCACGTCGGCGTCGTCCGCATCGCTCGAGCCGTCGCGAAAGTGTGCGACGCGTTCGATGTGGAGGCGGTCGCCGCGCAGGTGCTGGCGGTACTCGATGAACCCCATGACGCGCTTGCCGTCCTCGGACCAGATGGTCGTCGCACCGGCGAAGTCGCCTTCGGTGTACTTGAGCTTGATGGGCGGCTTCGGATCGGTCCCAGCGACCGCTGGGACGCCGAGCAGCACGGACAGCGCAATGATCAGGATGCGGTAGGTCATCGTTTGCCCTCATCGAGTGTATGGTTGGCGCCGTCCGCTCCCCGGCGAACTAGTCGCGACCGCGTGCTGCAGCCCCCGTCATCTTCCGATAACGCCACCACGCTTCTCACTGCAACTCGTTTGTATCAGTGGTGGAGTCCGCGGACCTCTGGGAAGGCGATGCCGGGGCCGAGCTGTCGCCCATACGCCCGTCCTCGGCCAGGAGCATCCTTCTCAAGCGCCAGATGGGTGCGCGCGCAGTTGTAGCACCGGGCGTAGTTGGAGAGGATCCGGCAGGCTCGTGAGAACAATGATGTGATCCAAGCACTCGCGGCGGAGAGATCCGATAGAGCGCTCCGCGTATGCGTTCTGCCAGGGCGACCGAGGGGCAATGGGGACCTCACGAAGGCCGAATCCGGCGGCGCCCCGGGCGCCGCGAACGCGGGAATCCGCGCAGAAGGAAGTGGAAGGCTACTTTCCCTTCGGGGCATCCGGCCATCCGCCCGCTCCGCTCGCGGGCCCCGTCCTCGCCTTCGCGAGCTCGCGGCGGCCGGGGCTCACCGCAGGGGAGCGCGGAGCTTGAAAGCGAAGCCACTGGGGCAGCGCAGAACGAGCAGACGAACCGAAAGTCGGCGCACGTCGCAAGCAAGCGGCCCGCCGGCTGGCCAGAGAAGCGGCGGAGCGAGAGTGGCGGCTCTTCCTCACTGCGAAGTTCGAGCGCACCTGGCGCCGACTCACGCGATTCCGTGCGAAGGTGGGGGCGAGTCGGTTCCGTGATCTCATGGCCAACGTTC
>DATFYN010000560.1:0-2056 GCA_035315025.1 Myxococcota bacterium
CGCTCGTCCTCTCGGATAGGCTTGGCGTAGACGTGAGCAGTGCGCCTCCGACACCGCGCGCGCCAGCAGCCGAGGCGATCCGGCGGGAGATCATGGGCAAGGTAGGCGGCACGGGAAAGGCAGGCATTTAGCCCCGATCCGACATTTCTGCGGGTGATCGCAGATTAGAATTGAAAGTGGCTCCGACGGTGTGCGAGATGGAGTTACCACGCTTCATCCTACATCCGAGGAGCCACATTCGTGAAGCTGAGTAGAAACGCGATTCGGGCCCGCGTCAAGCACGATCTTCCGATCACATTCTCCGAAGAGCGGATCTCCGCCCACGGCGGACTCGAGCTTTTCCGCCGCTACCTGGTGGCGATCGATCTGCCCGGCCGGCTGCGACGTGCCGTGGGGGACGCCGGCGACTATGGGGCCGCGCGGCTCGTGCTCGTGGTGATCGGACTGCTTCTCGCGGGGGGACGGCGGCTGGCTCACCTCGCTGTCCTGTCGCGGGATCCGATGCTCTTGCGCTTTGCCGGCGTGCACCGCCTGCCGGCCGACCGCACCGTGGCGCGCTGGATGGCGGGCGCGGTGCAGACCGTGGTGGAAGCCCTGGCCGCCTTGGTCCGCGACATCGCGCACGATGCGATCGCGTCGCTTGCGCTTTCGCGGCTGACGTTAGATCTCGATGGCAGCGTGCTGCGCGTGTGCGGGGCGGCCGAGGGCGCCGAGCGGGGCTTTAGTCCGCACCACCCCAAGGACCGCTCTTACTATCCGCTGACCGCCCACCTGGCCCAGACGGGTCACTTGCTTCGGGTGTGGAACCGCCCGGGCAACGTCCACGACTCGCACAACGCGGAGGGCTTTCTGCGCACCGTCCTCCAGGATCTGCGCGCCCGCTTCGGCCGCCATCCCCGGCTCGAAGTGCGCCTCGATGGCGCCTTCTTTCACCCCGAGATCTTGCGCTTCCTCGACGGAGAAGGGCTCGACTACGCCGTCAAGGTACCGCTGTGGAAGTGGCTCGGACTGCGCGAGCGCATCGCCGCCCGATCCCATTGGAGGTCGGTCGATGCCACGGTGAGCGGCTTCGAGGTGACGCTGCCGATCCCCCAGTGGGACCGCGTCCAGCGGGTGGTGGTCTACCGAAAGCGCGTCTTCCATGAGACCGCGCGCAACTTCCAGCTCGATCTGTTCACTCCTGATGACGGTCACTACGAATACTCGGCCATCGCCACCAACCTCTCGCTCGGGGTCGCTGCACTCTGGCACTTCATGGCGGGTCGCGGGGGTCACGAGAAAACTTTGGGGGAGCTCAAGCAACAACTCGCCTTCGATGCCATCCCCTCCCACGACCTGCAAGCCAACGCACTCTGGCAGCAGCTCTCCGTGTTGACCCACAGTCTCGTGCGAAGCTTCCAGCTATTCTTGGGAGCACCAGCTCGGCCGCGCAGCCGCAAGCGGACCGTCCTCTTCGTCTTTCGCTCGCTCCAGACCCTGCGCTTTACGCTGTTCGATCAGCCCGCGCGCATCGTCCGCCCGGCCGGGCCGAGCTGCGGTTCGCAGTCTCGCCCTTGACTCAAAGCCGCATCGAGGACGCCGCTCGGCGTCTTCAACGGGCTGCCTGAGACGACCATCTCTCCGCAGAGCACACCAGATCGCGTCGATCTATGTAGAGTCGAGGTGTGGCGCGGTGGTGTAGAGAAGGTCCATCCGTTGCCGACCCTTTCGGTAGCCGGTGCCTCACTCGCCTCCCCATGCTCCGTTTCCACACCCCGCTCGTCAAACCGGACAGGCGGATTTCCCGCATCAAATGTGCTCGACCACATTTGATGCCTAATGTGGCCTCGAATCATATGTGGTGCCCAGCGCTTTGCCCCTCGGAGGGCCGCTTGCCGGAGACCACATAATTTTAGCGCCTACAGCGAGCGCAGGAACTGCATCAAGTCGGGGTTCGAGACCCATCTCTTCTTCGGCTCGCATTCGTTCGTCACGTCGCACTTGGCGAGTGCTTTCGCCTTCCCTTCAAGGTCGATTTCGGCGTAGACGTTGGTCGTGTCGAGCGAAACGTGCCCAA
>DATFYN010000561.1:0-3287 GCA_035315025.1 Myxococcota bacterium
CTTCGCTCCTGCCGCATCCTGCGCGGCCGCCTTTCGCCGCCGGTGCATCACGCGGGGTGCTGGAAGCCGCAGACCCGTGTCTGCACGGTGAACCCGCTGCCCCCTGCTCCCACGATGGTCTGTTGGCGCAGGTACGGCCCCGGGTATCTCGTCGGGGCCACCCGCTGCAGCGGCGTGATAGCTCCGTCGGTGAACTGAACCCACACTCCCCAGGTGATCCCATCGAATGAGTCTTGGATCGCGGGGGTACACGTCCCGCCGGATCCCACGGAGACCTGCGCCTCTGCCACGAGGTCCGTCAGGCGACCGACCTCGATCGCGGCAATGGACGTGCCGTCCTCCCTCGTCACGAGCTGGCCGTTCGAGTTGGTGGTGGTTCCCGCCGCTAGGCCCGATTGACTCCCGACGAAGAGCGTTGTGCGAAAGGGCATTGTGTCACTCCTCCCACAGCTCGGGCATGTACTCTCGCACCACACTGGTAACGCTCTTGACCCGGCCATTCGGGTCCCAGAACTCGCCCTTATTGGCCTCGCCCTTCATTGCAGTGAGAAACGGCATCGCGTGACCGAGGGCCTCCTTGTGCGGAAGGAGGGCGCGCACGAGATCAGGCAAGCGGGCCTCGCGGGCTCGGGTGACCTCGTCGTTTAGCATCACGCTCATGCCCTCGGGCTCCTCGCGCTGCAGCCGACGCAGCTCGTGGCCCTCGAACTCATCGAGGAGAACGGCGTCTCCCTCGGCCACTGCGTCGCGGTACAACTTGACCAGCGCTTCATTTGCGGCGACCACGCGCTGGGCTGGATCGAGCGCCGGATTTCCGGCAGTCTTCGCGAGCGCGCGATCAATGCGACCGTCCAAGTCTTGCCGCGCGAGGCGCCGCTCGACTGCCCTGTTTTGCTCGAGGTTGGCAAGATCGATCTTTGCCCGTTCCCCCTCGCTACCCACGAGCCTCGCCCAATCCACCTTGGGGAGTGGCTTGGAGAGCGGCCGCGAGGCTCGTGCCACCTCGGCGTCGATCGCCGCTGTGGCATCGTTCAGGTCTGAGATTGCAAGATCCGTGATGAACACGATCAACTGGCGACCCTTTCCCCTGAGCTCATTTTCGCGTTGCTCGCGGATTTCAGGCTTCAGCTCACCGAGCTTCTTATCCGAAAGCGACACGTGGATGCCTTTTCTCGTCTTCTCGTTCGTATCCACCGCTCTGCGGAAGCTCTCCCATGCTGTCTTTGTCATCGGCGGCACATCGCTGGTCTTCACCAGGAGCCGTTGCGGCTTGATAAAATTGGCGAACTGCGCGCGCTCTTCTGCGGTTAGGTTTCTCATTTCGCCTTGCGGCATAACTGCAAATCTCCCTGCGGCGCTTTAAGCCGCGTCATCGTCGGGTGTACGCCGCGACTTGCGGCTCTTCCCGTTCATAAAATCCTCTGCCGTTCCGAAGCGACCCTCCAAGCCGTCCTTGGTGTTCAAGGGCCCCGCGAAGGGATTCTTGAAGAGATAGGCGTGGTCCTGCTCGTATTGCATGCGTCGCCGAAGATCCTCGGCCAAGAGCTCGGCCTCGCTCCATGAGATGAGGCCCACGGACTCAGTCGCCTGAAGCAACCGCATCTCGTAGTGGAGGTCACTTTCCATTGGCGGCGCGAGCGGGTCCCAGATCGTCAGGCCTGGCTTCTTGCCTCGGGGGAGCCCATAGCGCCATGAGCGCACCACGCGAGAGGCCAGCTTCTCGATCAGCGCGCGGTCAGAGGCTGAGATCGCGTCAATCGAGGTGCGCTGCGCCGCCTGCGAGGATAGGAGGAAGATCAAACCCGCGACGACGTTCGCCCGGTCATCGTGTGCGCCGCGGAGATGGTCCACGCGATCACGTCCACTCGGCGACGTCCGCCGCTCGAGGCAGCGGAGCTGCCGGAGCGTCACAGGCTCATCCAAGAGCTGCACCACGCGAGCGTTCACCGGGGCGAGGAGCTCGAGATAGAGCTGCGAGCGATCAATGGGGCACGGCTCGTATTTGACGCCTCGCTGGCGAAATGCCTCAGGCGGCCATTCGCCGGCGTAGCGGTCGCCTACGATAGTTTTGACGCGGTAGCGCTGCAGAAGCACGGCCGCCTCGCGGACGACGGCCAGCGGCTCGAACGGAGCCTCCCATGAGCGAACGACGTCGACGACGCAGTCCTTCGCCTGGCGATGGCCGATCGCCACAGCGAACTCATCTGCGCGCCCACCCGAGGGATCGCAGAAGGCGAGGTACTCGAGCCCATCGACGGGCAAGAGCTCGCGCCGGCCAGCTACCACGCAACGCTCGAGCTGCTCCGGGTCGCATAGTTGAGAAATGCCCACCCGAAACTCGCCGAGCACTTCCGAGCGATACGCTTCCGGGTCGTCCACGCGCATCCGTTCGAGGTAGTCGACGGGCAGCGTCGGATTCATGGTCGGCGCGTCGGCCTGCCACACGAGCGTCGGCGCGCCGTCGCGGCCGAAGTACTTTCGGTGACGCTCCCAGACCTCGCCAGATTGGGCGTAGGGGCTCGAGATGATGGCGAGCTTGCCGCCCGTCGTCGCGAGCGTCGGGCGCGCGCTACGCAGCATCTCCGTGTCGACTGCGGAGCCCTCGCTATTGCGGAAGAAGGCGAGCTCGTCCAGCACCACGATCCGGGCCCGCAGGCCTCGGATCGCGGCAGGCCGGCACGGATAAGCGCCAACGCGGACGCCGTTCTCGAGGTCGATCGTGTCGGCCGTCTCGCGGATGATGGAGCGACACAGGACGGGCGACGCCTCGAGTGCGGCACTCAAATACGAGAAGCTCGTCCGAATCGCTGAGCGCCAGTCTTGCGCGATGAGCAGCGCATACGCCTCGCCGTCGTGAGTGTCCGCAGCGAAGGCCGCCTCATAGGCCACGAGCAGCGATGCCGCACGTGTCTTGCCGGCCTGGCGCCCCACGATGCACACGACTTCCGGCCAGCCACCAGGCGGCGGGTTGTAGGTCGACCGGCCCGTGCACTTGCGGAAGAGCGCCTCGCCTTCGGCGTCCAGCGGCAGCCCATAGACCGCTGCAAGGAACGTCAACCAAGGCCGCCAGGTCGAGAGATCGTGCAAAGCCGGCGAGGCGCCGAGGAGGCTTCGATCGGCGATCGCTTCAAGGATGTTCATAGCGACCTCACGCGGCAGTGCTGCAGGAGGGGGCGGAGGACAAGCCCGCCCCACCCCCGCAGCACCCCCTCGAGTCGGAAGGGAGACCGGCTCGAAGAGAGCATGGTCCGGCGCCGAAGCGGGCGAGGTGTAACGTCCGCGCATCC
>DATFYN010000562.1:0-7677 GCA_035315025.1 Myxococcota bacterium
CGGGGTGTCCTTTATCATCGCTAACCTACTCATCGGGACTCTCTTGGTCGTGCCGCCAGGGCTCGTTGCGCCAGGATTCTGTGTTGTTTGCCTTCCTTTCTCCGGCCTGCAAGCGACGCGTCTTGGCACGCGCAGCAATGAGCGGGGGGTGACCGGATGAACGAGTCCGCGGTCTTCCAACGCACCTGCACGGAGCTCGAGCAGGTCAGATCGTTTGATAGCCTGAGCGCCCGTGGGACGGTTCGGTTCGCGCTCAAGAGTGCGGGTCTCGAGGCGCGCGAGGTGACCACCGCGCAGATGATTGTGGTTGTTAAACGGGTCCTCCCATTAGAACTCAAGGTCCGCGGCGTGAAGGATGCAGACGACGTTTGCTCCGTCATCGCAAGCCGCATCACCAGATTGGCGTCTAGGGCTTCGGCACCGGGATCTTCCGCCGAGGAGGTCTTCTGGCGCCTGGGTGGTGGCTGATCCCGGTCTACTTCATAACTTAGCTTCGCGTCATTTGGCCCCTGCGGCAGCTTGGCGGCTCGCTGCAGTGCATAAGAGCACGTGCCTCAACTCATGCTCTCAGACAGCGAGCGCAGTATCGGAGTCGCGGGTGAGACCTCGTTGGAAGGATCGGCTTCAGAGGCGCTCTGGCGAGCCTCTTCCGATGCGGCCCTTCCGATTGCCTCCCCGACCGAGCCCGAGGGATCGCTGCGGAAGCCGCAAGGGCACCGCCGCGCTACTCCTCCGCCTCGGCGGCGCGAAGGGACGGCGAGGATCATTCGCCAACGGGAAGCCGGGAGAGGGCGGAGCGCGTGGGAGTCTATTGGATCGGACTTTTGGTGGGGCTCTCGATTGCAGCGCCGCTTGGCCCTGTGAATGTCCTCTGCATCCGCCGCACGCTCACCGGGGGCTTTGTCTTCGGACTTGTGTCAGGCTGCGGCGCTGCGCTGGCCGACACTTTCTACGGTGCGGTGGCTGCCTTCGGCATCAGTGTCGTGGCGAGCTTTCTGCTCGCTCATGAGACAGCGCTGCGCCTCGGGGGCGGCCTCGTCCTGTGCATTCTGGGTGCGCGGTCCTTTCGCGGCGAGGTGGCTTGGCCGCATTCGGCCACCGGAGCACAGGATCTCGTGAGCGCCTTTGTCTCGACGTTTTTCCTCACGCTCACAAACCCGCTTGTGCTCCTGACCATAGCGGCCGTGTCCGCCGCCCTTGGGCTCGCTGCGGAGGAGCTCGATGGGCGCGCCGCAGCGACGGTTGTGCTCGGGGTCTTCTCTGGGTCCCTCCTTTGGTGGCTGGTGCTGCTCGGCGGCGTGGGGCTCGTCCGCGACCGATTCGATGAGCGCATCCTGCACTGGGTGTACCGGGGTTCGGGCGGACTTCTCCTTGTTGCGGGAGTTGCCTTGCTGGCGAGCCTTGCGTTTTCGACCTGAAGGCCTCGGAGGCGTGCGATTGCGTCGTGCCGCCTCCGAAGCGCTCGCCCCGATGCGGCCGCGCATCAGCAGCACAAAAGCTGTAGAGTGGCGGTCCGGCACCGAACGATTCGGACGGCGGCGCGTCCGGGACGAGCCGGAGGGATTGATGAACAAGCACGAAGCGATCGAAGTGCTCGAGGATCTGCGTGCCCACTATGAGCATCTTGCACGACAGTGGGGACTCACAACGGACGGGGTCCTCTCGTTCGAACAGCAGCAGGGAATCCGTTGTGGATATCTCTGGGAAGTAGAGGCGCTACGCATCGCGATCGTGGCCCTCAAGGTGCAGGAGCGAGCGGAAGCATGAAGCCCAAGCCCCTCGTCCGAGGGGTTCAGCCCGCGCAATGAAGCCTAGGAGCCGCAGCGCATTGACGCACGCACGCCGCCGCGTGCGCCGTTTCTTCACGCGACCTCTCGCAGCGTTCACCGCGGCCCTCGCGCCGGCGCTCTACATGCTGTACATGCGGCTCGTCTGGTCGACGAGTCGAGTCGATCTTGGGAACTTCGGCGAGCTCCAGAGCCTGTGCAACGAGTACGACGGCGCGGTTGCGCTTCTCTGGCACGAGGAGGTGTTCACCGTCGCCTACGGGTATTGGTGGGCCGGAGTCCACGGCCACACCCTGGCCAGCGCCGGTGACGCCGGCGAGGTGATCACGCGGCTGCTCCTGCGCTGCGGCTATACCGTTTTCCGCGGCGGCTCGACGACATCGCGCTCGCGTCACCGCGAAGGTGTGATCGGCGACCTCGTCGCGCACATGCGCGACCACCACGGAGTGCTGTACGGGTTCACGGTCGATGGGTCGAGGGGTCCCGCATATCGCATGAAGACCGGAGGAATCGTTGTCGCGAGCACTTGCGGGAAGCCCATCGCGCTCGTGCGCACCTGGTATCGCCGGTGTCTCCGCCTCCCTACGTGGGACCGCACCGCGATCCCACTTCCCTTTAATCGGATTACCTACTACTATCGCGGCCCGTACTTTGCGCCGGAAAGTCTCAGCGACAGTGCAGCTCTCGAGCGCTTTCAGGGTAAGCTCGAAGACGATCTCGTCGATCTCGCGGCGGAGAGCTACGCGGCAATGGGTCAGGTCCGCCCGACGAACCTCGTGAAGCGTCCCCTTCCGCAGACGATCGCGGGGCCGCCGTGAGCCGGAATCTGCGCGCCGTCCCTTCAAGAGCGTCGCTACGCTACTCGTGACGTAGCGCGATCGCGATCTCTTGCGCACGATCGCGGGGCGCGAACGACGGCGCCTCGAGCAGCACTCGGCGCAGCGTACCGTTGAACGCAAACGGGGGTGTGTAGTCGTCGCAAACAGGGAAGCCGCGGTCGTGGCCCACAAGGAAGCCCGCGCCGCCAATCTGCCAGCGAATCGGCAGATCGCGGGGGATGCGGCCCTCAGCGACGGTCTGGTTATCGACTGCGAGGTTTCCGGTGCCGCCCCCGGCCGGTGCGCGCGAAAACTCGAACCGGAGACGATGCGATCCAGCCGCGATCGCCCCGCTGCCTGCGATCCTGTAGGCCACACCGAAGAGATTGAATGTGACGACCGGCCGGCCACGTAGGAGGTAGCAGGCCCATCCGTTGCTCCAGTCGCCGAGCGCGCCGATCACACCCTCGCCAGGGCCGCTCGGCAGGTCGAACTCGGCAACGAGCACGAACCCGGCCATGAGCATCGGCAGCGCTTCCTCAGAGACTGGACCGCCACCCGGACGCAGCTCAACGCGCCAGCGGAAGCCACCCGGTGGACGCACGATCGCGCGGGTACGGCCGAGGAAGCTGTCCTCGAGCGGCAGCACCTGGTTCCGTCCGGCCTCAGCCCACCAGAGCTCGACGAGCTTCCGTACACGCTCGGGCTGCGCGTCGGCCAGGTCCTGCGCTTCGGAGAAATCCTCGTCGAGGTGGAAGAGCGACCAGCGGTCGGAGTCGAAATCGTGACTTCCTGACACCAGCGCGCGTTCGATGGCGAGCTGATCCCCCACGTGATCAGTCGTCGCCTTCCAACCGGCGTGGTAGATCGCGCGGCTCCCCGCCATCTCGAAGTACTGCGTGCGGCGCGGCGATTCTGCTACCGGGTCAAGAAAGCAAGGGAGGAGGCTCGCGCCATCGATCGGCTGCTGCGCGACGCCGTCGATCGACTCGGGCGCTTCCATGCCGACGGCGTCGAGCACGGTCGGTAGGAGATCGATTGCATGACAGAACTGGGATCGCACACCGCCAACGGCTTGGATGCGCCGTGGCCAGTGCACGACCAGCGGTGTGCGTACGCCACCGAGCCATGTGAAGCGCTTCCAGAGGCGAAACGGCGCATTCCCGGCCCACGCCCAACCCCAGGGGTAATGATTGTACGCCCGAAACCCACCGAGGTCGTCGAGACGCGCTGCGGTCCGAGCCACCTCGTCGCTTAGGTTCTGAATGAAGCTGTGCTCATTGAACAGGCCCGTGGGCCCACCCTCAGCGCTCGCTCCGTTGTCGGAGAGAACCAGAACGAGCGTATTGTCGAGTACGCGCATTTGGTCAAGGAAATCGAAGACGCGACCGATCTGCGCGTCGGTGTGCGTCAGAAAGCCGGCAAAGACCTCCATCATCCGGGCATACACGCACCGCTCTTCGTTTGAGAGCCGGTCCCATGCCCGTACCCACGACGGACGCTCGGTAAGAGTCGTGCTCGCCGGCACGATCCCGGACTCGCGTTGTCGCGCAAAGGTGCGCTCGCGCCACGCTTCCCAGCCATCGTCGAAACGGCCCCGGTAGGGGGTGATCCATTCGGGCGCGACATGATGCGGAGCATGCACTGCGCCGGTGGCGAAAAAGAGGAAGAACGGCTTCCCGGGAGCAGCCTGCTGCTGGTCTTGAATCAATCGGATGGCGGTGTCTGCGAGGTCCTCGGTCAGGTGGTACCCCTGCTCAGGCGATCGAGGAGGCTCCACGAAGCCGTTGTCGCGGACTAGCTCTGGCGTCCACTGATTGGTGTCGCCCGCGAGGAAGCCGTAATAGCGCTCAAACCCGAGGCCGAGCGGCCAGCGCTCGAAGGGTCCCGACGCATTCTGTTCCCACCGCGGAGTGAGATGCCACTTCCCGACTGCGAATGTGCTGTAGCCCGCCTCTCGCAGGATCCGCGGTAACGTGCCAGCCGACCGAGGGATCCGACCGTTGTAACCCGGGAAGCCGATAGGGATGTCTGTCAGGAAGCCCATGCCTACCGCGTGGTGGTTCCGACCGGTCAGCAGGCAGGCGCGGGTGGGCGAGCACAAGGGCGTCACGTGAAACTGATTGAACCGGAGTCCGCCGGCGGCGAGTCGATCGATGGTCGGTGTGGCGACGTCGGAGCCGAAACATCCGAGCTGGGCGAAGCCAAGGTCGTCAAGCACGATGATCACCACGTGGGGCGCATTCGCCGGCGGCCTCGGCACGGGAGGAAAGGCCGGCGTCGACTCGGCGATCGTCCTCCCGATCCCCACTCCTCGGTTCATCTTGCCTCCTCGGATTTCCATGAAGAGCGCCGGTGAAACGGTGAGATTCTATCCGAGTTCGTCGCGTCTCTCGACACGCCCACAGCCCGAAGCGCCGCCGGGAGTACGGACCGGGCGCGGATTCGTGTTTGAGAAGAACGCGGTGGATGATGCTCATGCACTCGATGAAGCGGAGCTTGCGGTGACGCACACGGGGAACATCTGCGCGCAGTGCTGTGGAAACGCCGCGGTCGGATCCAAGATCCGGATCGACCCTCGGGAGTCGCTGTGGCCAGCTGATGCACGGTTTCGACCTGAGCTTGAGTCCGACTCTCGGAGCGTACGGTGTCGCGATACCGGCCCCGCATTTTCGCCGGACAGAGGATGTTCAACCGAAATTCGAGCTTCACGGAGAGCACCGTCTCGGCGATGCGAGTCTGGGCATCGAGCCCAAGCGCATTAGGACGACCGGTTTCGACTTGACGTACATCGGTCTTTCGAGCCAATAGGGAGGAGAGACACGGGCTCTCGCTGGGTACCCGCCGCTCGGCCCGAGGGCGACGCGTTGGGTGCTCGTCCGTCGGGGGATATTTTGTAGGAGGACTCGAAGTGCGACGAGGTGCGGTGGGTCCGGCGGTCGCCCTCGCGGTTTTGGCTGGTGCTTCCGCCCTCGGGTCGCAGCCGGACCCGTGGAAGAACTCGGCGCGGTACGAGTTCGAGTATCGCGTGCACCTCGCCGATGTCGGCCCGGGCGGATTGTCGGCAACGCTGTGGGTCCCTTACCCCGCTGAGAATGGGGATCAGCGGGTCCTCGACGTGCGGGTCGACTCCCCGTGGGCCTGGCGCATCACGCAGGAGTCGAGGTTCAACGACCGCATGGTCTTCGCCGAGGGACCCACCTCCGCCAGGACCCCCGACCTCGTCCTCCACGTACGGGTGGAACGCCGGCGCTCCGTCGGCATCTCACTGGGCGCCGCCTCGGCGGAGCCAAGCCTCAGACCAGACCTTTACCTGCTGCCGGACCAGCTGGTCCCGCTCACGGGCATTATCCGCGAGGTCGCCGACCAGGCCGCCCGGGGTCACGACACGCAGGCGGAGAAGGCACGCGCTTTCTACGACTATGTCTACCGGACCATGACCTACAACAAGGACGGCACCGGTTGGGGTCGCGGGGATGCCGTGTGGGCCTGTACCAATAAGCGCGGCAACTGCACCGACTTCCATTCGCTCTTCATCGGCATGCTGCGCAGCCAGGGTATCCCCGGCCGCTTCCTGATCGGCTTCCCGATTCCGGAAGGCGACCAAGGGCCGATTGGCGGCTATCACTGCTGGGCGCAGTTCTATTTAGCGGACCGTGGCTGGATACCAGTAGACGTAAGCGAAGCAAGAAAGCACGGAACTCCCGACGCATACTTCGGCACGCTTCCGAGCGACCGGATTGAGTTCTCGGCCGGCCGGGACATTGTCCTGAACCCTCCCCAAAAAGGCGAGCCGCTTAACTACTTCATCTACCCGTACGTCGAGATCGACGGCAAACCTGCCGGCGCGCCGAAGGTCGAATTCCGGTTCACGAGGCTCGCGGCTCCGTGAGGCAACGCATGCCCTCGGCAGCTTTCCCGCGCCGCCTCGCGCCTGTCCCGCGCTTGGGTACCGTCCCACGGGAAACAGCTGCGTCTCAGGCCGACCGACGAAGGAAGAGCGAACCGCCGTCGTTCCCGTACCTGCGAGGCTGCTGAAGACTCGGTGACGCTGAATCCTCCACCGCTATCTACGCGTATGCTGCCTCATTTGAACACCACGTCGACCCAGTAGTTGGAGGAATTCCAGCCCTGGGTGGGAAAGCTGCTCCCCGAGCCGTAGGCAAACACGCCGTCAGAGCCCGACACACTGTCTGCAAGTGCATGCAGCGGCGCATTGTCCACCCCAGCCGTGGCAAAATACGTCTGGTCGTCGCTGTAGTGTCCCGTGTTGGTGTGGTAGGACGCCACGTAGACGGTGTTGGCGGTGATCGCCACTGGAGTGGAAAAGGTTACCTGCTGCCAGCCGGACGCGGTCTCACCGGTGAAGGTGGCCGATGCCAGTAGCTGACCGGTGCTGGACCAGAGGTTGCCGACATGCGTCCCCGTGTTGCCGCTCCCCTTGTAGAAACGGATGCCGAGGATGGTGCCAGCCCGGTCAGTCTTGAACTTCACTCCCAGCTCTACCGGGTTGTCTGGACCGGAGTCTGCCGTCAGCGGCACCCCATTGCTTGGCCAGATATTGAAGGTGCTCGGCGGGAGTTGTATCGGCGCAGTCCCTGGATTGAAGACAACGTCGACCCAGTAGTTGGAGGCATGCCAGCCGTTTGTCGGGAAACTGCTTGCCGAGCCGTAGGCAAATACGCCGTCGAAGCCCGACACGCCGTCCCGCAATAGATGCAATGGGGGGTTATCCACGCCCTTCCTTGCAAAGTAGTTCTGGTCGTCGCTGTAGTGCCCCGTGTTGGTATGGTACGACGCCACGTAGACGGTGTTAGCGGTGATGGACACCGGAGTGGAAAAATTCACCTGCTGCCATCCGGAGGCGGTCTCACCGCTGAAGGTAGCCGATGCCAGGCGCTGACCGGTACTGGACCACAGGTTGCCAACATGCGTCCCGGTGTTGCCGCTCCCCTTGTAGAAGCGGATGCCGGTGATCGTGCCAGGTACGTCAGTCTTGAACTTAACTCCCAGTTCCACCGCTTTGTCTGCGCCAGAATCTGCCGTTGCCGGCACCGCTGTGCTGGGGAAGG
>DATFYN010000563.1:0-10087 GCA_035315025.1 Myxococcota bacterium
CGAACTCGCTGCAAGCGCCTTCGTGATTCAAAACCGCCGACTCATTCCACCTGGTGAGAAATGCGGGCTAACTGCCCGCCTTCGCGCCTTGCTGGAGCTCTTTGTCGATCACCTTCGTGAAGGAATCGACCGGACGCGCACCTGAGATCATGATGCCATTCACGAAGAACGCCGGAGTGCCGGAGACCCCTGCAGCCTTACCGGCCTCGAAGTCTGAGCTCACCACGTCCTTCGTCTTATGCTGGGAGACGCACTGCTGGAAGGCTGCGGTGTCGAGGCCGAGCTCGCTGGCATAGCGCTGCAGATCGGCATCTTCGAGCCCGCCCGAAAACAGCTTCTCGTGGTAGTCCCAGAACCGCCCCTGCTCGTCGGCGCACGCGGCCGCCTCGGCCGCGGGCCGCGCCCGCGGGTGGATTTCCAGCGGGAAGTGGCGATAGACGAAACGCACTTGGTCCTGGTAGCGGTCGAGCACCTGCTTCACCGTAGTCTCTGCGCGGCGGCAGAACGGACACTCGAAATCGCTGAATTCCACGATCGTCACGGGAGCGCCCTGCGGTCCCCGGGCGGGACCGTCGGCGGCGACCTTGACGCGGGGCTGCTCGAGCAGGACCACGACCTTCGCCTGCTCGCGCAGGTTGTTCAGGTACTGTGTCCAGGCTTCTTGTTTCTTCTGATGCTCGAGGTGCGTGCGAATGCGCGGCGCCAGCTGTTCGAGCGTCTGGTTACCGACGCGGGCCTTGTTCTGGTCATAGAACGCCGAGACTTCCTGGTCGGTGACCCCTGGTGCCTTGGCGCTCTCCTGCTTCATCAGATCCTCGATCGTGATCCCCCTGTGCTGGGCCTCCTCGGCCACAAGCCGCTCGGCCAGCATGCGATCGAGCGCTTCCGAGCGCAGATCGAAAATCTCCGAAGCGCTCTTTTGAGCGACCTCGTGCTTGTAGAGATCCTCTTTGATCCACGCGTCGAGCTCGACGAGGGTCACGGGCTTGCCGGCGATCTCGGCCACGACCTGTCGACCCGCCAGACTCGCCTCCGGCGAAGCGCCCTCGCGGGGCGAGCACGCGAGCGAGAGCACGCAGAGCACGCAGGCCGCGGCAGCAAGACGAAGGCGCGGGACCATGGAACCTCCTCGATCGGGGGAGCGCGTTCCGCCTACACGCTCGTGATGGGCGCTGCGGCGACCGGGCAGCTCGGGCGCGCGTTGGCGCAGACCCTAGCATAGGGTGGGCGCGCGCCGGCCCGGCCGCGACTCCGGGAGCAAAGCAAATGAGGCCCTCTCGCACGATCCGGGCGTTGGCGGAAGGGGCGCGGCTTCACCTCGACGGTTGGCGGATGCTGCGTCGCGAGCGCGCCCTATGGGGTGTGGCTCTCGTCCCATTCCTGGCGTCGGCGGCGACGTGCACGGCTGCACTGGCCGCAGTGATTGTCTACGCGGCGCCGCTTCATGCGTTTGTCACGGGCTGGATGCCGGTTCTTCATGCCGACTCTGCGGTCTCGTGGCTCTGGGTGGCTCCGGCCCGGGCGGTACTCGGAATTGTCGGTCTTGTGCTGTTTGTCGCGGCCGCCGCAAGCGCGCTGGTACTCGCCTTCCTGAGCGCGAGCATTCTTTCCGCACCGTTCCTCGATGCGCTCTCCCGGCGGGTCGAAGCCCTCACCCTCGGTACGGTGAAGGTCGCAGGAGAGGGTGGGCTCGGGAGGCTCCTGCGCGACGCCGCCCGCGCGGCTCGCGAGGAGCTCCGCCGCAGCGTCTTCTTCCTCCTTCTCCAGGGCACGATCGTCGTGCTGGGGCTCGTGGTGCCTGGCGGCCAGGTGGTGGCGGCTCCCGCCCTCGTGCTCGTCACGATGCTCTTTCTCCCACTGAGCTACGCCGCGTACACGCTGGATCGTCGCGGGGTGCCCTTCGCCACCCGACGGCGCTGGGTCGTCGAGCATGCTGCGATGATGCTCGGCTACGGAGGGACCGCCTTCCTCGCTTTCCTCGTGCCGGGCCTCAACTTTCTCTTCCTCCCGGTCCTGGTCAGCAGCGGGACGCTCCTCGCTTTGCGATATCCGCCGGCGGCGTCGCGCGTCTAGGCGAGCAAGAGGTGGCGCCTTAAGAAAGTCCACATCGCCTTCAGGGCAGCACCCGGCAGCTCGGAGTGGCCGCAGTCGAACCAGGCGATTTCCTTCGGCTCCCCTGCAGCGGCGAAGAGCGCTTCGCTGGCCGCGCGGGGCACCCGTTCGTCCCGCGACGCGTTCACGAACAGCACGGGCCGCGGCGCGAAGCGCCCGATCCAGCGGGCGGGGTCGACCTCGGAGGGGCCAAAGCCGCCGCCGCCGATTGCCAGCGCAGCGGCGCACGGGCGAGGGTCGGCACCGCAAAAGGAAGCGCCGAGGATCGTCCCCATGCTGAAGCCTGCGTACGCGCAGCGGCTCGTCTCAAGCTCAGGGTGGGCCGCCAGCGCATCGAGCGCGCGGCGCAGATCGCACACCGCCTGGTGCACGAACTCCACCCAAAGCCCGGAGACCCCATCGGTCCGGGCCAGAGCGGCGCCGATCTCGGTCAAAACGCGCGCGGAGAGCTTTGCACTCGCTCGCTCGCCATGAAGCGGGAAGTCGATGGAGGCGACGGCTGCACCCGCTCGTACCCATGGCCCCGCGGCGGTATCCAGGTAGGGGGATTCCTTCGAGCCTCCGGCTCCGTGCTGGAGCAGGACGAGGGGATACCTCGGTCCCCGAAGCTCTGGGAGAAGAAGCCGTCCCGGCACCCGGTCGCCGCGACTCGCGAACTCAAACCGCTGCAGCCGCGTCCCGGCAATCGGAGCGTGCCCGGCAGGCTCCCCGAGCCACACATCCAAGGGATCGTCAGGATCGCTTCCGAAGGGATCCGCGTTCATCCCTAGACCTTAACGCGGTCTATCGGGCGAGCAGCAGCTTCCGCGCGCGGTAGAGATTCGACTTCACCGCGTCGACGCTCTTGTCCAAGTCGCGCGCGATTTCCTGAATCGGCTTGTTTTGTAAGTGGTGAAGACGGAAGAGATTCCACTGCTCACTCGAGAGCTCCTGAGTGACAGCCGCCGTCATCCGCGCCAGCCGCTCGGTGGCCTCATAGGCCTCGAGCGGGTCGGGCTCGCGCCGGATGCTCGAGAGCAAGAGGTCCACCCCTTCCAACTCGTCCTCTCCGAGCGGGACGGTCGCGTGGCGCTTCTTCTTGAACCGTCGGGCTAGCGTGCGACGGGTTAACCCGAAGACCCAAGCCACGAACGGCGCCTCACCACGATAGGAGTCGATGGATGAGAAGACGTTGAAGAACACCTCCTGGACGGTTTCCTCAGTGTCTGCGCGGTTGCGTAAGCGCTTTTCGAGATAGTGGAAAATCCGATTGAAATAGCGGGAGTACAAAGACTCAAACGCCGTTTTATCGCCCCCCAGGACGCGCTCTACGAGCCGTTCGTCCGTGGCGGGCTCGGTGGTGGAGTCGCTCCGACGCACCTCAGCTGCAGACACACTGATCCTCCCCAGCCCCAGGTCCATTCTCCCGATCCCCCGCCCGCCGGGCGGGGGCCCCCGTATTGGGAGTGGCCAAGAGCTTCGAGGAGGTGTCAAAAATTGTCAGCCAAGGGACGAGAATTGTTACCCGGGCGGTTAGGCGCCCTCGAACTCGGCTCGTTCGGCAGGGCTCAGGCCGAGCTGGGCGTCGGAAAGATCGCTCCGGAAGGCAGACGTGGTGGGAGGGGCGGGGGAATGGGAGCGAAAACCGGAGGAATGAGGGGCCGGGCCGCCGGAGACCCGCTCCAAAAGGACGTCGACGCCAGCGCCATTGCGCACGCAGCGGTAGGTCCAAAGCTCGAGCGCCTCGCCAAGGGCCGCCGCCGCCTGGCGGGCGGTCCCATCGAACGCTGTCCCGATCAGCAGGAGCCGGACTTTCGCCTCGGGCCGTAGCCCGAGATTGGGGGCGAGCTGCAGCCAGTCTTTGAGCCGGGCGCTCACCCACGCCCGCTGCGCAACGCCGGTTGCGATGAGTTCGAGCTCTCGGCCCGCTTGTCCGAGAAGGACCACCGCCACCTGGCCCTGCCCGTCCACGGCGATCCAGTCGATCGTCGTGTCCGCTCCGAGCAGGTCCTCGGCGATGACGCGGAGGGCTCCGCCGAACTCCGCCATCCGGGCGCGCACCCGCTCGTGCAGCTCCGCCTGTGGCAGCGATCCGAGGAGCTGGAGCTCAGCCACGAGCCGCTTCCCCCGCGAGGTCGCCGAGCAGGAGCTGCGCCACCTCCCCGATCGAACGGCTCGCGGCGGCCTGGGGGTGGGCGAGTCCCACCGCGTGACGGTTCAGGATGGAGCGGTACACGTGCAAGTCGTCGACGACCAGTCCGTAGCTCACGAGCGCTCGAAAGAGGTGCCGTTCGCTCGCAGCCGCGAGCCGCGAGAAGGCTCCCCGCGCCTCTCTCACAGAACGCACCCCGTGGACGGTGATTCCGATCGTTGAGATCGGGGCGAAAGAGACGACGCGCTTCACCAAAGCGTACGTCTCAAGCAGATCACGGGCATCGGGTGAGGTGAATAGCAGCACACGGCCGAGCAGGGGGCGCGCGTCGGCTGCTTTGGGCAGCCAGGCAAGCGGCAGGCGGACGAGTACAACGCCCGGAGCCCCGGGCGATTCGGCGGCGCGCGTCTGCGCGAGATCGACGGCAGCGCGGGCAAGATCGGCCATCCCGTCTGCGAAGGTCAGCACGAGCTCGCTGCCCATCGGCCCGCGCCCCGGGTCCGGCCAAAGCGAGGAGCTGTCCCCGGCGGCCGGGGTCAGGACGGTGGCGGACGCCCCAGCCCGCGAGATTTCCACTGCGAGGTTCCATACGAAGGCGGCGCGAACCACGTCGGAGTCGCCGATCGGGACGCCCACGATGGCCTGGGCCGACACTCTCGCTCGGCGCCGCTGGGCCGAGCTCTGGCCCTCCACCTCGGGCAGGAAGAAATGGAGCACATCCTCGAGCGAGCGCGGCACGGATGGAGCGCCTCGCAGCCCGGCCCGCACTAGCGGACGACCAAGAGCGAGTTTCGGGCTCCACCCGGGCCCGGCACCGCCTGGGGGTTCTCCGGATCCTCTCGCCAAGATCCGTCCACCACGTACCGGTACTGGTAGGTTCCGGGTTCGAGCTCGAGGACCTTGGTCCACACGCGCGATTCTCCCTCGGCTTCGACCTGCGAGCGAACACCCCGGTCCGGCACCCAGCCGTTGAAGTCTCCGGCGATCCGCACGTCCAGTGCACCCTCGTCGCGGAAGCGCACGACGACCTGTCGCGTGGCGGGAGCGGGTCGATCCTGCGCCGCTTTCGGCAGCGTGTGCGCGGCCGCTTCCAGCTGCTTCGGAGCGCGGGCGCGAACCTCGAGCGCGAGCGCTGCATAGTCGACGGCCCCGTTGGAGCTCGGAGCAAAGCGCGCCGCGGGCACGCCCCGCTGCGCGCACTCTCGAAGCTTGACGTTCGAGCGGATCACCGCATCAAAGCAAAGCTCACCAAACAGTTCGCGGATGTCGGCGAGCGTCTCTCGCGCGTAGCGCGTGCGTCCATCGTAGAGCGTGGGCAAGATCCGCACCTCGAGAGAGCGCCCGATTCGCTCGGTGAGCAGGCCGATCGTGTCGAGCAGCTTCTGGACGCCGTGAATGGCGAAGAAGCTGGTTTCGAGCGGCACGATGACCTCGTGCGCGGCGCGCAGGGCGCTGAACGTAAGAAGCCCCACGTTCGGCGGACAGTCGATCAGGACGAAGTCGTAGGGACGGGGCAGATGGGTGAGCGCAATCGCGAGACGCTCGGTCCGCGCTTCCGCACGCTCGGCGGCGAGCTTCTGCTCGAGCGCGGAGAGCACAATCCCACCCGGCGCGAGAGCGATCCCGGGCGTGGTCTCGACGATGACCGCCCCGATCTGCGCGGTGGTCTCCGCGTCCGCAAGCACATCGTAGAGGTTTCGATCCACGCTCTCCGGGTCGATCCCCAACGCCAGTGTCGCGTGCGCCTGCGGATCGAGGTCGACGACGAGCACCGCGGCACCGTTGGCCGCGAGGCAACCGGCGAGGTTGACCGTGGTCGTCGTTTTTCCACAGCCGCCCTTCTGGTTCACGATTGCGATGATGCGCATGGACCCCCCCGCTCCCGATGCCGGAGAACCAATCTCGACGGACCGACCAAGCAATCCGGCTGGGGGGGGCCGGACGAGCGCCGACCACGCGAGGCGCTACGCCTGCTTCCTGCTTCGCGCGCCCAGCGCTCGGACTCTGGTGCGTGCGCGTCGCGGGAGCGCGGCGACGTCGTCTCTCCAGGCATCGATTTCGCGCATGAGCTGCGCGATTTCGAAGACCCACTCTTGCCCGGAAACAGCGTCAAACGCCGCTCCCTCGCGGAACACCAACACGACGTCACCCGTCGCCACCAGCACGAGCTCCGCGAGGGGTTGGTGGACGGAGGGCAGAAGTTTACGGAGCGCCTGGATGCTGCTGCGGATGCGCTGGACGGAGACGCCTGCATCGATGAGTCGTCTCGCGGCCTTGAGCGCCACCAGATCCTGAAAGCTGTACCGGTGATGTCCTCCCTCGGTGAAGGCCGATGGGCGGACGAGGTCGGTTTGCGCCCAGTACTGCAGCTGGCGGCGGGAGAGCCCGAGGATCTGCGAAACGTCGCGGGGGCGGTAAGAGCGGCTGGTGTTATCGGGTAAGGCGCTCGACACCGATCGACCCCCCCCAACCGGACCGGCCCAGCTGCACCGTAAACCCCGAGGGAGTGCGAAGTCAACCCCAAAACCCTACGAAATTGTGGCATTCGGGTCCTTTGGAGCGGCTTCTCGGTGGAAACCCCGGGTGGAGGGAGCGGCTTTGGCGCAACGTCGCACGGGTCTGGCGCGTAGGGTAGGTTGGCGGTGATGGCGACGCCTGAAGAAGAAGAGCGCTTGGGCGCCGAAGCCGCGCCCGAGCGACCCCGGACCTTTGTCGAGGACCGCGAAGGCCGCCGCCCCTTCATGCGCGGCATCATGATTCACTCCCTCCTCGCGCGTGGGATCTCTTTCGAGGACGCCTTCCGCACCGCCAATGACGTCCGTGAGCGCGTTCGGGGACGCCCTGTGGTGACCCGCGAGGAGCTCGCCAAGTCGGTCCGTGAGATTCTCGGCGACGCCGCGGTTTCTGAGGAGGGTCGGGCGCGCCCTGGACCCGCAGCCATCCTGGTGGCAGGGCATGGGAGAAAGCTTCCCTTCTCGAAGGGGATCCTGTCTCAGTCCCTACTTGCGGCGGCCATCGAGCCCAACGACGCCTTCGACGTCGCGCGGGAGATCGAAGGCCAGCTGCAGGTGCGCGGGGTGCGGGAGATCGAACGGGGAGAGCTACGGCGGATCGCCTTCGAGACCCTGCGCAAGCGGATCGGGCCGCGCATCGCAGAGCGCTACCTCGTCTGGCGGCGCTACCAGGAGCCCGACCGCCCCGTCATCCTGCTGCTCGGCGGAGCCACGGGAGCCGGGAAGACGTCGCTCGGTCTCGAGGTGGCGCACCGGCTCGGGATCCAGCGCGTGTTGTCGACGGACTCGATTCGCCAGATCATGCGGATCATGCTCTCCGCTGACCTTGTTCCCGCGATCCATCGCTCGTCGTACGAAGCCGGCGATCCTGCGGCCGCACCGGGGGAGGATCCGGTGATCGAGGGTTTCCGCGCCCAGGCTGCGACCGTCGCCGTGGGCGTGCGGGCGATGATGGATCGGGCGGTGGCCGAGAGCTCGAGCATGATCCTGGACGGAGTTTCGATCGTTCCCGGCATGATCGACCTCATGGCCTACGAGCACACCGCTCACGTGATCTTTCTCGTGGTGGCGACGCTCTCGCCGGAGGCCTACCGCAGCCGCTTCGCCGCGCGCGAGCGGGATGAGATTCACCGGCCCCAGCACCGCTACGCCGAGCACCTCGATCCCATCCTTCGCATCCAGGAGCACTTCCTCGAGCTCGCGGACCGCTACAACATTCCGATTGTCGACAACGACAACTTCGACCGCTCTGTGCTTTCGATCGTCCGGCACGTCACCGAGTCGCTGCGGAAGAAGGTGCCCTTCGATGTGGCCGAGCTGTTATAGCCTGCGGCCTTGGGCGGCCCTTTCTTGTGCTGCTGTGCTGCTTTTGGGCTGCGCCAGCACGCTCTCGGTGGACGAAGAGAGCGATCTCGGAGCCGAGCTCGACGCCGAGGTACGGAGCGAGGTGATCTTGGAGCCCGATCCGGTGGTCGTGAGGTACGTGCAGAAGATTGGGAATGAAATCGTTCGCGCCGCGTCGCCGCAGCCCTACAAGTTCCGTTTCATGGTGGTGGACGACGATGAAATCAACGCCTTTGCCGGTCCGGCGGGTTACGTCTATGTCCACACCGCAATCCTCAAGAAGGCGCGCAGCGTGAGCGAAGTGGCCGGCGTCGTGGCGCATGAAATCGGCCATGTGGTGATGCGCCATGTCGCACAGAACTACAACCGCGCGCAGAATGCGAACCGGCTGAAGGAGGCCGGTGTGGTTGCCACCACCCTCCTCATGCCGGTCGGACCGGTTGCAAACCTCGCAAATCTGGGCGGCGGCCTCGCGGCCATGGCCTATGTGAACTCCTTTGGGCGCGAGGCCGAGCGAGAAGCGGACGCATTCGCCGTGGAGATGCTGCCGAAGGCGGGTTACGACCCAGAGGGTCTTGTGACCTTCTTTCAAACCATCCAGCGCGAGTACGGGAATAGCGACTTATCGTTCCTCGAGAGCCATCCGGCGCCGAGCGACCGGATCGAAGCGGCGACGAGGTTGATTCAAGCGGAGTCGTTACCCCCGGACTTGCGCGAGGACGATGGCGGCGAGCTCGAGATCATCCAGCGGCGGCTCCAGCTCCTCGAGCAGGAGCGAGCGCACTCCCACAAGCAGCCGCACTGAACCCGACTGCGAACCCCGAAGGAGTCCCCATGCCGACCCCGCCCCCCCATGCACGGACGCTCGGAGAACTCCGGGCGGGCGGGATCTCGACGCGCCCCCTGCGCGAAGAGATGCGCGGGAATCTCCTGGCCCGCCTGCGCGCGGGGGAGAAGCTGTTCCCGGGAATTCTCGGCTACGACGAATCGGTGATTCCCGCCGTCGAAAATGCGCTGCTTTGCGGGCATGACCTCATTTTCCTCGGCGAGCGTGGCCAAGCGAAGTCGCGGTTGATCCGTGCCCTCGTCGGACTCCTGGATGAGTGGATCCCTGCGGTCGAGGGCAGCGAGATTGCAGACGACCCGTTCGCGCCGGTTTCGGCCTACGCGCGCGCGCTTGTGGCCGAGCGCGGCGACCGGACGCCCGTCGTCTGGATCCCGCGCGACGATCGCTATACGGAGAAGCTCGCTACCCCCGACGTGTCCATCGCGGATTTGATCGGAGACGTGGATCCCGTGAAGGTGGCCCGTGGCGCCACGCTGGCGGACGAGCTCACCCTCCATTTCGGTCTCCTGCCGCGCACCCATCGCGGCATCTTTTGCATCAACGAGCTCCCAGATCTGCCTGAGAAGGTGCAAGTGGGGCTGTTCAACGTACTCGAGGAGCGCGATTTTCAGGTGAAGGGCTATCGCATCCGACTGCCCCTCGACGTGCTTGTCGTTGCCAGCGCGAATCCCGAGGACTACACGAGCCGCGGCCGCATCATCACACCCCTGAAAGACCGCTACGCCGCTCAGATCCGCACCCACTATCCCGCGACACGCGAGCTCGAACTCGCAATCGTGCTCCAGGAGGCGGAGCTCCCGGCGGCTGACGGAATCACCGTCCACGTGCCGCGCTTCATGCAGGAGATCGTTGCGGAGATGACACTCCAGGCACGCAAGAGTCCGGACGTATCACAAAGCTCGGGCGTCTCGGTGCGCACCTCGATCGCCAACTACGAGACCCTCGTGGCAAACGCGTTGCGCCGCGCGGTCCGCTTGGGAGAGCGTGAGGCCGTGCCGCGGGTTTCCGACCTGCCGGCCCTCGAGCCTTCCACCCTCGGCAAGCTCGAACTCGAATACGCGGGCAAGGAGCGGCCGGAGTCGGAGCTCGTGACGGAGCTCTGGAGGCGGGCGGTCAAGCTCGTGTTCGACGAGCACGTCC
>DATFYN010000564.1:0-7367 GCA_035315025.1 Myxococcota bacterium
GTATTTTTCGGACTGGGCTCGACCCAGGATTCGTTGGACCGCAGCGGTGGCCGGATGCCCAATACAAGTGCCGGCGCGTCGGTCATCGGTTGGAGCGCTCCCGCACGAACTACCTACATTGAACTCACTTCCAGCTTTGGCCGCGCTAATCTTTTACGGTTGCTTGCACGGTACCGCGAAGCCGTAGGCTTAGCCCACAGACGGCGAAGACGAGCGACAGGTTTAGTCGTTCGCCAGCCGTTCCAGGTCCGAGATGATCGTCCTCATCATCTCGTCGCTCTCTCCCGCTCGATGGAACCAGTGCCACAGTTCGAGCGCGTGGTGGAGCGAATAGACCGCTACGGCTTCCTCCCAGTCCTTCCGGAGACCGCCGTAGCCTTCCAACAGACCCGCCCGTTTCGTGGGGTCGCCGCGAGCGGACCAATAGTCGGTACGAGCGAGGTCGAACAAAGGATCCGCGGCGATGGCCCCCCCGACGTCGACGACGCCCTCGACCTTCCAACCTTCGGGTGCCTCAGACACCAGGATGTTGGATTCGTGAAGATCTCCATGACAGAGCACCGGACCTTCACAGCCATCGAGCGCGCCCACCGCGTTCCGGACCCGTTGCTCGATCGCCGCCTTGAGCCGAGGGGATCCACCCGCGGCGCCGAATCGCTCCAGGCCCCTGCCGATCCAAATGCTCACGAAGTCCCGGTTGCGCTCGATCGGATCGACCGGACCGCGCCGATCGAAGAAGCCGAACTGGTCGAAGGTCACGGTGTGCATGTGACGCAGCGTTTCACCGATCAACCGGTAGATCGCGTGAGCGTCTTCGGGCGGCAACGGACCAAGAGATGCCACGATCGCGCCGCCGACCTTGTTGAGGAGCACGTAGTCGCTGTCGATCAGCTCCCGGCTGTCGTCGGCGAAGAGAACCGAGGGCACCGGCACCGGCGTCCTAGCGAGTAGCTCGTACACGAGCACTTCTTGTTGGAGTTGCCAGGCTTGAGCTGGATCGAAGAGCTTGAGTACGAGCCTTCGGTCTTCCTCCAAGGTGAGTTCGAAGGCGCGTTTCGTGGCACTTCCCTCGAGGGGCCCCACCCGTTTGAGCCTCAGAGAGGCGTCGTATCGCAGGAGGATCTTCTCCGCCACGGCGTGCGTTAGGTCCACCTGCTGGCTACCCGAGCGGCTTCACGAGATGGAGAATTAGATCGTCGTCCAGCACGACAGATTCGCCTTCGCCCGGGTAGTGATCGCGCCAGAAGATTCCCTGACCGTCCGGGATGTAGCCCCGCGTCACGTAGAGGCGCTGTGCCGCGCCGTAGCCAGGATGCAGACCAAACGCGATCCCCACCTGCGCATGGTTCACCGACACACGCCGTTCGGCCTCATCCAGGAGACGAGATGCCACCCCGCGGCGCCGTGCGTGAGGAACCACGTTGAGGTCTTGGATTTCGGGAATGATGTGCGACCGAAAGTACGGGTAGGCGGGGCTCCAGAAGATGCTTGCGTGGCCTACGAGTTGGTCATCGACTCTCGCAACCAGCACTGTACGCAGCCCGCTCTCTTGCTCTGCAAGCAGAAGGTCAAAGTGGGTCAGCGGACGCTCCCAAGCGGTTCCCAAGAAAGCGCCACAGAGATGGCCCGAATCATCCTTGGTGAGTTCGCAAACTTTGATCATAGAGCCCCTCTGTCGATCGGGCGCCGTCTTTGGAACCTCTGATCTATGCACCTGATCCGAGCATTTTCTTCAGGAAGTACCGGACGTGGCCACTCTTGTAGCCATCGAGAACCCCGAAGACTTCATAGCCGAGCTGTCGGTAGAAGTCGGGTGCATGGAAGCTGAATGTGTCAACGTGCGAGAAATGACAGCCCCGGCGGACCGCTTCTCGTTCCGCTGCGAGGACGAGCTGCCTTCCATAGCCTCGGCCGCGAAAGGGTTCGGCAATCCAGAGAACATCGATGAACAATGCTGAGGCGCCTGTACGCCCGAGAAGACCACCCTGAAGCTGCTCCGGGGTTTGGCGAAGATATACGTTCAATGGAGAAATGAGTTCGCCGTTGCTCGCCACGTTATAGAGCGCGAGACCCTTGCGGATCTCGTCCGCCGGACCCGTAGGTTGGGTCGCCTCGATGGCACGACGGACGGCGGCTCGATCCGTCGCGACTTCGACTTGTTCGACGAAGATCTCGACCTCGCCTGTAGGAATGCCTTCGCCGGGGCTTGTCACAATGCACCTGAGTGCGACAGAACGACACAAGGGTTCGCGGCGATTATCTCTTCGGCTGTCTCCCAAAGCTCTGGAAGAAAGCGGCGAACTCGATCCCCGCGGCTTGAGAGATCCGCCAAGGAACGGATACCCAGATCCGACAGGATCGCGTTAAAGGCAGGGGCGAACTCTGACACGGTCGTTGGCGGGGCGTCGGAGGCAAGAATCTTGTTGCAGCGGGCGAAGGTGACGATCATCCAGAATATTGCTTCTCGATGGTCTCCCGACTCAATGAGCTTCCGGCTTCCGTCGATGGCGATCGGGCGGGCGATGGAAGTGATGTCCGAGCTGAATGAGAACGCAGTCTTCGCCACCGCTGCGGCGGCGTCGAAAGTCTTAGCAAGAGCAGCCAAGTGATGCGCAACTAGATCTGATGTCATCTCCGCACAGCCCAGCAGCCCGAGCAGATCTGAATAGAGGCTACGGCGACCGTACTCCTCGATGACCTCCCGGACTGCGAGGTATCGGAGCCTTACAGTCGGATTCTTCAGCGCGGCGACCAGCAGGACGTGCGTCGTAACTCCGGTGGCAAACAGCCATCCCATCGCCTGGTCGTGCCAGGGCGCCGATACGTCGATTCCAGCGAGGAACTTCTCGACTTTGGCCAGAGCATTCTTCGAGCGCCGACGGACCCACGCCTCTTCACAGAAGGAGCGGGCCACATGGCGCTGAAGCGCGCGCAAGGCACCGCTGGGATCAGCAAGGATCGTATCGGTCTGGAATCCTGCTGCGAGGTGATACGACGACGAAAACTCGTCAACAGAGGAGAACCATTTCCACGGAAACACGGAGATCTCGAGCAGCGCGCCGCGGTGTAGGAGCTTTCCGGGCTTGAGCGAGGGCTTCGCCTCGTCGATCACGACCGCAACATCGATGTCCGAGTCCGCCGGCAACTCGGCATC
The DNA here is from genome assembly GCA_035315025.1 of Myxococcota bacterium. Taxonomy (GTDB): domain Bacteria; phylum Myxococcota_A; class UBA9160; order UBA9160; family UBA9160; genus UBA9160. The sequence continues at coordinate 3,155 of DATFYN010000564.1, forward strand.
GTCCGGTAGGTGAACGCTCGAGCCGATGAAGTAGGCACCGCGAAAACCGGGTTGGCGTTCCGTATCAGCAGAAAGCCAGTCTACGGCCGCTTCCCGCGCGGCCCCCACGGTCATGCTCGTCGCCATTTTCTTGAGCATAGCCATAGGCCCCATGCCGGCTGCGTGGCCTGAAAATACAGGTCGGAAGACGACCGCAAGCCGCGCGCGATCACCGCAAAGGCCACCACCCTCGATCATCGGACTCATGCCCTTCTCGCCGTCAACGGATCGCGGCTACCGGGCGCGTTCTAGACGGGATTAGGATTCTCCTCTCTCCTTCATCGAGCGCTGGTCCCACAGCCGAATGAGGTATCCATCTGGATCGGAGAGTTCGGCGCCGTAGCCCCAGAACACCTTTCGGGGTGGATGAACGACTGAAACGCCCAGAGCCGAAACCTGGCGGAAGGAGGCTGCGACATCCGCAACCTGAAAATAGAGAGCAACGCCGACCGACCGCACCAGAGACACGGACTGCTGCAAAAAAATCGTGAGATCATGGTCATCCTGGACCGCCACCGTGGACCGATCGGGGATCTCGAACTCGACTTTCATCCCGAGGTGGCGGACATACCAATCGCGGGATCTTTCCCAGTCGGAGACCGGGAGGGTCAGGTGATCGAACTTCAGCATCGCGTTCCTCCAGGTTTCTCTGGCATCATTTCCGCGCCCAAGTCTCGACCGCTGGACCGCCGGCCCGCCTCCGGCGGATTGGACTGCAGAGTTCACGCGGTGCCGAGAGACTTCCTTGCCACGTCGCGGATCTGGAGCGCAAGGAAGGGGAACATGACTGTATTCGTCACGAGCACGACCGCCGGGTTGTACCAGTCAACGCTCGCCAGTGAGGGAACAATGTGGGGCAACCATATGAGGGTCTGAAAGGGCACCGCAATCCAGAGTGCGACGACGGCGCAGATCGCAAAGTAGCGGGTGAGAAAATCGCGCCCGGCCGATACGCCGTTCAGCAGGTACGCGGCGATCAGGAACACGCCACCTTCGAAGAGCGAGCCCCAGACTGCCAGCGGTGTCCAGCGGGTTGGGTGAAAGGGCGAAACCTGAAGTACGCCGAGCTGCAAGTTATCGATCGATGTGATGATGCAGAAGTAGACGAAGGCTTGCGTACTTGGAAGGTTACCCTCGATGAGACGCCGCTTTACGCGCCCAAGCAGCAGGAAGTCTCCAACCTTCAAGCCTTCCTCCATCCGTCCAACGGGCTCCCGCTCAGACTGCCTGCTGGGTGCTGTGACGCGACTCGCTATTCCCGCAACGGAGTCCCTTGATGGAACGTGAGGCGCCAGCACCCTGACCGATGGACCCAGATCGAACTTCGGAGCGAGGAGCGCGATGGTTCGTGCAGACCAGCCTCAACTATGACGCGGTACGTGGCCAGGGCAGCTTCCGGACCAATATACCTTGCATGGAAGTCCCGGAGCGAAAATCCAGTTGCGGGCTCTCGCTTAAGAGATCGAATGACCTGCTGCTTGTTCCGGATCCGTCCGGAGCTACCGAACTCAAGGAAGTCCTCCGCGAGGAGCTCTTCAAGTTCCTCGGCGTTCGCGCGAACTTCCGGGTCCAGCAATCGCTCCTCTAAAGCGCGAATCTGCTGTGCGAGCTCAGCCTCAGTCTTCAACGACTTATATCCTCGCGTCTTTTCCGATACCGCTTTGTGGGTCAACCTCGCCTGCCAAACGGCCAAGGGGAAATAAGCTCTTGGTAGACGTAGGACCGCGCCCGGGCAGCCATCCGTTTGAAAGGCATCATGAGGAGCGAAAACGAGCGCCATCGAACTCCCTGACGTGCATTGGTCGCGGTTCCTCGGAGTCCCCGGGTCGGCACTCCAAGAGGATGGCATAGTAGTTACCCAGCACGCTCAGCTCGGCAGCTATCGAGGCGTCTGGTTCTTTGTGCGCGAGAACTCCGCAGTGGTCTCGGCCCCTCCGGAATGGGTTGCGCCGCTTGAGCGCGCGCTGGGATCCGTCGAGCTCCATCAACTCTTATCCCCTGAGTTCGTCGGTCGCGTTCTCGGCGATGCGGCCGCAAGAATCATTGGGCGGTCGTACCAGGGCTGGCTTCCTCCCGACCGCTTCGTCCGCACCCCTTCGGATCGGGTGCGGCGACTGGACGAGACGGAGCTGGGTCTCGCTGAAAACGTCCGTGCTCCCAGCTCTCCAGAGGAATGGGAGCAGGGGGGCATCGAAATCGCCGGCCGTGAAGTGTCGGCCGCGTTTTCTGGTCCCCAGATCGTTTCGCTGGGTCAGCTTCGAGCCCAACCCGGCGATGCTGCCGACCCCTGCATCATCACACACCCGTCGCACCGAGGCCACGGCCATGCTCGGCGCCTTATGAGCACCATGGTCGAAGCGGCGCTCTCCGCAGGAAAGCTCGTTCTTTACCAGACACTCTTGTCCAATGGTCCCGCCGTTTCGCTTGCGCACAGCATCGGGTTTAATCAGTACGCCACGTTGCGTGCGGCCCGTTTCGTTTCGCGATCTCCGGCTTTTTGATTATGGGCGCGTCGCGCTCGCCCTTTAGTCAGCGACGCCGGGTCCCAGGTCAATCGTGGTTTTGCCGTCCCACCGGAAGCTTGTGATCACACGAGGCACGCGCACACCCGGTTCCGAGCCATACACTTTCAAAAGCTCTTCGTGGAGGGAATCGTCCGCTTGCGTGAGAGCGGCGACCCGATCGAGCAACGCAAGCTCACCAGGAGTGCTTTGCCTGTCCTCGTCCGCAGCGAAGCCCCAGCCGTCCCAGGGCAGCAGCTCTCGCTTGGCGAAAGATGCGAGATCCCGAACTACGTTCCCACGCACAAACCAGAGGCCGCGCAGGTTCATGATCCCGAATCGCAGCGGATCCGCGGTTTCGCTCCGGCAGCGCTGCCATGCATCTCCGGCGACCAAGAACTGCGCCCGCGGTACGTCGAGCGGATCGAACGAGATCCCAAACTTCCCGCGCTGGACCTCGTCGATCTGAGCGTCAACGAGCCGCCATGCACCGCGCGTCTCATCCCACACCTCGCAGACCCAGTGGTCTTCGAAGCTCGCCGGATTGAAGTATGCGCCGAAACCACAACGGGCGCGGGCGGGAGCACCTCGAGCGCGCAAGAGCGCGCAAAGCAGCACCGTGAAGTGCCGACAGTTGCCAACAAAGCGACGGTCGGGCCGGCGCTCCTCGGACAGCGGCCGCGCATCGAGCGCCAGCACGCGATCAAGCATCTCGGACGAGCTGCGGATCTGCACATCGTCTTGGCAAAGTGACTGGGGCTCAAGCCCGTAGAGCTTGGTGTGGAACGGGTGGATGATGAGGCCCTGTACGATGCGACAGAGTGCCGCGAGATCCTCTGGCAAGTCGCGTACGTGCGATCGGTGTGCAGCAAGATCGGTGAAAGGTCCTGGCATCGCATAGTACGCGAGTGCCTCTTGCCGCTCCTTGCGGTCATGCATGAAGGCGTGGATTGAAGGAGACATGTAATCCTACCTCTATCGGGAGATCGGACGAGCACTCTCACGAGTCCATCTGCACGAACTCATGCCTCGGGATGTTCGGATGCAGCGGGATTCGATCCGTCCGGCTGCGGTACGACTTGAAGCCGCTCGGCCTGTTGATGGGCTTCGAGTCTTCGAGTACGCGGCGCGCATTCGGATCGATCGCCGATGCAAGCGCGAGGCCGAGTGATCCGCGCGAACCGCTGCGCCAACTGTTGACGTAGTAGAGGTAGCCGTGCCGTTCCAGCCATAGGCATAGGCGGTGGAGTGAGTACCCGAGAGCCCCTGCCCCGAGAAGCCACAGGCCAATCGACATATGATCAGGCTACGCTCGCGATCCACGCTGCGCAACGGCCGGCGAACGAGCGACCCCATGCGCGACGGTACGAATCGAAGGAGGATCGTTATTATGGTCCGTGGCAGTTGTCTGTGCGGTGGCATCCGATTCGAGTACGCCCGTGCAGTGAGTGAGATCTACCTGTGTCACTGCTCTCTGTGCCGCAAGAACTCGGGGGCCGCCTCAAACGCCGTCATCGTGGTACCCGCATCTGATTTCAAGTGGCTTTCCGGCGAGGATCTGCGTCAGGTCTACAGAAAGCCCACGGGCTGGTCCACCACGTTCTGTCGGACGTGCGGCAGCCCCGTTCCGCAGCAGAATCGGGGTACAGCCGCGTACTGGGTGCCGGCCGGGC
>DATFYN010000565.1:0-10503 GCA_035315025.1 Myxococcota bacterium
ACACGGCCTTGTGTCAGGATCTGTAGAACCGGAGGGAACGCCTCATTTTGCCGGGACGCCCCTCTCCTCCTCCACCACTGGGATCGTGGCAGCGAGGTCGTAGCGAATCACGGCGTCCATCTTGTTTTCGATTTGGTAGAAGCGCGCCACCTTGCGTCCCGGCAGTGCCTTGGCGAACTCGTCGACGTAAGCGCGCTTCACCTTGACGCGGTCCGCCTCGACGGCGAGGTAGTCGTCGACGAGCTTCATCGCCTTGTCGTTGGAAAGGTCGCTGAAATTCGTGGTGTAGTCCTGAATCACACCGATGAGGCGATCGCCGATCGCGTTGATCTCCTTCTGATAGCGTTCGTAGATCGGCCAGAACTTGCTGGCCTCCTCGTCGGTCAGGTTGAGGTTCGCCGCCACCAGGGCCTGGCGATTGGACCGAATGGCGTCGACCAGGACGTCCAGGTTGGCCTCCGCCCCCTGGCCGGTGGGAGGCTGTGCAGCGTAGAGGACTGCGGCGGACAAGCCGAGGATCACAGCGGCCGCGAGTAAGAGGCGTATTTTCGACATGGTGTTGGCTCCTTTCTGCGTGAGCGGCGCTCGCGCGGCGCCGCGTTCTACTTCGAGATCTTCGTGATCTTCGAGCCCTGAATGCCCATCCCGGCCATCAGTCCCTTCTGATCGATGAAGGCGTAGACGTCGTGCGTGATCGTCGTGCTGGTGAGCGACTTGCCCACGCCTTCATCGACCACGACGATGCTCGGACCGACACCGATCTCAAAACCATCGCTCTTGTTGAGATAGGAGAGCGCACAAGTTGCCTGAGTTCCGTGGACACCTTCACACTATCGAGCGAAGGACTCCTTCGTGAAGACTCGACCAAACCGACCGGTTTGACTTATACGCGAATTGCGTAGATACTCACGCATAATGCGTACATCTCCCATCACGGCCCTCTTCCCGGGCGTCCGAGGCCAGGTCCTCGGAGCGCTCTTTCTTGACCCCGACAGGTCCTGGTATCTGAGCGATCTCGCTCGCCACCTCGGCCTTCCGTCCTCCAGCCTTCAACGCGACATCGAACGGCTCACTCGTGCCGGAATCCTCCGGCGTCGAAAGGACGGGAATCGTGTCTACTTCGAGCCGGACCCCGACTGCCCCTTCTTGCCGGAACTCGCCGCCCTCTTCGCAAAGACCAGCGGCGTCGTTCCTCGCCTCCGCGCCGCCTTGGAGCCCATGGCCAAGGACCTTGTCGCCGCGTTCATCTATGGCTCTACCGCTCGCGCGGAAGACCGTGCTTCCAGCGACGTCGACCTCCTCCTCGTCGGCAGGGTGACGCTGCGGAGGCTCTCTCCTGCTCTCCGACGCCTTCAACTTGCTCTCGGCCGAGAAATCCATCCGACCGTGTACGCACCGGCGGAGTTCGCTACCAAGCTTCGCGAACGAGACCCTTTCCTCCAGGCGGTACTTGCCAAGGAAAAGGTCTTCGTCGTAGGCACCGAGGATAACCTGGGAAGAGCTTCTGACTCAGCAACGCGCCGCCCGCGAGTCCTCCAGCAAGGAGGAACTCGCTGAACTTCGCTCGGCCGCGGAGCAAGCGCGTCCGCGACGCCTCAGTCCCCGGCCTCTCGGCCGCCGGGTGCTTCCAGATGGCCTACAACGCCGCGCGACTTCACGCAGTCCGAGCTGTTCGCGCTTCGGGCTTTCGCGTCAAGCAACGAGGTGGCGGCCACTACAATACGTTCCTTGCGCTCGAAGCCGCCCTCGGCCCCACTTCCTCAGACCTCGTCTCCTACCTCGATAGCTGCCGAGAGAAGCGAAACCTCATCAGCTACGACGTCGGTCACGCCGTGACCGCCACCGAGGCCGATGAGCTCCTCCGCGAAGCAGCCAAGCTCCGGGACCTTATCGACGCCTGGCTTCGCATGGAACATCTGGCGCTCCTCTAGTCACCCTGCCTCCGCTGGCGCATAGAGCCGGCCAGCGGGACCCGCCGGCGCGAACATCCTCGCTTCGCGACGGACTCCTCCCGGACTCCGTCTGTTCGCGGGCGCCCTGCCCTCTCGTGTAGCTCTCCCGTTCGCGTGTCCTTGCCCGCCCTCCCTTGCACCGGCGCAGGGGACGTCCCCCTTTCCTTCCCGAGATTGCAGAGCGACTCGCGTTCTCGACTTCGAACCGTTCGCGCATGCTTCGCTTCCGAGCCGTCCGCGCGCAGCCCTGGCGCTCTATGACCTTTCACACCGTCAGCTCTGTTGTTTGTGATAGCACCAACCAAGAGCAAAGCGACGCGCTCTCCGATTTCAGGAGCTTCACTAGCGCGAGGACTGTCGACGTTGAGCACGGCGGGGCAAAACCACTCGCGAGCCTCGGCGACCGCCTGGGCCGGCAACAGCAGACTGAGCTTGGGCGGCGCCTCAGAACGGATCCCAGAGTCGCAGCGACGATCTCATACCAGCGGAGAGCGCAGCCCCGTTTTCCCCAGTCGGGACGATCAAGAACGGTGACAGAGATGGCGAGACGCCAGGAACCCGGCGCTCGAAGTTCTCTCATACCTACCGCGGCGCTCTGAATGGATCCTCCCGACTTGCGGCCCGCATCCCGGCCGCCGTCCGCTCGCGGATCAAATCCAGCTCGAACTCGGCGATGCTGCCGAGGACATGGAAGAGAAGCCGGCCGGCGAGCGTGCTTGCGTTGATCGAGTGATCCAGCACCACGAGGTCGATACCGAGCGCCTCGAGCTCGCGAGCAAGCGCCGTCAGATGGTGAACGCTGCGCGCAGCACCACCGGACGCTTGCCGCATCTGCGGCGACGATCCTCAAGGAAACCTTTCTCGACGGCGAGGGCACCTACATGACCGGCGAGTGGCTCACCGGCGTGTGGCTCTTCATTGTGCCGCTCGATGGAAACGAAGGCGCGAAGGGGCGCGCCCTCCTGGAGTCGAGGTCGCGGCCTCTCTTGCCGAGCTGGCCGAGATCGAGGGCAAGCCATACCGCGAATGGCTGATCCCTGCGGCATGGCCCAATGCGCGCGCCACCGTCCGCAACGTCTCCGAGCAGGAGATCGAGGACGCGGAGCGCGCCGAGGAGGAGGAATGAGAGCCGCAATCTACGCCCGCATGAGCACCGACAAGCAGTCCGCCGATTCGCGATAGGGAGTCGATCGATGAAGGCTAAGCCCAAGGGCGCGAAGTACCGGGCCAGACGAAGCGGCGTGAAAGCGGCGGCCAAAGGCCGGCGCCTTAGCGACCTCGTGCGTATCGTCGGCAGTGCCTCCTTCGACACGCATCTCGCGGAGATCCTGCTCGAGCGCGCCGACCGCATCCTGACGGCCGACGGCGGGCGTGAATGCACGCGCGTGCTGACCGATGTGGAGATCGACTTGCTACTCGCCGGCGATGAGCCGGACGGGCGCCACATGACAGGACCGGCGCCGGAGCGCTGCGGCAAGCCGCCCCCCCTTTTCAATGTCGGATCGGGGGTCAGTGCTTGGCGAGCTCTCGGCGCCGGAGGCTCCGCGGAAGTAGTGGACGCGGAGCCTCGGAGAGCATACGCCGCTCAAGGGCGAGCGGGGGAGAAAAGGGAGATGGGCACGGGCGATCTCACTATTGAGCAGCTCAAGCTCGTGCTCGGCGCCGAGGGCTGGAAGGTCTTTATCGCCGAGGTCGCTGCCGCGCGAGGGCGTGGAAGGGACGTGGTTGTGGAGAAGTGGTTCGCCGTGGCCAGGACGAAGGAGGCGGAGAAGCTCGCGGAGCAGATACGCGCGGAGGCAAAGTCAAAGGCCGCCGAGTGAGCGAGTGAGGGCGCGTGGAGGGAAACAGTGAACCTACTCATCGTGTTTGTGGTCGTCTTCGCGGCCGTTCTGATAGTGGCATTTCTGGCACATCTGCATACCTTGGCGTCGATGGCACTTGCAGCCGGAAGATCGATCCGCTGGGTAGCGAAGCAGCTCGGCCACGCGAACCCCGAGCTCCCCATGCGAGTTACACCCACGCCCTGCCGACCGAGGAACGTGATCTCGCCTTCGCGGGTTTTGGCGTTGGGGACGTCGTCAAACGGCTCTATCCGGCTCTGGCGCTGGATGGCATTGCACAAGAGAACAACGCCCCCGATGCAAGTCAGGGGAGGCGCTACAGAATCTTGGAGCGGGAAACGGGGGTCGAACTCGCGACCCTCAGCTTGCGAAGCTGTCTACGAATTTCCAGATTCGCTCAGCTTTTCGATGAGTTAGCCGATTCGCGTTCCGCCCAACCCTTGCCAGGAGCGGACTGGATAGGACAGGTTGGGACATGCACCCGACGCCACCTGCCGCCGCGAGGAACTATCCCGTTCTGGAGGGCCAGATAGCCAAATCCAGACCCTCTACGGTCTTGAACGCCCCAGAGGATGCGAGTGACTATCGAAGCACCTTACGCCGAGGCTCGCGACGGGTGAGCTGAGATCCCCCAGCGGCGAGCGAAGAGATAATCCGGAGAGGCCCCATGACTGAGTCGGATCCTCTGGTGATCGAAAACAAGGCCTCGGCGTCGCTCGAGGCCTGGCGCCTCGTGCGCTCGATGCTCGACAACCTGACGAAGATGATCCAGGAGGACGCCGAGACCGAGATCGAACTTCTCGAGGGGCTGCGTGTCCTGGCCCGCGCGACCGCGCTCTGTTCGGAGCTCAGCGTCGACGTCGACTACGCGCGGCCGTACTTCTTCAGCATGAACACGCGGCTGCGTTACATCGGCGGGCCAAACCCCGATGGCGAGTACCATCTGGGAATGATCGACGGGGAGCGCCGCTATCGTATTCGCGGTCGCCGAGGCACGGCCTGCTACCTCGGCTTCCAGGTGCTGGCGGGCCGCGGCCTCATGCCCCGCAGAATGGCGGGGTACGTCTCCGATCGGGATCTCCGGCTGCACGCCGAGGGCTCGTTCGAAATCGTTCTGGCGCGAGAGGAGCCGACCCCCGAGCAGCTCGGCCGCGCGACCTGGGTGCCGGTCCCGGGCGATGCCTCCGCCATTGTGGTGCGCCAGTACATCGCGGATCGTGCCGCGGAGGAGCCCGCGTCGTACAGCATCGAGCCGCTCGACTCGCCCGGCCCGCCCTTGCTGCCGACTAACGAGATGATCGCGTCCCAGCTTACGGCGATGGCGTGGACGATTGCCAAGCTCACGACGCTGCACCGCACGATCCTGCCGCAGCTCGTCGGCGATCCGAACCGCCTGGTGACCACAGAGGCGGCGCGTCTCGGGTCAGAGAACACCACCCCTGACAACCTCTACATGCTCGGGACGTTCCGCCTCCGTCCCGATGAGGCCTTGGTGATCGACGTCGCGCCCCCAAAGACACGCTACTGGAGCCTCACCCTCGAGAACATTTGGCACGAGTGCTTCGACGTGGGCCGGCGCCGCACCTCGATCACCCACGCCGCGGCGGTGCGCCGACCCGACGATCGAATGCGCTTCGTGATCGCGAGTCACGACCCGGGCGTGCCGAACTGGCTCGACACCGGCGGGCGCCCTCGCGGCTTCATGACCTTCCGCTGGCTCGACAACCCGAGCCCGCCCGAGGTGGAAACGCGAGTCGTGCCGACAACCGACGTGGCAGGGCTCGCGTGAGGTAGGGAGCGCTGGGATGAGCACGGATCCGCTCGACGCAAATGCTCTCGTCTCTCAGGCCCGAGACAGCACGGGCCTCGACGATTTCGGCGAAGACAGCTGGAGCGAGGGGCTCGAGCGGCTCGTCGCTGCGTTGCGAGAGGAGGGCGCACTCAACGCGATCGGCGTCCAAGTCGCCGCCGGTGAGATCAGGACGTACCTCGCAAACCGCCTGCGCGTGACCGAGTGGCGCCGCAGCCACCGCGAGCTCGGCGCGGCAGACGTGACGCCACCCATCGTGATCATCGGTCAGGGACGCACTGGTACGACGATCCTGCATGACCTCCTCGCGCAGGACCCAGCCCATCGCGTGCCGCTCACCTGGGAAGTCGACCGACCGCTTCCGCCACCCGAGACTGCGACCTACGATTCCGATCCACGCATCGCCGAGGTTCAGACTCAGCTCGATCTGACGGAGCTTGTGATCCCCGGCTTCAAGAGGATGCACCCGATCGGCGCTCGGCTTGCGCAAGAATGCGTTCGTATCACCGCCGCCGACTTTCGCAGCATGATCTTTCCCACGCAGTACCGCGTCCCATCGTACGCCCGATGGTTGCTCTACGAGGCCGACATGGCGCCAGCCTACCGCTGGCACCGGCGCTTCCTCGAGGTCCTCCAATCGCGTCACCGCCGCGAGCGTTGGGTGCTCAAGTCCCCGGGGCACCTATGGTGCCTCGGCGCCCTGCTCGCCGAGTACCCCAACGCCGTTCTCGTGCAAACGCACCGCGACCCCCTGCGCATCGTCGCGTCCATCGCATCGTTGCTCGCGACGCTGCGGCGGCTCGCGACCGACGCGACATCGATCGCCGAGGGAGGAGCGGAGTTCGCCGACTATTTGCTCGATGGTCTCGACCGCTCCGTGACGGCGCGCGAGGATGGCACGGTCCCGGCCAAGCGAGTGATCGATGTCCAATTTCAGGCCTTCCTCGCCGACCCGTTCGCATGCGTCCGCGAGATCTACGCACGCCTCGGTCTGGAGCTGACGCGTGAAGTCGAAGCGCGCATGCGCGCCTTCCTAGCCGAAAATCCCCAAGACAAACACGGCGGGCACCGCTACTCGCTAGCCGATACGGGGCTCGATGCAGAAAAGCTGCGCGAGCGCGCACGGCGTTACCAGAACTACTTCGCTGTGCCGTCCGAGGTGTGACCCGGCCGTCTGTACCGACGCGGACGAGGCGAGTGGGCCGCACAAGAAAAACCCCACGCCTGGCTGCGTAAGATAGATTTGTCGAGATAGATGAACGATGAAGCTCAGCGACCGGGCTCGTTTCTCCGCGGCGACGCTGCCGCCTCCCATAGGCCTTTACCATTTGCGCCGTGATAGCGTCATTCGGAGATCCCTCAACAGAGGACCTCTACCACGGCGTCCGCTCGAGCCGCGCGAGGCGGTTTCCTTCCGCGATCTTGGCGGCAGCATTGCGGAAGCTCGATTAATTGAATGCTGCCATATCGCTGAATGACCTCCGCTCTCCGCCTGGCAACCACTTGGAGGCGCTACGAGGAGATTGGAAGGGCTTTCACAGCATCCGTATCAACGACCAGTGGCGCATCGTCTTCCGCTGGTCCGACGCGCAGGCCCATGACGTTCGAATAATCGACTATCACCGAGGATAAGCCATGCAGCCGAAGAGCCGTATTCCGAGTCATCCTGGGGAGATCCTGCTTCACGAGTTCCTGGAGCCGCTTGGACGGACCCAGATCGCGCTAGCTGAGCGCCTGGGAATCTCTGTCCAGCGCATCAACGAGATCGTGCGAGGGAAGCGGGGGATCACGCCCGACACGGCGTGGCTTCTCGCCCAGGCTCTCGGAACATCTCCCGAGCTATGGCTGCAACCTGCAGGCAGCGCATGATCTGGCGCGCCATCGACCCTCGCAGCCCGTGCCGCGTCTGCGCCGAGCGTCGTAGAGTCCTTCGGCACCTCGCCCTCAGTCTCTCGGCACCTCGGAAGTGCGCCGGGTGGTGCGCAAGGCGCTACCAGAATCGGGGCTGCGACGCCGAACTGCTCCTGTCCCCGCGGAAGAGGACCCGGCGGAGCGCCTAATCGCGGAACCCGGAGCTCACGTACCTGGCTAACCACCCGCCAAGCTGGCGATTCCCCTTCACTTTCTGGAGCGGGGAACGGGGCACCCTCAGCTCGGGAAGCCGTCTACGAATCTAAAGATTCGCTCGGTTTTTCACTTGGTTAGCCGATTCGCGTTCTGCTCAATCCTTGCCAGCGTTTCAAAAAAGCGTACCAACGGTCGCGTAGAAGTTGAACACGCCGGACGTAGCGAAGTCGGGCGCGAAGACGAGGCCGAGGAGACCTCCCTCGACGTCGGTATTCACCTGAGTGCGGATGTCGAGGAACGCGGGATTGCGCGGGACGCCGTTCTCGAGGATCCGGATCGTGCCGGCTCGCTCCACGAGGAAGAGGCGCGGATCCAGCGGAGGCGACGCGATCCAGGTCGGCGCCGGGAGCCCGGACGCGATGTGCACCGCCGAGACCTGCGCCGCGGCCGGCGGCGCGATCGCCAGCCACGAAATCAACGAGAGTCCCGTCGCCGCCAACCGATGCATTCCACCCCTTTTCTCCCCACCAGGCGGGGCCGAAAGGTATCGTGTCGCCCCGGAACATGGATGGAGGGCTCGCCATGTGGTTCCTGCGCGAGACACACGAAGTCGCCGGCGCGCGCGAGCGGGAGTTCGAAGCGGTCATGCGCGACGCTTGGCTGCCCGCGCTCGGGAAGACTGCCGGCGCGCGGCTCCTCTTCGTGCTCCGACACGTCCATGGGACGGGCCCGTCGTATCGGATTGTCACGTGGACCGCGCTCCGCGATGCCGCGACGTGGGACGAGGTGGCCCACCGGGTCAATCGCGGCGACCGGCGCGCGCCCGCGCACGATCTCGACGACCTGCGCCACGACGTCACGGCGAAGCTCCTCGTGCCGCTCCCGTGGTCGCCACTCCAGGAGGTCGATCTCGCGCAGGTCCCGACCGGTCCGGCCGAGCATGAGCCGACGCTCTTCATGGAGGACACCGTCCACCCGAAGGAGCGACGCCTCGAGGAGTACGTCGCGCGGTCGGGCTCGCACTATGCGCGCGAGATGCAGGAGCACGACATGCGCGGCCAGGCGATGCTCCGCGTGGAGGCGAGCTTCCGCACGGCGTGGGGAAGCGGCCGACGCCGCGAGGTGTTGCTCTGGCAGCGCGTGGTCGAGCCGCGCGGGCTCCTCGCGCTCCTGACCCGCGAGATCCCGGAGTCGTACCAGCGGCCCGGCACGTGGATGCACGACGCGCTCGAGCTGCGCGACCAGTGGCGCAGCCGGCTCCTGCGAACGGTGGGCTGGTCGCCGCTGGCTTGATGCCACCGCTCCCCGGCAGCGTCGCGCTTCGCGCGCCCATCGGGCGAGGATCTCCGACTACTCGGATGGGTTCACGGTCGCCCGAAGAGCGGTCCCGAACCGCGCGGCGCCGCGCGCTCAGTCCGCTCACGGCGCCCCTTGAACGGCGACCTAGTTTCGATTGGTGAATCAAAAATCTTCGATCGGGCTAGAATCCCACGCCAAACCAACGGTCCGTAAGGCAATTCAAAACCGGCGATGCCCATTCACTGTACGGCCGGTACGTCCTCCCGACGTGTCGTGGAGCCCGTCGATTAGCTTCGCCCACCTCAGCGGTAACGAGCAATCAAGAGCAGTCCGACGGCGGCGAGGGTGAGAGCGGCGATGGCTTCGAGGAGGGCCGGACGGACGAGTGCCTTGAGCCGGCTCCCGAGCAGAACGGCGAGGGCGGTGACCGTCCAGAGCGCTGCAATCGCAGAGACAAGGATGGTGACCGGGCTCCCGTATCTCGCACAGAGCGTGCCCGTGGCAAGCTGAGTCAGATCTCCCCACTCTGCCACGAAGATGACGCCGAAGGACATCCACGCTGTCCTTGCGATACTGCCCCTGCCATCTCGCAGCGCCAGCTTGGTGTTCTCCTCTTGGTGCCGGAACCACATCCACACCGCGAGGAGGAGGAAGAGAACGCCGGCGCCGATCCCCACCATTTGCCGCGGGAGACGGTTCAGTGCGCTGCCGCAAGCGACTGCGACGAAGCTCTGGATCACGAAGGCTCGAGCAACAGCTGTATCCAGTCAGTCACGGCTTACCGCGCAACAGAGGTCGTCCTACCGGTGGCGGGGGGGCCTATCGTCTTAGTGGCAGCGGGCGTTGTGGTTTCAGCGCCAGAACGGGCGGACCATCTGGCACAACATTACATGGTTCCCAGCACTCTCCAGACACTCCGCGTAGGAGCGCTCCGCCATGGCGACGTACCACAGGGCGAGAGCAGCAAGCGCCAGCGCGCACACGATAACCATCGTGTTTCGGCTCATGGTCCGGAGTCGCCTCCCCCAGCATCATAATGCCGAAATAGCTCGAGCTAGGGCGTCCTCGATTTCCGGCCATCACCCGGGGCGGCAGCCACTCGACGCGGCAAAGGTCTCGACATCGTCTCGCCCAACACGCGGCTCACGCCCAGGCCGATGGAAATGCGAGTTTGGGAAACGCTAAGCATCGACAAATTGAGTCTTCACGCGCAGCAGGAAATCTTCGTGGCCTATGCCCAGATCACCGACCACAAAATCGCGTACTTTCGCGTTGCACCACGTCGCGAGGTCGCGAGTGGACGCAGTCGGGACAGTGCCCGATTGGTCTCCGGCCACACCTCCGGCCTGCCCAAGAAGTCCGCGTGCCGAAGGGTGGTCGGCGGCGCCGCGAGCACTCCTCGGCGAGCCGCCTTCGGAGACATAATGCGAGCTCCATCGTCGCACTCGTGCGGAGGCGACGGCCGGCCCACGAGGGCGAGGGCCATGATGCGGCGAATCCTCGCCGCTGTCCTACGCTGCGCGAATGAGCGAAC
>DATFYN010000566.1:0-17374 GCA_035315025.1 Myxococcota bacterium
CGGACCGAGCGCGAGGGCGCGTACGGCGCGGTCGTACTTCGCGCGCTGCGCCTCCTCGAGCGTCGCGCCCTCGCCTTCGAAGACGCCGCAGGAGTAGGCCATCGTCTCGTCGAGGAAGAGCGCGAAGAAGTCGTTGCCGAGGTCGTAGTGCGCGGCGATGTTGCGACGGCTGCCGCTTCGGGTGTTGCGTCGCAGCCAGTGCCGGAGGCGCAGGCCAGGACGGACGAGACGCGCGATGCCGCGTTCAAGCCCGGCAAGGGTACCGGCGTTGCGCGCAAGGACTCGGACCACCGCGACGAGGTCGTCGCTGCTCCAGTGCCCGTCGAGGTAGGCCTCGGCTCCGCCCAATGCGCCGCGCCCCGCGATCGCCGCGTAGAAGGCGGGACTTCGCACATCGACGGCGGGGATCAGGTCTGCCCTCGGATCGCCGAAGGTCCAGCGCTGTGTCCCCTCGCGCAGGACGAGGCGGCCCCGCTCCAACCCGTCGAGCCGCGCGTGCACCGCCCTGCGCGCGGCGCGCGTGAGCACACTCGCGAAGCCGGGCCGCGCTGCGCCGAGTGTCGCGACGGCCTCGCTCACGCGGCGGCCCCGAGCCGCGACTCGCGCTCCCGTGGATGCGGACGGAACGGCGCACCCTTGCGGTGGAGCCGCAGCGCCTGCCAGTAGATGTTGGCGGTCACTTGGGCAGTCACGAGCGGATAGCGGACGAGGACGCGCGCGAGCGCGGCGCCGGTGATCTCCCTGCGCTCGAGGGCGAGGACTGCGTCGAAGAGCGGCGACGCATCGCCATCTCGCGTCTCGATACGGACCGTGAGCGTGCGGCCGGGCGCGAGGAAGCTCCAGCGGTAGTCGAGCTCCATCGCGTGGAAGGGTGAGACGTGCAGCGCCTTGCGCGAGTGGAAGCGCTGGCGCCGGCCGGGCTCCTCGACCGGCAGCACGTAGACGTGCCGCTCTCTCCACGGAGTATTCGTGACGTCCGCCACGATCGCCTCAAGCGCGACGCCGTCTGGCGCGAAGCAGTAGTGGAAGCTCACGGGGTTGAAGACGTGGCCCGCGTAGCGCAGGTGTGTGAGCAGACGGATCGGCCCGCACGGCCTCCGGCCGGTCTGCCCCTCGACGACGTCGCGCACCGCGCGCTCCAGCGGAATCCGCGGATCGCCGAGATGGTCCTCGCGCCGGAAGCGCGCGAGCGCAAGGCGCGACGCCGACCAAAGCCACCGGCCACGAAACACGTGATCCAGCTCCGCGAGGTCGAGATAAAGCAGGTAGAGCGGCATCACGAACGCATGCACGACCGGGCGAAAGCGCCGGTGAAAGATGCGGCCTTCGTAGAGACAGCTCTCCACGGCTACGCGCACCCTCCGATGCGCGCTGCGACGACCTCGGCGCTGTGCAGCCCGTCTTCGTGGAAGCCGTATCCCCAGTAGGCGCCTGCGAAGTGCACGCCACCGCGTCCGTCGATCGCCGCGTGCAGTTTCTGGACAGCAATCGCCTCCGCGTCGAGGACCGGGTGGTGGTATGTGAAGCGTGCCAGCACGCGTGCCGGATCGATGCGCTCCCCCGCGTTCAAGGTCACGAAGAAGTCGGGCGCAGGGCCCAGGCTCTGTAGCCGGTTCATGTGATACGTGACGAAAACCCGCTCGCGCGCATCGGAGGGAACGCGATAGTTCCAGCTCGCCCAGGCCCGACGCCGGCGCGGCATCACACAGGCGTCGGTGTGCAGCACCGTCTCGTTCTCTTGGTATCGGATCGCACCGAGGACGCGCCGCTCGAGCTCGTTCGCATCGACCAGGAGCGCAAGGGCTTGGTCACTGTGACACGCCAGCACGGCGCGGTCGAAGCGGTGCGCCCGGCCCGGTGCCTCGCCCTGCAGCTCAAGCTCGACGCCGCCCCCCGCGAGGCGCCGCACGGTGCGCACCGCGCAGTGTGTCCGGATGCGGTCTCGGAAGGGCGCTATCAGCGCCTCCACGTAGCGCCGCGACCCTCCTCGCACGACGCGCCACTGCACGCCGCCGCGCGCCGAGAGCAGGCCGTGGTTCGAAAAGAAGCGCACGAAGGTCTGTGCGGGGAAGCGCAGGAAATCGCTGGGTGCGGCCGACCAAATCGCGGCGCCCATGGGCAGGAGAAAGAGGTCGACGAAGGCCTGCGAGTACCCTGCGCCGCAGAGCCAGTCACCCAGGGCGAGCTTCGGATCGTCGTGTTCCAGCAGGTGCGGCGCCTCGCGGAAGAAGCGACGCGCGTCGAGGAGCATGCGCCGGAAGTCGGCGCGGAGAACGTTGCGGGGATCGGCGAGGAGTGCACCGATGCTGCGGCTGCCCCACTCAATGCGCGTGCTCTCGCACGCCACACTGAAGCTCATGTCGCTCGCCTGTGTCTCGACGCCGAGGGAGCGGAAGAGCCGCGTGAGGCCGGGATAAGTGCGCTCGTTGTAGACGATGAAACCAGTGTCCACCGCCCAGCGCGCGCCGCCCAGCTCCGCGTCCACCGTGCTGACATGCCCGCCGATCCGCCCCTCTGCCTCGAAGAGCGTGACGTCGTGTGCGCCATGGATGAGGTGCGCGACGACGAGACCCGAAACGCCCGTCCCGACGATCGCGATCTTCACGTGCGCCGCTCCCGGCGCGGCGCGAGGAGACTATGCGCCACGACCCATTCCTCCCCGCCGCGGTACGCGAAGAGCTCGGCGCACGCGAGGAAGAAGATCCGCCAGCGCTGGAGCCAGCGTTTCGCGGCGTAGCGCCCGTAGCACTCCTCGAAGATCGCGAGTACGGCGTCTCGGCGGACATCGAGATGCCCGAGCCAGGCTTCGCAGGTGCGCGCGTAGTTCGCGCCCGGCACCCGCCACCGCTGTTCGACGAGGAGATCGCGGTCGAACTGTGACAGCCAGTCCTCGCTCGGCATCATGCCTCCGCTGAAGAAGTGGCGCGCCATCCACTCGCTCGGGCCGCGATCCTCATAGGGATAGGCGTGCTCGCGGTGCGCGAAGTGATGGACGAACAGGCGGCCGCCAGATGCGAGCCAGTCGGAGATCCGCGCGAGGAGACGCTCGTGGTTGCGCAGGTGCTCGAACATTTCGACGGACACGACGCGGTCAAACCGTTTCCCCGCTTCGAAGCTATTGATGTCGGCGGTGCCGACGCGGAGGCTTCCGAGGCCGCGGCAGCGTGCGCGATTCCGAATGAACTCGGCCTGCAGCGCCGAATTAGAGACGGCAAGGATGCGGGCGTTCGGGAACCGCTCCGCGGCCCAGAGCGAGAGTGAGCCCCAACCGCAGCCGAGGTCCAACACGTCCATGCCGTCCTGGAGGCCCGCGCGGTCGGCTGTCAACGCCAACATGCGCTCCTCGGCCGCCGCGAGCGTCTCGCCGCCTTCCGGGAGGCCCTCCCAGAGCGCGCAAGAGTATTTGAGCCGCGGACCGAGCACGCTCTCGAAGAAGGCGGGCGGCACCCCGTAGTGTTGCTCGTTGGCGCGCTCGGGATCGAGCGCGATCGGGCTCCTGCGGCACGCCTCAACGAAGGAGAGCTTCGCGGCCTGGCCGTCTTCTGCGTCGAGTTCGCGCAGCCGCTCGGCCAGCATGCGGCGGATCGCGAGACGGAGGAGGCGATCGGGCACGAGGCCCGACTCGACGACGGACTCGGCGAGCGATCCCGCGAACATCGCGGTGCGTCCGGCGAGGCCGCTGACTCTCATGATCGCGCCCCCGCCCTTCTTGACGCGACGAACCGATTCGAGCGACTCGCCCAGCGCTCCGACTTCGAGCTCTCGGTACATTAGCTTACCCCCAGGGTCGTTTAAACGTTCTAAACGTTCATTTCTTGCCACAGGCGATCTGGTCTGTCAAGCGATGACCCGGATATGGACTGAGATGTTGGATCCGATACCACTGGATTTATTGGAAATTTTAAGATGTCCACCACAGGCTCGTGGTGATTAACTGGTGCTTTTGGCCGATTCAGATCCCTGCTGGCGACGGTTAGTTAGGATCGGAGAGTCCGCGGCTAAGCACTGTATCGATCACTGCCGGGTTCCCGCGGGAAAAGCCCCAGCGGGGGCAACGTCGGATCCCGATCGCGGCGGCGCCCGGTTTGTGCGGTCCGCGGGGCTCCCCTCGTTTGACCCCGGACGCCCTGGGGCTCCTGCTCGGCGGCGAAGCGACGCCGCCGCGCTCTGCGCCCAGCTCCCCCAACCCGTGATCTCGTGTCAACGAAACCTCGGCGCGCGACACACAGCCCGGTCACTTTGTCGCCAGCTTGTCGCCAAGCGGAGCAACTGCCCGATCTTGCTGCCTCGTTTCTGATAGGAATGGTGGGCGCGACAGGGCTCGAACCTGTGACCCCCTCGGTGTAAGCGAGGTGCTCTCCCAGCTGAGCTACGCGCCCGTGAGGAAGAGACTAGTTCACTCCCGGCGCTGCGGGCAGGGAGGCCGGAGTGATCGGGGCCTCATAGATGCCGTCGAGGGCGTGGTCGCCTTCGCGCAGCAGGTGCTCAGGATCGTCTGTGGCAAGGGCGCGCACGAGGACCTGGTCCATATGCTCGACCATCACGATTTCGAGGTTCCGCTTGATGTTGGGAGGGAGCTCCTTTAGGTCCTTCTCGTTCTCCTTCGGGATCAGGATCGTCGAGATCCCGCCGCGGTGGGCGGCGATCATCTTCTCCTTCAGTCCCCCGATCGGGAGAATCCGGCCACGCAATGTAATTTCGCCAGTCATCGCGACGTTCGCGCGCACGGGAATGCGCGTCAGCGCCGAGGCAATCGCAGTCGCGATCGTGATTCCGGCCGAGGGACCATCCTTCGGGATTCCACCTTCGGGTACGTGAATGTGAATATCCACTTTTGAATAGAAGTCCGAGGTGAGGCCGAGCTGCTTGGCCCGCGAGCGAACGTAGGAAAGGGCCGCGTTTGCGGACTCCTGCATCACCTCACCGAGGCGCCCCGTGACCTGGAGCTTGCCCTTGCCGGGCGTCACGGACACCTCGGTCTGGAGCAACTCGCCGCCCGTCTCCGTGTACGCGAGACCCGTACAAACGCCCACGCGGTCCGCTTCTTCGGCCTTGCCGAAGCGGTACTTCGGTACGCCGAGATACTTCCGTACCGCCGGGGCATTGACGCGGACGGTCTTGAACTGCTCGCCACCCTTCACCACCTCCCGGGCCACTTTGCGGCAAATGGAGGCGATCTCGCGCTCTAGACTTCGTACGCCCGACTCACGGGTGAAGTGGCGGATGATCTCGAGCAGACCAGAGTCCTGGAAGTCGATGTGCTCGGGCTTTAGACCGTTCGCTTCCCGCTGCTTCGGGACCAGAAACGAGCGGGCAATCGACAACTTCTCCGACTCGATGTAGCCAGGAATCTGAATGATCTCCATCCGGTCCTGGAGAGGTCGTGGGATCTGGTGCAGAACGTTCGCGGTACACACAAACATTACGTGCGACAGATCGTAATCGAGATCGAGGTAGTGATCGTTGAAGGAATGGTTCTGCTCGGGATCCAGGACTTCGAGCAGGGCCGCTGACGGGTCGCCCCGGAAGTCCATGGACATCTTGTCCACCTCATCCAGCAGGAAGACGGGATTCCCCGAACCGGCCTTCTTCAGGCTCTGCACGACCTTGCCCGGCAGGGCCCCGATATAGGTGCGGCGATGGCCTCGGATTTCCGCTTCATCGCGAACTCCGCCGAGTGAAACGCGTACGAAGTCGCGACCTGTGGCGCGCGCAATCGACTTGCCGAGGGAGGTCTTTCCGACACCGGGCGGCCCGACCAGACAGAGGATCGGACCCTTCATCTTCTCGACGAGCGCCTGCACCGCGAGGTACTCGAGAATTCTCTCTTTCGGCTTTTCGAGCCCGTAGTGATCCTCATTCAGGATGCGCTCCGCCTCGATGATGTCCTTCTTCTCCTCTTTGTATGATTCCCACGGAAGCGAGAGCAGCCAATCGATGTAGTTGCGGACCACAGTCGCTTCGGCGCTCATGGGGGACATCATCTTGAGCTTACGGATCTCTTTTTTCGTCCGATCGAGTGCCTCCTTGGGCATCTTCTTCTTCTTGAGGGTCTCTTCAAGCTCCTGAATCTCATTCTTGAACTCGTCGCGCTCGCCGAGCTCCTTCTGGATCGCCCGCATCTGCTCGTTCAGGTAGTACTCCTTCTGCGAGCGCTCCATCTGCTTCTTGACCCGGCTGCGGATCTTCCGCTCGACCTCCAGCACCTCGATCTCTGCCTGGATCAGCGCAAATACCTCCTCCAGGCGCTTGGCAGGCGATACGAGCTCCAGCAGTCGCTGGCGGTCCTCGAGCTTCAAATTGAGATGAGCCACGATGGTGTCGGCCAAACGGGCCGGCGCGGTAATCGTGGACACCGAGTTCAGGATTTCCGGCGGGACTTTGCGATTGAGCTTGACGTAGTTCTCGAAGGTTGCGTGGATCGTTCGCACGAGGGCTTCGAGCTCTACCGAGCGATCTTCGGGCTCCTGCACGAGTTCGATCTCACACGAAAGGAAAGGCTCGGAAGTGCTGAAGGACTTGATCTTGGCCCGGGACTTCCCCTCCACGAGCACCTTTACCGTTCCATCGGGGAGCCGAAGGAGCTGGAGGATCGCCCCGACTGTACCCACCCGATACACGTCCTGCTCTCGCGGGTCGTCGACCTTGTGGTCCCGCTGGGCGACCAGCAAGAGCTCCCGCGAGCCCGCCATCGCATCCTCGAGTGCCCGGATCGACTTCGCGCGACCCACAAACAGAGGCACGACCATGTGGGGGAAGACAACGATGTCCCGCAGCGGCAACAGGGCGACCGCGCCGCCGGCCTTGGGAGCCGCCGGGGGGCTCTTGCTCTCGTCGTCGCTCCGGAAGAACACCATTGCCTGCGCTCCCCCCCCGCGCTTACGCGGACTCGGCCTCCCGCTTGAACACGAGCAGCGGCTTGGCGCCCTGCTCGATCACCTCCTCGCTGATGACACACTCCTCGACGTCGTCCCGAGAGGGAATGTCGTACATTAGTTCGAGCATCACGTTCTCGAGGATCGCGCGCAGGCCCCGCGCGCCCGACTTGCGCTTGAGCGCCTGGCGAGAGACGGCCCGCAAAGCACCGTCTGTCAGGCGCAGCCGGACGTCTTCGAGCTCGAACAGCTTTAGGTACTGCTTCACGAGCGCGTTCTTCGGCTTGGTCAGAATCTCGATCAACGCGTCCTCGTCAAGCTCGTCCAGCGTCGCCACCACGGGAAGCCGCCCCACGAACTCCGGGATCATCCCGAAGCGCAAGAGATCCTCGGTCTCGGCCTCGCGCAGCACCTCCCCGAGCTTTCGGTCTACCCGCTTTTGGATATCGGCATTGAACCCCATTCCCTTCACCCCGATCCGGCGCTCCACGATCTTCTCGAGGCCGCAGAACGCCCCGCCGCAGATGAAAAGGATGTTGGTCGTGTCGATCTGGAGGAACTCTTGCTGGGGATGCTTGCGGCCGCCCTTGGGCGGGACGCTGGCCATGGTCCCTTCGATAATCTTCAGCAGCGCTTGCTGCACGCCCTCGCCGGACACGTCCCGGGTAATCGAGGGGTTTTCCCCCTTGCGGGCGATCTTATCGACCTCATCGATGTAGATGATCCCGCGTTGGGCCCGCTCGACATCGTAGTTCGCAGCCTGGAGCAGGTTCAGGATGATGTTCTCGACATCCTCGCCCACGTACCCGGCCTCGGTGAGGGTCGTCGCGTCCGCGATCGTGAAAGGGACGTCGAGGATCTTCGCAAGGGTTTGGGCGAGGAGCGTCTTTCCCGTCCCTGTGGGGCCAAGCAGCAAGATGTTGGACTTTTGGAGCTCGACCTCGCCCACGAAGGCTTGGCTCTCGATCCTGCGATAGTGGTTGTGAACCGCGACCGACAGGATCTTCTTTGCGGCTTCCTGCCCAATCACGTACTCGTCGAGGATCTTCTTGATTTCCCGCGGCTTGGGAACCCGGGAAGCCTTGGTGGTGACCTCCTCTCGCCCATATTCCTCCGCGATGATGTCGTTGCACAGCTCGATGCACTCGTCGCAGATGTAGACGGTCGGGCCGGCGATCAGCTTCTTCACCTCCTTCTGGCTTTTTCCGCAGAAGGAGCAAGAAAGATTGGCGTTGTCATCCCTTTTCTTCATGCCGTCTGGCCTCCGCCCCTCGACTTCTCGATCGACCTTGCGACCGGCAACTTCGATAAATCCCGCCGGGCCATCACCTGGTCGATGATCCCGTATTCTTGAGCCTCCGCCCCAGACATATAGTAGTCCCGGTCGGTATCCTTCGCGATCTGCTCAAGCGGCTTGCCGGTATGGTGCTGGAGGATCTCGTTCAGCCGCTGGCGCAGCTTCAGGATTTCCCGCGCCTGGATCTCCACCTCAGTTGCCTGTCCCTGGAGGCCACCAATCCACGGCTGGTGGATCATGATCCGGGAGTTAGGCAGCGCCAGGCGCTTACCCTTGGCGCCCGCCGCGAGGAGCACGGCACCCATGGAGGCAGCCTGCCCCACGCAAATCGTCGCGATATCGGGCTGCACGTATTGCATCGTATCGTAGATCGCCAGCCCCGCGGTGAGCGATCCCCCGGGAGAGTTCACGTACAGGTGGATATCCTTCTCGGGGTCTTCGGCCTCAAGAAAGAGCAGCTGTGCGATTACGAGGTTCGCGACATCGTCGTCCACGGCGCTGCCGAGGAAGATGATCCGGTCGCGCAGCAGGCGCGAGTAGATATCGTAGGCCCGCTCGCCGCGATGATCCTGCTCAACCACAATCGGAACTAGAGGCATCGATCCCTCACTTCACTGCCAGCCGTAGCCGCCGGCTCGAACGGCAGGCTCGGGTCTCAGGATTGCATCCGAGGCCATGGCGCGCCCATCGGGGGGAGGGGGCGGCCTTCACACAACCGTGCCAGCCCGGCTCTAAGTTGCGGACACTTCGTCGATCTTAGCTTCACGGCACAGGTACTCAAGCGCCTTCTCGTCGGCGAGTTGCGCGCGGATTGTCTCGAGCAGATCTGCCTCACGATACGCCTTGCGCAGTTTCGCCAAATCGACACCCTGCTCCTGCGCCATTCGCTCGATGCGAGCCTCGACTTCGGAATCGTCCACCACGAGGTTCTGGGTCTTCACGACAGCTTCGAGCAGGAGAGCTTCGCGGGCTTCGCGCTCCGCGAGAGGGCGCCACTCCTCGTGCCAACGCGAAAGCTGGGCATGTAGCGCCTCGTGAGGAATGGAGCGCTCGAGCTCGCGATGCGCGGCGTTGAGCCTGCGCTGGAGCCGCCGCTCCACGAGGCCGGCGGGAAGCTCGAAGGGCGTGCGTTCAATCAGTGCGTCGAGGATCGAGCGTTCGAGCGCAGCTTGCGCCTTCCGCTCGCGTTCGGCGGTGATGTTCGCGCGGACCCGCGCGCGCAAATCATCGAGGGAGGCGAAATCGCCGACATCCTTGGCGAACTCGTCATCGAGTTCAGGCACCGCCCGCCGGCGCACGCTCTGCACGTGCACCTCGAATACGGCCTCCTTGCCCGCCAGCTCGCTTCGCCCGTAGTCGTTCGGAAAATCGACCGTGACTTCGCGCCGCTCCCCCGCCCGCGCACCCACAAGTTGCGATTCAAATCCCGGCAGGAAGCGGTCTGAGCCGAGCTCGATCGCCACGTCCTGGCCACTTCCGCCCTCGAAGGCCGCGCCGCCGATACGGCCGACGAAATCAATGTGCACGATGTGCGTCGGCGCTGCGAGCGTGCCCTCCGGCTCTTCGACGACCGGTGCGCGCTCTTGGCGCAGGCGCTCGAGCGCACCCTCTACGTCCTCGACACCCACTTCGACCGCGGGCCGCCGCCCCGGAAGACCGCCCAGCTCAGGCAACTCCAAGGTGGGCTTCACCTCGACGCGCGCCGTGTAGCGAAACGGTAGGCCCGCCTTTGGTGGCTGGGCCTCGATCGCCGGCTCGGCGATCGGCACCGTGCCGCTTTGGCTGAGAGCCTCTGCGAATGTCTCGCTCACCAGGGCGCGCTCGATCTCCTCGAGCACGCTCGCGCCATACAGCTTCTCCAGCACGGAGCGGGGTGCCTTGCCGGGCCGGAAGCCGGGTACGCGAGCGCGCTTGGCGAGGTCCCGATAGGTTCGATCGAAGGCTTGGGCGACGCGCTCCGGGGCGACCTCGACCTCAAGCGTGCGTACAACCGAAGACGTCTCTGTTGTTTCGACGCGCACCGTGGGCATCACGGCCGCGGTTCCTTCGTTTCTTTCAGGAGTCATCGACGACCCGCGATGGCTTTGCCGGCCGCCGTCGCAGAACGAGCGCAAGGCGGGGTGCCGGGGACAGGACTCGAACCTGCACGTCCTCTCGGACAGTGGCTCCTAAGGCCACAGCGTCTACCGGTTCCGCCACCCCGGCGCACACGCAATCTCATTTCTCGCGCAGCGTAGGGGGGATGGAAACGAGCGTCAACGAAGGACGGAACGCAGGACCTTCGTGGTTAGTGGTGAGCGCGGTAGGAATCGAACCTACAACCTAGGGATTAAAAGGAGGCCGCAGCTTCCGTGCACATCCGGTATCTACCCGAAATCCCGAGGGAAGTCTAGTTCGGCGCTCCTGTGCCCGGCCACCTGTGCCCCGGATGGTGGAGCACAGGTTCCGAAGGCGGCAAGAAGCCCGCAAGCGCCGTCTACGGCGACATCAGCGCAGTGTAGGCGGCACCCAAGGGTCGCATGCCTGGACTGTGCGGCGCAGGAGTTCCTGCCCCTGCGTGCGAAGTCGCACCGCCGGGTCGTCCGGCCGCCACAGGTCGCGAACCATGTTGCGAACCACGACGCGATACCCGGTGAAGTTCCACGAACAACCCCATTCTCTGCGGTAGGGCTACCGGCCGGCAACTCCGCGATACACCGTGAAGCGTTCGCCCGGGGGAAGAGGATCTCCTGCGGCCTGAGGCGGCCGAGGTCGCAAAGCTGGAAGAGCTATTCCGCCCCAGTCGGGACCGTCACCCACGGCTCCGGGCAGTTCTGGACATTCGGGTAGTAGGTACCGGCACTCGGGCAGTAGTACCAATAGTACGGCGGCGGCGGGTAGTACCACGACCAGGGATACGCCGAGCCCCACCAGAACCCGGGGCCGAAAACCGGGCCGCGGAAGCCGAAGCCGCGACCGTGAAACCCGCCGTGAAATCCACCACCGTGAAATCCGCTGCCGTAGAACCCACCGCCATGAAATCCGCCACCGTGGAACCCACCACCGTGCCCCCCACCGCCGTGGAATCCACCGCCGTGCCCGCCGTGCCCGCCACCGCCGTGCCCGCCACCGCCGTGACCCCAGGCCAAGCTGGGTGAAGCTGCGAGCAGCACCGCCGCCAGAGCTGCGAACGCCACCTTTCTCATGGTTTCCCTCATCTAGTTGGACACCGGCGAAGATTGAGAGATTCGAACGGCCCAAGCGTGCAAGAGGGCGTCCTTGTGCCCCGAGGGGGCTTGGATCCTGGATCATCCTCGCCAGCACCCGCGACGGCCTGACGGGCTACGCGCACACGCCGTAGGACCGGATGCGGAGGGTGGCTCAGTCTCTGCCGTGGTAGTTCGGGACCCAGAATCGGGACGACCGCGGCTCGGCCAACGATCACAGGTGAGTCTGCGGTGACTGGCGTCACGCATCGACATCAACGTCGCGCTTGAAGGGGTGCGCCGGAGTAGAGGTCCTGCCCGGCGCACCCTGCAGTGAATCTCCACCCAGGAAGAGCCAGGCCATAGTCGCCCGTAAGGACGTCCGCCTCACATCAGGGCGCCCCGGGCGCATCGCGGTTCGCTCAAGGGGAAGCTCGGCTCGCCGATGCTTTGGGTGCGCCAATCGGTAACGCCTGGGACGGGCGCCCGGAATAGATCCTGGCGCTCGTTCGCGGGCTGCATCGGGATCGCGCTCTCCCGCGGTCCCACGGAGATGTTCATGTCAGACCCCAAGAGTGGCGGTCCCAAGCCCGGACAGCCCGCAAAGCCGCCTGGCCAAGGAGCGCCGCCGAAGGACCGCCCGTGGTCGCCGAGCCCGAAGCCGGCCTCCCCCGGCCAGCCGCCGAATCCGCCGAAGCGATAACCGCCTGGGACGCGGCGGCCGTCACAGGCCGTCGCGTCTACTGGGCTGGGGCCGAGGCGCCGACAACTCCTTGCCGATAATCCTTCGGCGCCACCCGAAGTCCCAGGTCCCGAATCGACCACCGTGCGATCTCCTCCTCGTATGCTCCCGGTCGGGTGGCTCCGGGTGGTCACCCACCCGGAGCTCCCTCAGATCCGGACATGCACAACTCACGCATCAAATGTGCTCGACCACATTTGATGCGTAATGTGGCCTCGAATCATATGTGGTGCCCAGCGCTTTGCCCCTCGGAGGGCCGCTTGCCGGACACCACATAATTTTGGCGCCTACAGCGAGCGCAGGAACTGCATCAAGTCGGGGTTCGAGACCCATCTCTTCTTCGGCTCGCGTTCGTTCGTCACGTCGCACTTGGCGAGTGCTTTCGCCTTCCCTTCAAGGTCGATTTCGGCGTAGACGTTGGTCGTGTCGAGCGAAACGTGCCCAAGCCACGCACGTACGGTGTTGATGTCAACGCCGGCGCGCAGCAGGTGTGTTGCCGTCGAATGTCTGATGCTGTGCGGGCTGACCTGCTTCGTCGCAAGGGACGGCATCGCACTTTGGGCCCGCGACGCCGTGCGTTCGACCAGAGCGTAAACCCCGAAGCGGGTCATCGATTGCCCGCAGCGATTGAGGAAGACACGCTCTTGCGGCGACCGTCCCTCGACCAGTGCGCACAACTCGCGCACGGTTGCTGGCCACAGTGGACATTGGCGGCGCTTGCGTCCCTTGCCAAGGATATGGACGCTGGCGGCGTCGAGATCCAAGTCGCGGACGAGCAACTGGGATGCTTCGTCGGCGCGTGCGCCAGAGTTGTAGAGGAAAAGCAACAGCGCGTAGTCGCGACGGCCCTGTGCGGTGCGTCGATCCGGACAGCCCAGCAGCGCGTCAATCTCCGGCTTGTCGAGGTAGGGCACCATCGCATGCGTGCCCTTCTTGTACGGCACACAGCGCACCTGTGCACACCAGTCGATGTGTTCGGGGCTGTGCTCGCCGACGAAGCGGGCCAGGGCATGAATGGCGGCCAGCCGCTGGTTGCGCGTCGCAATGCTGCAGCGTCGGGAAGTCTCGATATCACCGAGAAAGTCGCGCACCAGCTGCGCCGACACGTCGACCACCGTGAGTCTATCCACTGGCGTGTGCAGGTGGCCCGAGACAAAGGGAATGAGCAGGCACAGGGCATCGCGGTAGCTGCGCCGTGTATTGGCGGCGAGATTGCGTTCGCTGACCAAGTGCTCGAGCAGGAATCGCCGGATCCAGGGTCCCAGCAAGGTGTTATCACGCATGATCGTCCCCTCCCCGGGCGTAGCGCTCGAAACGCAGACTGGCCTGTCGCAGCAGCTCGGGAGTCATGGTCAGGTAACGTTGCGTGCCGGTGATGTGCACATGACCGAGATAGGTCGCCAACTGAGGCAGCAGGCGTTGTACGTCGGCACCCTCGCGGTACCAGCGCACCAAACGCGTCACGGCAAAGGTAGCCCGTAGGTCATGCAGCCGAGGTTGGTAGCGAGCACCGTCAACGCGACACACCTTGGCCTGTGCGCGCATTCGCTGGAACGCGTCTTCGGCACGGGCGCGCGAGGGGCGTTTACCCTTACGCGTCAGCAGGAACGGCGCATCTGCGGTGACCGGCGGACGCTTGCGGCGCTCCAAGGCATAGTCGCGCAGCACCCGCGTCAGATCCGCTCCGGTCGGCACGATGCGTGTCTTGTAGAATTTGCTGTTGCGGATGCGAAGAAGCCCGGCGTCGAGGTCCACGTCGGCCAGGTCCAAGCTCAGTGCCTCGCCGATGCGCAGGCCCGCGCCGTAGAGCAGCAACAGCAGCGTTCGACAGGTCAGTGCCGAAAGGTTGGGGTGTTCGCGCGAGGCCGTCGCCTCGAGGAGCCGCTTCATCTCATCTTCGGAGTAGATGTAGGGCACGAAGATTTGCGTGAGCCGGGGCACGGTGGTGGGCAACGGCGAGCGAGCCGAATACCCACGTGCGAGGGCAAAGCGATAGAACCCACGCAGCGCGTCAAGCTTACGGTGCCAGAACCGTGTCATCGGTCCCTTGCCATCCAGGAAGACTCGGACCCCCTGGGGTTCGATCTGATCGGTGTCGACATCGCCGAGCGTCCGACAGAATGACTTCAGCGTGCGTGCCTCGGTGGCGAATCGCATCCCCAGAGACTGCTTGTAAGCCACATAGGCGGCCACGGCTTCCCTAAGCTTCATAGCAGTGCTCCCAGGTCGAAGTCCGCGACTTGCCGCAGGCCGACGAGGTCAACCTTGGCGTAGGTGCGTGTGGCGTGAGGACTGCGATGGCCGAGATGGTCTCCGATCTGCTTTAGTGCCAGGCCTTCGGCTACCAGGTGAGCGGCACAGGCGTGCCGCAGGGCGTGCGGTCCGCGTCGTGGGCAGCGGATATCCAGTGTCTGCATACGCGTCGTGACCAAGTAATGCAGGCTGCCGGCAGCCAGCGGGCGAAGCGGAGCCTTGATCGTCAGGAAGAGCGAGCGCGGGGCGCAGCGCGGCCGCACCTGTTGGAGGTAGCGAAGGACCGCGTTGCCCACGTCGGTGGTTAGGGGGTAATCCTGTTGGCAACGCTGCTTCGGACGACTGACATGAAGGATCTCCTGCTCCCAACTTACGTCGTCCAGCGACAGAGCGACGACCTCTCCGCAACGCAACCCGTACACGGTGAGCAGCAGCAAGATGGCGCGGTCACGAATGTCCTGGGGGCGGTCCGTGTCGGCGCTAGCGATGAGGCGTTGCACATCCTTCCACTGCGGACCCACGGGGAGCGCTTCATGCTTGAACAGGCGGGGCCCTTCGATGCCCGCGGCAAAGCGGTCGGTACATCGACCCCGGGCAGCCAGGCGGACGAAGAACGATCGAAGCGCCGATGCGGCGGTGGCGATCGACACCCGGCACCAACCCTGCGCGCCCCTCATCGCAAGGAAGGCATCCACCTGTTCGAGACTGACTTCAGCGATGGAGCAACCTTGCTCACTGAGCCATTGCAGGAACGCTCGAACGTGCCAGCAACGGTTGTAGACAGTGTGTGGCGACAATCCACGCTCCAGGCGCATGTGGTCGGCGAACTCGTCAACCAGATCGGCGTCCGCGCCCGGCTTCTCGGGCGTTGCCTCCAGGCGTGCCAAGAAGCAAAGCCAGTCCGTCGCGACCTGTACGAACCGCTGCCGGCAGAACTTTGGATCGCTAACCCACTTAATTCATGAACAATCGATTTTGCCTGACATGGACAGCAGTGCACGCGGTTTTGCAGGTGCGACGTGATCTACGGTTGGCCCGAAGACATCTGAAGAGAGGAAAAAGACCGAAGCTGTCTTTTGGAGTCACGGACGGGTGTCGGAAAGTCCGCGGAAACACAAGAGTTCCCCATCCGCCGGTTCCCGTCGTCGCGCCCATGCTGCCGTCAAAGATTTGACTCGAGGGCTATCCCGCTGGGACGGGCTCCGCAGCCGCGCCTAGCCGAGCAGCGACGCGCACCCAGCACCGCTGCCAGGCGAAGGAGTGCGGCAGGTGCACGACTACGCGCCGCACGGAGACCTCGATCCAGGCCCCTACCTTGAGCAGCCGCTCGCGCAGCGTCGAGACTTGCGCGTGGGCGCAGGCCGTGCCCCAAGCCTTTCGGCGAAGCTCCTGCATCAGGACGTAGGCCGCGGCGGTGATCTGCACCCGCAGCTGGTTGGCCAGAAAGCGCGAGCAGCTGGTGCGGTCGAGCTCAAGCCCGTGGTGAAGCTCCTTGATGCGGTTCTCGCAGTCCCCGCGCTGCCGATAGATCTCATAGACCCGGCGCGGGCTCAAGCAGAGGTTCGTCACCACGAAGCGCAGGTTGTCCCGGGGCTCACGGCCCGCCAGGCACACCACTTCCGCCTTGTAGATCACCCGGCGCTTGCGCCGCCGCCAGGAGCGCGCCGCGTACCGCGTCTCACCGTAGAAGTGTGTGGTGCGCCCCGTCTGCTTGGCACGGCGCCGGGCCCTTCGGAGAAGACGCCCCCCCTTGGGCGCAAGGCGCAGGTTCTTGGCCATGGCCACCACGTACTCGACGCCTTCCTCCTCCAGGAACTGGAAGACCCGCGGCGCCGCAAAGCCTCCGTCCATCCGCACCCGCAGCCTGGCCCTCGGAAACGCGCGCCGCAGCTTCCCAAACAGTCGCCGCAGGAGCGCAATCGACCCCACCGGGGCGGCCGCATTGCCAGGCCGCAGCACGACCGCCACCACGTGCTGCTCCGCCTCCTCGCCGAACGTGAGCTTGACCACCACCGGCAAGTAGCACCAGCTGTCGTAATGGCCGTTGTAAAACGCCAGCTCCTGCTGACCGTGCGTGGGATCATCCGTCGGATCCAGATCGATCGTGATGCGCCGGACCCTCCCGCGCAGCCTCTGGCGGTGATGCCCGATCACCGTCTCCGCCAGCGCGTTCGCCAGGCGATAGAGATCCGCCCGGCGCGCCGTGTTCTCGAAGCGCGAGAGCGTGGGCTGCGAGGCCAAACGCTCTCCCACGATCGGATCCCGCTCGAGTAGGAGCTTGTGGATGGGGTCGTCTGCCAGTTGCGCCGCGTCGTTGCCGTCGGGGTAGCCACAGGCGATCCCGAACATCCGCTGCCGCAACAGATCGAGCATGGCGTGGCGCACCTTGCCCGGCTGCCGCGGATCCTCCAGGCACGACGCCAGCCGCTGCGAGAGGCCGAGTCGCTCGTCCACCGCCTTGAGCAGCAGTGCGCCCCCGTCTGCACTGCTGTGCTCTTGGTCGAACTTCGCGATCACCGGCTTCGAGAGCAGGTGAGAGAACAGAACACTCTGTGTGGTAGAGTCGTGCATGAGAGAGCCTCTCTGTTTGGGCGTGAAACGTGTCTCGCAACCCGTTTCTACCAAACCTGAGGCTCTTCTCAATCCAGCCTTCCGAATAATGCGGGCTAATGCGGTGACGACGTCGTTGATAACGAACCCAGCCGTCGGCTGCTGTCTCGACTTCTTGCGGCGCGATGGCCCTCGTGCCACTGATGTCGATCCGCCGCGCCACCAGCAGAAGCTCGCGGGCCAGACGTAGCAGCGACTCGCGCGCGGCGCCGGCGTGAGCGCAGTGCGCCAGAAACCGATCTCGCGCCTCAAACGACGGACCAGCGAGATGACGAGCCAGGACACGGGGATAGCGGAATAGGGACTCAATCATGGTCGGATCTCCTGTGTGACTTGGGGAGATCCGACGCTACATCCACCTCAAAATTATGTGGTCTTCAAGACCCGCAACTCATTGTTCGACAATGACTTC
>DATFYN010000567.1:0-3946 GCA_035315025.1 Myxococcota bacterium
CGATTTGCACGGCCTCTTTTCCGCGAACCTCCACCATCTCTTCGAACTCGGCGGTGCCCACCAGGTGTCCGGCACGGTCGCGCTCACCGACGTGGCCATGACCGTTCCGGGCATCACAGAGCCCCCCCTCGGCTGGAAGAGCCTTTCGGTCGAGATCGGTAGCGTCGACGTCGTCGGACGAACCGCTGCGGTGTCGAAGGTACTTCTCGAAGGCGCGCACGTGCTGCTCGATCCGCAGGGGCAGACCTTCGTGCCTGCGCTGCGGCCCAAAAAGGCAGAAGCCCCTACGGCGCCGGCAGCAGCCGCTGCCCCCTCCCCCGCTCCGGCTGCCGCAGCACCCGCATGGCGCTGGAAGGTGTCGGAGTTGGAGCTGAAGGGCGCGCGCGTCGACGTACTGGGTGGCTCGCGGCCGCTCGTACTCGCCATCGACGCAAAAGTGAGCGGACTCTCGCACGATTTCGGAAATCGCGTACCGCTCTCGCTCACGGTGGCCGAGGGTTCGGGCTCGCTGGCCGTCGACGGTGGGTTCAGCTTGGCCCCGCCGGGCTTCGATGGGAGCATTCGAATCGCGGACCTTGCGCTCGGCCCTCTCGTCGAACCGTTCGCTCCTGCGATTGGCCGCCTTCTCCGCAGCGGCGCCGCCCGGGCGGAGCTGCAGCTCGCGGCCGGTCGGCCCGCGAGCCCCCAGGCCCCGAGTGAGGGCGGCGTGCGCGCGTCCGGGAAGCTTGGCGTCACGGCTCTCGAAGTCGTGGACGCCGATCCCAAGGACTTTCGACTCGCCTGGAAGGAGCTCGCTCTCGAGGTCCATGAGCTCTTCATGCCTGGAATCCTGGCTCAAGCCGGGACCGCGAAACCCGGCCCGGTTGCAATCTCGCTCGACCGCTTTCAGCTTACCGAGCCGGCGATTCGTCTCACAAAAACGCAGACCGGCCTTCTCCTCCCGCAAACCGGACCATCGCCCTCTGCCCCGACGCAAGCGGGAACACAGCCCAGTCCAGCCCCGGTGGCTACCCCGGCAAAAGACGACGCGGGAGCTCCGGTCGTGGCCGAGGTCAAGCGGATGGAGGTCGCGCGGGCTCGCATCGAGGTGACGGACCGCACGACGAAGCCCGTCTACCGCGCGGAGATCTTCCCGCTCGATTTTGCGGCGACGGGTGTGCGCTGGCCCGGACCCGTCGCGAAGCAGGTCAAGCTCTCGGCCCGTACGAGCGAAGGCGGATCGCTTCTTGTCACGGGAAGCCTCGATCCCCGGGGATCGGATCTTTCTGCAAAGCTCGAGGGGCTGCCCCTCGCTCCGTTTAATCCCTATGCCTCAGGAACGGGCTACAGCGTCGGCGGCGGCGCAGCGGCGCTCGAGTCGAAGATCAAGTTCGCGGGCCCGAAATACGACGTGAATACCCATGTCGTGATCCACAAGCTCGATGTGGGGGGCGAGCAAGGCGATACGCTTTTCCTTCAACGGTTTGGAGTGCCCCTTGAGCTCGCACTCGCACTCCTCACGGACGTGGAGGGCGACATCGTCCTCGACGTGCCGCTCTCCCACGATGCGAGTGGCACGAGCATCGGCCTTGGCAGCATCATCGGCGAAGCGCTTGCTCACGCGCTGCTGAATGCCATTGCCTCGCCGCTTAAGCTCATCACGGCAGTCGCCGAGATCGGTGGCAAGGTCGAGAACCTGACGCCAAAGGCCCTCGGCTTCCTGCCCGGCCGCGCAGAGTTCGCTCCTGGCGAGGCGGAGCGCGTCGATCAAATCGCGGCGCTGATGGTCCGTTCGCCGGGCCTCCACCTTCACCTTCGGGGTGATACGGGCCCGGAGGATGATCGCTGGCTCCGGGAGCAAGCCCTGCGCGCACGGCTCGAGGGAGGTGACAGTATCGGCGGGCGGCTTCGCGCGCTTACGACGGAGCGCGGAGAGTCCAAGGCCGCTCTCGCCTACTTGACCGACCGCGCTGCAGGCAAAGACACGCCGCTCCCCGACGAATACAAGGCTTGGTTCGAGGAGAAAGTGGCCAAGGAAGTGGTGCCGCCGGCCGACCTCCAAAAGCTCGCCGAGGAGCGCGCGGCGCGGGTGCAATCTCTTCTTGTGGAGGGGAGTGCCATCGCCAGAGATCGCGTTGTCGTCGACGCGTCCGCGGGAGACGTCGCCAAAGGGCAGCCTTCCGTCGCCCTCGGCCTCGGTGCCGCACCGCGTCCCGTGAAGGCCGAGGCACCCACCCCCTAGCCTGCGACTGCGGCCGCCTGGAACCGGTCTTTGCGCCGGCCCTCCGCTCTGCGTGAACCGAAGTGGCGGGAGTAGACCTCTGTGAACTCAGCCCCGATGAGTACAACCTGCGCGGAGTAGTAGATCCACAAAAGAAGGAGGATCAGCGAGCCTGCGGCTCCGTAGATCGAGCGGGTCGTCGCGTGGGCCAGGTAGAGCGTGATGACGCTCTGCCCGAGCAGGAAAAGCACTGCGGTCACCCCCGAGCCGATCCATACATCGCGCCAGGCAAGACGGATGGCGGGAAGGACTTTGTAGATCAGTGCGAAGAGCGCAGTCATGGTCAGGAACGAGACCAAGAGGTTCATGCTGGGGAGGAGGCTCGCGAGGAGGGGCGCGTGCTCCTGGAGCTTCTCTCGCAGCGCAGCGACTATCGCCGAGACAACGAGGGAGAGGAGCAGCAAGAGGCCAATCGCGAGCACCATGGCAAAAG
Source organism: Myxococcota bacterium (assembly GCA_035315025.1). Lineage (GTDB taxonomy): Bacteria > Myxococcota_A > UBA9160 > UBA9160 > UBA9160 > UBA9160. Next base: position 2,694 of record DATFYN010000567.1, read on the forward strand.
AGGTGGCGCGACGCTGGAGGGCGCTTCGCACAGCGCCGTGCTTCTTGGGCTTCACCCCCCAGATCGTATTAAGGGAAGACTGGAGCTGACCAAAGACGCCCGAAGCGCCAAAGAACATCGTCAGCAGGCTCACCACCGTCGCCGTGATTCCCGAGGCCGGGCGGCTCGCCTGGGTGAGCATGTTCTGGACCGCGTGCGCCGCCTCAGGTCCAACTGCGTCTTGGATCTGGGCAACGATCTCCCCTTGCGCGGCGGAGCGGCCAAAGGCGAAGCCCGCCACGGCAATCGCGAGCACGAGGAGCGGCGCCAAGGAGAAGAAGGTGTAGAAGGCGAGCGCTGCGCCGTGCGCTAGAACCCCATCCTCCGCCCATTCGTCGTAGACCTCGCGGATAAAGTCCCCAATCCGCGTGAGGCTCGTTTCTTGCGCGATCTGTTTACTCGCTTCGACCATCCGGGACTCGCTTGGGCGCTAGCGTCCGCGCGCGAGAAGATCTCGAATCTCACGCAGCAGCACCTCTTCCGCGGGCGGCGCAGCGGGCGCAGGCGGCGGTGCCGCGGCGGCTTGACGCTTTAGCCGGTTAATGCCTTGAATCAACAGGAAGATCACGAAGGCGAGGATCGTGAAATTGATGATCGTGTTCAGGAACTGGCCGTAGGCCATGACGGGCGCACCCGCCTTCTTCGCTTCGGAGAGTGCGCTAAATCCCTTGCCAGAGAGGTCGATGAAGAGATTTGCAAAGTCGACCTTTCCGAGAAGGAGTCCCACCGGAGGCATGATGACGTCGTTCACGAGCGAGGTCACGATGCCACCAAATGCACCGCCGATGACGATGCCGACCGCCATGTCGACGACGTTTCCTTTGACTGCGAACTCCTTGAATTCGCTGAGCATTGACACGTTGGGCTCCTTCTCATAAATGCGCGTGGCGCGGCGCCCGCCGCAGCGCTCCCCTCCGAAAGCCTATCGTGCCATGTCTGGCCGTCGACCTCGCGGGATTCCGGCATAGGCTAGAGATCGGGAAGGAGACGAAGCTCTCCCGCGATGCGTAGGGCGGGGCCCCCGGGCGTCTCCTCGATGGCCGCGAGGAGCGCGCTCTGCGCGCTGTGGGTAAAGCGCGCGGGAAGACCTTCGGGCCAGAGGTCGCGCTTCACCGTACACAGGAAAGCAGCGTCGCGCTTGGATGGGCGAAGGCTTTTCAAGTCGAGGGGTTCCCGCGTCCCGTCTGAGAGCGCGATCTCGCCTTTATCCCGGT
>DATFYN010000568.1:0-2750 GCA_035315025.1 Myxococcota bacterium
GCAATGCGCGCTGCGCGCTTTTGCACCCGACCTCGCGTTCGCGCCCCAATTCGCGGTCGCGCGCGCGGGCGCGGCTGCGCTGGGCCATGCGCTGCAGCGTGCGCGTGTGGGCGCGTACGAGGTTGGCCTCGGCCGCGCGGCGCTCGACGATGAACCAGCGCTCGGTCGCGGGAGGGTATTCGCGGCGTCGGTCGCGCCAGCGCTTCCAGCCGAGCGTGATCCAGATCACCGGCGGCGGCCCCGGCTCGGGGGTGCGGGCGGCGCGCTGATGGCGCCGGGTCTCGGCCCAGGCGCGGCGCTCGGCGAGCAGACGCATCGAGGCGCGGGTGGCCAGCCGGTGCAGGCGGACTTCGGCCTGCCAGTCGCCTCGGTTGGCACGCCTGTAGAGGTCGCTTGCGTCGGTGCAGTGGGCGCAGCGGTGCCGCGTGGTGGGGTAGCGGGAGGCCTCCAGGTCGCACCAGGAATAGAGGTCGCGATGCCCCCCGTCGGCTTGCGGAACAGCCGCTGGGGCCTGGGCCGGCGTTCGCAGAACGCGTCCTGGATGATCTCGACGCGGAACATGCGCTCGCGCATGGACACGGCGATCTCGGGCTCGGGCTCAGGGGTTTCGCGCACGCGGGTGCCGCGGGCGTAGGGGACCCGGAGACTGCGATAGAGCCGCTTGAGGAAGGGCGGCAGGAAGTCGAACACCTGACCCTCCCTGGGGCTCGAGGTTCCCCGGACGTCGCCGGGCTCACTACGAGAATAGGGTCGCGAGAGGAGGTTGACAAGGCATTTATTCTTGTGATCGGATTGCGATCCTGCTTGACACGTGTCGTTCAGGCACCCGTCGGCGTCGTTACGAGGACCGCGGACTGTGGCGGCTGGTTGGCGCCCACGGCGGTCGTAAAGCCGTCCTCGCCGGCGTCCCCAGAGCGAACATCCCGGCATGAGTAGCTACCGGCGGAGTTGGGTGGGAACCAGACATCGGCGGCTCCCTGCGGGCGACACCCTCACCTCCCCACGAGTCAGAAGCTAAAGGTGATAGAAGACTCGATTGAGTGGAGAATTACGAGATGGCCGAAGCGAAGAGTAACCGCTTTCTGAAGTACTTCCCCCTGGTCCTTGATGCGCTTCGCTCGACCGATCCAAAGCCGATGCGCCCTGCCGAAGCCATGGCCTGGATTAGAACGAAGACGGAAGTGGCGCCAGAAGACCTGACGCGGCTCATCCAGAACGGGACGCAATCAATATTCGAAAACGATGTTCACTGGGCACGCTTCTACCTTGTAAAGGCTGGCCTCATTAGCAATGCGAGGCACGGACTCTGGAGCCTGACAAACGACGGACGCGAGAAAAAGCTCTCACAAGAGGAGACATGGAACCTTTACGTTCGCATTCGCGACGCCAACCGACCGAGCGGTTCTCAGGCTGAGGAAGATGTCCCTGCGCCGGGTAGCGTGGGCGACACCGAGGACGGGGGAAAGTCTTACTGGTTCGTAGGCGCAGTCTGGGGCAGAAATGAAGATCAGCTTCCGCGCTTTCGCGCACAAGGGATTTGGGAAAATGGGTACGAAGACCAGTTCCTGGACCTTGTGCGCAGCATCAGACCAGGGGACCAAATTGCGGTAAAAGCAAGCTTCGTAAAAAAACAAGTGCCGTTCGACGCAGGCGGGAAGTCCGTCTCGGTCATGAGGATCAAGGCCACAGGAACCGTCACTGCAAACCCGGTGATGGACGGACGGTTGAAGTTGCGTGGGATCCGCCGGAGGAACCGCGCGACTGGTACTTCTACACGTATCGAACTACCATTGTACAAGCCGACCAGGAGTCCGAGACCGGTCGTCGTCTGATCGATTTCACCTTCCGTCGCGCCCCACAGGACTACGCTTGGTTTCTGTCGCAACCTTATTGGCTTGAGAAATACGGGGGCGAGCCGAAAACGACCGCGGCGGATAAGCCTGCTGTGCCTACGACCGTTGAGGACGATGAAATCGTCGAGGAAGAATCGCCGTATACGATTGAAGGTATCATTGCCGAGGGATGTTTCGTGACGAGCGGGGAACTCGCGGAAATCCTCGGTCGCTGGCGTTCGAGAATGAACATTATCCTCCAAGGCCCCCCCCTGGCACGGGCAAAACTTGGCTAGCCAAACGCCTTGGATTTGCACTTGCTGGCTCCAATGACCGCCCGATCGCGGCTGCGAGTTGTGCAATTTCATCCTTCACTTGCCTATGAAGACTTCGTGCGCGGGTGGCGGCCCGCCGGCGACGGGCGGCTCGAACTCGTCGACGGCATTTTTATGCAGGCGATTCAGGCAGCAGAGAGCGAACCAGATCGGCCTTTCGTGCTGGTGATCGAGGAGATCAACCGCGGAAACCCGGCCCAGATCTTCGGCGAAATGCTAACACTGCTGGAAGTCTCGAAGCGTCGACGGTCTGAGGCAATCGAGCTCGCCTACCGGAAGGAGCCGGGCGAGCGAGTTCACGTACCCGCGAACCTCTATGTAATCGGCACCATGAATGTAGCCGACCGTTCACTGGCGATTGTTGACCTCGCACTACGGCGCCGTTTCGCTTTCATCAACCTCGAGCCACGATTCGGGGATACGTGGCGCAAATGGTGCGCGGACCGCGGTCTTGAAGAAGCTTGAGAGTCCGGGATTTGCTCAGAATTTCGGTTCATGCGGCGAGGTGGAAGGTCTGCATCTTGTTGGTGTCCTGACGTTCGGCGATGAATTTCGCGAAGATGTTGGTTTGGTCGGTATTCAA
>DATFYN010000569.1:0-7041 GCA_035315025.1 Myxococcota bacterium
CACGCACACAACGCAGGCGTTGGTGGTCTCGAGTTTCTTGTCCAGCTTCTCCCGCCACTTCGCGCCCCCTGCTATGTCCGCCTCCGATATCCACGGGTGCACCGCCTGGATGACGGCGGGCAACCATTGCCGCAGAAAGTGGGCTACTTCCTTGCTCGGCGAACCTGACCAACTGATCAAAAGTTCCATCGCCCTACTCTCGCGCCCGCATAACTGTCATCTAGCTGTCAATGGCCGGTGCCGAAGTGACGTAAGTGCTGGTGACCCGGGCGCGATTCGAACGCGCGACCCCCAGCTTCGGAGATCTGAGGCAATTCCTGGAAATTCGCGCAGTTACAGCGCTGGGGTCACGCGAGGACGACGAGGAGTGGTCAAGTTGCGCATCATTAGTCGACGTCGGAGGTATGATCGCTGGAGCGCGGCATACGCACGCCGAGAGAACGGGAGCGAGGCGCGCAGATCGAACCCGCGACCCTCAGCTTGGGAAGCTATCGGCGAGCTTCCAGATTCTACAATGATTTCAATAGCTTGGAATATTTCCGTTCCGGACAAACGTGGCCACGGGTGGACTGAAGATGACAGGAGCGGACGTGCCGACGCGACGAGCGAGCGCGCCGCCGCGGGGCCGCGTGGACGGGGACCGCGCAATCTACTGCCGTTGCGGATGCGGGTCTGAGCTTTGCGCTGAAAAGCGATCCCGTGTTGCGAGCTCCAACTGCGGCGTCTTCGGCAGCGGGCGCTAACGGTACACTTCGCGGCGATGACCAATCTTGACGACCTCAACGATTCGTCGTTCGTCGTCAACCGAGTAGACGATCCGCTAGGTACCTTGCCGGATCCGATAGCGCTCGGACTCGCCAGCAAGCTTCTGGCTACCGGGAGGACGCGGAGCACGGGCAAGACTCTGGATGCGAGACACGATCCGGGTGCGCGTCCCGCGAGGCTCGACGGCTCCGAGCTCTTTCGCAGCGGACGTCTTGATCAGGATGCTATAGCTTGCCACGCCGCCGAAGACCCTTGACGACGTTCTCGAAGCTGAGACCGCGCTCTTTGGAACGCTTCTCAAAGGCGTCGAGATCCTCGGCATCTTCGGCGAGGCTCAGCCGGACCGCCTCGCTCACAAGTTCCGAGATTGAGCGATCAGCCGCGGCGGCCTTTAGCCTCAACGCGCGATGAACTTCGGCCGGTAGGTAGATCGTAGATCGCTTCGGTGCTGCGCCCATGATCAAGAACTTACCGTCTTGGTGCCTTAGCGTCAAAGCGTCGCGCTCCTTCCCGCTACCCTCTATGTGGCCGCCGCTGTCAAGCTCCGCTGAGACTCGACTCTAGACAGGCATCTCCTGGCGATGAAGTAGAACACCGATCGAGCTGGCGAGTTCGTCTCGCGTCAGGGCGTCGAGCCCCGGACGACCCTCTATCCGTGCCTGCCCTTGCGGAGGCCCGCATCCTGTGTTCGCCCGTAGGCGACTGGGAAGTGCCGGGCGGAGACGCGGAGGTCGGGGTCGCCAGCCGCCACTCCGGGCGCTGGGTGGGCGGAAATCTCTAACCGCGAGCCAGATGCAGCTTCAGGAGGGCGCAGTGCCCGCGGATTTCTGTAGCTGGACGGGCAAACTCTGGAATCCGGCACCGGGGATGAAAACGCCTCCGCGCTAAATCAGCGGAGGCACGATGGAATCCTGGAGCGGGAAACGGGGCTCGAACCCGCGACCCTCAGCTTGGGAAAGCAACACAAGGGTGAGAGGTGACGCGAGATTGCGTCTGGTGTATTGCGAGGGCATGCTAGGAGCGGCACCCGGCTGCACCCGTGGCGGCTCCCGACTCTATCCGGCTCCAGCTGCGGTGGCGTGCTGGGCTGAGCCCGGCCAGCCCGTTCGCCTTCGCAAGTTGCAACAGTCTGGCCTGCGGCGGCCCGCGAGTGCCGGGCCACCCCCATGCCCCACCCCTCCCACAGCCAACTTGCGCCCTTATAGGCTGCTCGCAAATGTTTTGTGAAACTCCCGGTGTCCCCTTGCTCGCCGCCTAGAGGCGGCTTACCGCGATGAGTACGCGCCGCCAAGCCCGTCACGGTGAATCGGCGCCAATCTCGCCATCCTTCGGCCGACCGTCGAGCGCGTCCCTCGCCGGAAGCAGACCAAGCCCGTCGAGTTTTGCCTCAATCTCGGCAGCCGCGAGGGCGTGCGCTTCGCGGCTGGGGTGAAGCAGGTCGAAGGGGTCGACGGGAGCGTCACCGATGAATCCGCGCTGCCGGAACACAGTATAGAGGTCGAGGAAGGGGACGCCGGCTTGCGCTGCTCCCTTGCGGTAGGGCTCGTGATATCGCTGGTACCCCCAACTGTCGTAGGCGGGTGCGTGCAGGTACGGGAAGAGGACCGCTACCACCCGGACACCGCGCTTGACCTCCTCTCCGAGTCCCACCATCCCGCGTCGAAGGTTCTCGAGCCCCGCGCGGTCGTAGTTGCGCTCCACGAGATTCCAGCCCCACCAGCGGTCCGGTTGGATGCGGCGGAAGACAATGTTCCACAGACGGGACGTCGCGTCGGGGGCCAGCTTGGCGTAAGCCGTGTCTGTGGGATAGGGGTCGTTGAGACACTGCTGGACCACCACCAGGTCGGGTTGGAACCGGAGCGCGCGGGTTCGGAGCATCTCCAGTTCCTGGAGGATCCCGTAGCCGTTCACGCCGAAGTTCAGCGCTTCGAAGCGCCAGCCGCCCCGTCCCTCCTGGTTGAGCGTCCGCTCGAGCACGTTCAAGTAGATCTCTGGACGCGGGCGAAACCCTAAATTGGCCGAGATCGAGTCGCCGACGAACGCGATACGGAACACACCTGAGGGCTTCTCCACAGTGAGCTCGTCGTTCGGCATGCCGAACGAGTTCACCGTGAACCCCTCACTCCTCCACCTGGGCTTCCATTCGAAGATCAGCTCGGGGTCCATGCTCGGGATGACGGCGCGCGCGCCGACGGGGGGTAGGGCTTGCACCGCACGCCACAAGATGACGTGGTAGTAGACTCGAAGGCCAACTTCCGCGAGGCCGAGCGATAGCAGGAGCGCCAGGACAAGGATCACACCGGTGAGAAGGTGCTCCTTACGCCGGGAGCCTGTTGCGCCCGGTACCTCGGCTGCAAAACGCCTCGCCGCCATAGGGATGCCCGTCCCGTTCGGCGCTGCTCACGGTCTCGCGGGGATCCGCGACTTCTGAGTGGCTGGCCGCCACAGCAGCAACGCGAGCATGGTTCCTTCCGCAATCCTAGCCCGGGAAGGCTCCACTTCGCGTGAGGATTTTTCAGTCGCGTGAGCGACAACGGGAAGCGCGATGCGCCCCCGATGCGATCTTCTCCTACCGCTTAGGGTAGCCGATATCCCGCGCCATCTGCTCGGCTTTAGAGAGCTGCTCGCGTAAACCCCAGGTCCCCGACCTAGCGGACCGCAGCAGAATATCCGATAATCTGATTTTGTCTTCCGACAGATCGGGATCCTTCTAGGGCCCCGATGAGAGGTCGCGCCATGGCCAAAGGGACAGCAGAAACGGAGAGGAAGATCGCGCCAGCTTCGTCCTTGCGTCGGCTCTCGGCGACGGAGCTCGCAAAGAGTCTCTCGGACGTGCTGAACCGCGTGCATTATCAGCGTGAGACGGTGATCGTCGAACGCGGCGGCAAGCCGCTGTGCCAGCTCAGCCCCGTACCGCGGTCGCTCGACTTCCACCTCTCGGATCTCGTGGCGCTCCTCGACTCGTTGCCCTCCCCCGGTGAGGATTGGACGGAGGCCGTCTCGCAGGGTGTGGCGGAACAAGATGAGTTCGAGGGGTTCGAGTGGCCTCGCTGATCGACTCGAGCGTTCTCGTCGACATCGAGCGCGGGAGGACAGACCTCGGCGTCCTTCTCGAGAAGCGGGGAGACCGCGGTATCGCGATGGCGGCCATCACCGCGGCAGAGCTCTTGCACGGTGTCCATCGCTTGCGCATCTCCAAGCGCAAGACGCGCGCGGAAGCCGTGGTCGAGGTGTTGCTGTCGTCGATGCCCGTCATCCCCTTCGATCCTGTCTGCGCTCGCGCACACGCTCGCCTCGGAGCGGAGCTCGCGCGGCGCGGGGTGACCGTTGGAACGCACGATCTTATGATCGGCGCCACTGCGCTGGCCCGGGGGTTCTCCGTTTTGACGCGCGACCAACGCAGCTTCCCGCGCATCCCTGGGCTCGACGTCGAAGGGTTACCCTGAGCGGCTTCGCGTCGCTTCGCACGTGGTGGCGGACATTCTACTCAATTAAGCGTCGAATCGCTCAGCTCTGCACGCATCCCATTCCGCATGGATCAGAACTCGGCTGATGACGTCTCTGGAAAGCCCAGGTCGAGGCGCCCTCCGCTCACCACTCCACAAAAGCCCTCGGTCAACGCGTCCGACTCGCCGACGCAGGCAACGGCTTCACGTTGAGGAACCAAACGTGATCATGGAGAGACCACAATTCATGTAGGTAGTGGTAACCCGGGCGCGATTCGAACGCGCGACCCCCAGCTTCGGAGAAAGGACTGATAGGCTGATTTTCTCAGCTCTTCGTGTGTATACTGAGCGATGGAGAGCAAACGAGAGCAGTTTTGGCAAAATCTTTGGCGTAGTGACGGGGGGAGGCGATTCGGGCTGACACGCGGTGCCGGCGATCCATTGTCGGTCTAGCAAATCACGAGCTCGCAAACCGCGCTTGTGCGCCGGAAGAGGACTCGAATCCGCGCCATCGCGGGAAATTCCCTTTCAGGCACCTCCCTGGGGATGCTGTCCCTGGTCCCCAACTTCGCACCCACCGCTCGAGCTGCCATCCGCTCGCATCGATGACGAAGCCCGCCCACTATATCTTTTCGATCTTTGACCGGTTCAGAAAACGACAATTCGTTGAATAACCCAGAACATTGCCACGCCGCCGATGGCGTACGCGGGCAGCAGGCCGAGCCGGGTTGAAAGATCCGGGTTGAGAGTTGAGGGGAAGAATGGCCGGACCATGTAACCCCCCAGCGCAATGACGGCGAAGACCGATCCGATAAATAACAGCTGTCCGAGCTCGACGCCGACGTTGAAGAAGAGCAGCGCCACGGGAATCGCTGCTTGCGGCAGGCCAACTTGGCTCAACGCGCTTGCAAAGCCTAAGCCGTGTAGCAAGCCGAAGCTGAACGCGATAATCCATGGAAATCGCTCCGTCAGCCCCTTCTTGCTCTGCCGGCTATGGATGATTTCCGCCGCCACGAACACGATGCTCAAGGCGATGGCAGCTTCGACGGGCGGCCCTGGGACATGCACGAATCCGAGCGTCGCGCCCGCGAGCGTGAGGCTGTGCGCGACAGTGAACGCCGTGACCGTCGCAATCAGCCGGCGGGTGCCTTTCACCAGAATCAAGAGCGCGAGGACGAACAGCAGATGGTCAACGCCGAGAAGAATATGTTCAACGCCCAGTTTCAGATAGGTCGCCGCCACCTGCACCGCGCGCGGCGCGGCTTCGACGACGAACGAAGGCGCTGACGGCGTGAGTCGCGTGACTTGCGCGGCGCTGTCGAGGCGTTCCATGCGCACGAGCACGTCGACTGCCGTCGCACTGAGGCCCGCGATGTGAATCGTCCCGCCGCTGAGCCCACCCGCGCACTTTACGGTCCAGCGCTCGCTATAGGCACTGTTGGCCATCGTACTGCGTGGCTGGGTGACGTTGGCGCAGCCCACGGGCAGCTCCACGTAGAGTCCAAGGCGCAGGTTCTCTCCCTGGCCAGGCACCTTCCAAAGGGCATCGTAGCTTTCCGGTCCGGTCTGGCGCAGTTCGAGATAAGCGGGACGCACCTCGTGCGCGAACGCGACGGGCACGAACGTGGCGAGCAGAAGAAACATAAGGAGCGCGCGCTTCATTTCGCCACCGCTAGTTTCTGCTTCTCCGCCACAGGCTGCGGGCGCTCGATGGTCACCAGGTAACGCTTGAGCATTGCTTCGTAGAGTTTCTCATTTGCTTCCATCCGCTGGGTATTGGCCCATTCACGACTCACGGCATCGCGCACTTTCGCCAGCGCGGGCACGCGGCCTTCCGTGCGTTCGCTGACGAACACCAGATGCACGCCGTAGCCGGACTCAATCGGCCCCTGCCATTGCCCCGGGGCAAGTTCGTCCAACTTCGCCGCAAAGTTCTCGCCGAAGAGTTTCGCAACCTCGTTCCTCGGGAGCGCGGCGAACTTGTGATCCAGCATTAGCGAATCGCCCAGCGCCGAGACATCGGCGCTGCCGCCGGCCTGGTTCAGCTGTGCGAGCAGGTGCGCCGCATCGCGCGCCAGGTTGGCGCCGTGTTGTTCCGGGTTGAGATACACCTGGCTGAACGTGAACTGGGGTGCGACGCGAAACGTGTCAGGGTGCGCTTTTAGATACGCGGTCAACTCGTCGTCGGTCGGCTGGGCTTGGTCGACTGCATCATCGGTGATGAATTCCATCTTCTGTCGCAAACGACGGCGGATGATAAGGTCGTCCTTGTCCAGACCCAGGGCCAGCGCCTCGCGGTAATAGACCTCTTCGCGCACCCGATCCCGGATCAAGCCCTCCAACTCCTCGCCGGTGGGCGGTCGTTGCCGGGTGCCGGTGAAGCTCATCACCAATGATTCGACTTGGCCTTGCGTGATGACAATCTTTCCCGGGTCGCTGCTGGTGTGCTTGGACACCACGCCGTACGCTGCGAAAATCACTACCCCCAGCAGAAGGAAATGCAGCAGTGGTTCTTTAAGGATGCGCTTCATCTGATTTGACCAGTCACATGGGCTCGACTCGCGCTGCCGAATCCGAGCGCTGGCGTCGCGACGTAATCAAGCCCCGGCACGGCCGGTCTCCTCGGCGATCCGCTCCGCGATCCACCACGACAGAGCGGCGACGCTGAGCGCCGGCGCGCTCGCCGGGGCACTCGCGAACACGGAGGCATCCGCGACGTGAAGACCCGGATGGCCGAAGACCTCGCCCTTGAAGTCGACCACGCCCCGACTCGCATCCGAAGCCATCCGGCAGCCTCCCATCGGGTGCACGCTCATCCACGAGCGCTTCG
>DATFYN010000570.1:0-9998 GCA_035315025.1 Myxococcota bacterium
GGTGCGGATCTCCACGGCGCACATTCTCGTCGTTCTCGTGTCGCAGTCAGGCGTCGCCCACCGTTGCCTGATCGACGATGCGGGCTCGTCCGACCAAGCCGATCTCGACCGCATTGCCTCCGCGCTCAATGACCGGATCGCGGGTCGCACGCTGCCTGAGGCGCGCGAGGCGCTCGCGCAAGAGGTCCGTGCTCTGCGTTCGCAGGCCGACCGCTTCCGCGCACGAGCCCTTCGCATCGCCGAGCGCGCCCTCGCCGCGGTGCCCGGTGGTCCAGGCGATCTGGTTCTCGGGACCTGGCTTGCGCTCCTGGACCAACCCGAGTTCCGCGACCCCGAACGCCTGCGGGCTCTTCACCGGGCGATCGAAACCGAGGAGCGACTGGTCGCCCTTCTCGACCAGATCCTGAAGAAAGATGGAGGGCCCCGGGTGGCTTTCAGCGACGAACTCGGCGAACCGGCCCTCCGGCACTGCGCCTTGGTCGTGGCGCCCTACGGCGGCCCAAGCGCACCGCTTGGCGTGCTCGGGGTCGTGGGGCCCTCCCGCATGGACTACGCCCGGGTGATTCCTCTGGTCGATTACCTGTCGCAGCTCGTGACCGAGAGGCTCCACGCGTGACCAAGCCGCCCCGCCCCCCGGGTTCCGGCCGCGAGTCCGAGGGCTGGGAGTCCTTGTCCGAGGAGGCCTCCGAAGGCGTGCTCACGCCCAACGAGGAGCTGGAGCGGGCTCTACGGGAGGCCACCGAAGCCGTGGAGGCACGGGAGTCCTCGCGGGTGCACCCGCGCTCCGCTTCCCAGGGGCCTGATCGCGCCGCCGACGGCCCGTCGGCCGAGGAGGTGGAGGCCCTCCGGGCGGAACTCCAGGAGAGGCAAGACCGCTTTATCCGCCTCCAAGCCGACTTCGAGAACTTTCGCCGCCGGACGCTGAAAGAGCGCGAGGAGGCGTATCAGTACGGCCACCAGAATCTCGTCAAGGATCTCCTGCCCACGGTCGATAACCTGGAGCGCGCAATCGAGCACGCTCGCAAGAGCGGGCGCGAGGACTTGGACGGCATTCTGCAGGGGATTGACCTCGTCCAGCGCGAGCTCATGGGGGTGCTCGCGAAGCACGGCGTGACCGAGATCGAGGCCCTGGGCCAGGCGTTTGATCCCTCGGTGCACGAGGCGCTTGCCCAGGTCGAGGACCCCGCGGTTCCGGCGAACAGGGTCGTGCAGGTGTTTCAGAAGGGCTATCGCCTGCGCGACCGGCTGCTGCGGCCGGCCCAGGTGGTGGTCTCCCGCGCCGCTTCGGGGCGCGAGCCGCAGGGCGTCGAGCGCGAGGGGTAGCCTGGGGCCCGTGTGTTGGCCCCGCGCGGAGAGGGGCCAAGATCGATGGGCAAGGTGATCGGTATCGACCTCGGCACGACCAACTCGTGCGTCGCGGTGATGGAAGCCGGCAACCCGGTCGTGATCGCGAACTCCGAGGGCGCCCGCACCACACCGTCGATTGTCGCCTTCACCGATTCGACCGAGAAGCTCGTCGGCCAGATCGCCAAACGTCAGGGCGTCACCAACCCAGAGCGCACGATCTTTGCGGTGAAGCGGCTGATCGGTCGCAAGTTCGACAGCCCTGAGGTCAAGCGTTTCACCGAGATCGCGCCGTTCAAGGTCGAGGCCCACGAGAACGGCGACGCCTGGGTGCGCGTCGGAAACCGCGCATTCTCGGCACCCGAGATCTCCGCCATGGTGCTCTCAAAAATGCGCGAGACAGCGGCCGACTTCCTCGGAGAACCGATCGCCGATGCCGTGATCACAGTGCCCGCGTATTTCAACGACGCGCAGCGTCAGGCGACCAAGGACGCGGGTCGCGTCGCCGGACTGAATGTGTTGCGGATCATCAATGAGCCGACCGCGGCCGCGCTGGCCTACGGACTCGGCGAAGAGAAGAACAAGAAGATCGCCGTCTTCGACCTCGGAGGCGGAACGTTCGACGTCTCCATCCTCGAGCTCGGCGATGGCGTATTCGAAGTGAAGAGCACGAACGGAGATACGTATCTCGGCGGCGAAGACTTCGACCAGCGAATCGTGGACCATCTGATCGAGCTCTTCAAGAACGAGACGGGAATCGATCTTGCTCAAGACAAGATGGCACTCCAGCGGCTCAAGGAAGCCGCGGAACGCGCGAAGCACGAGCTCTCCTCCGCCGCGACCACCGACGTCAACCTGCCCTTCATTGCGGCGGACGCCTCTGGACCCAAACATCTCAATACCCAGATCACCCGAGAAAAGCTCGAGACGCTGGTCGCGGACCTGATTGCCCGTCTTGTTCCGCCCTGTGAGACCGCGCTTGCCGACGCGGGGCTGCGCCGCGAGGAAATCGATGAGGTGATCCTCGTCGGCGGCATGACGCGCATGCCTCGCATCCAGGCCAAGGTGGCCGAGATCTTTGGGAAAAAACCCCACAAGGGCGTGAACCCGGATGAGGTGGTGGCCATCGGCGCCGCGATCCAGGGCGGCGTGCTGACGGGCGAGGTGGAGAATGTGCTCCTGCTCGACGTGACGCCGCTCTCCCTCGGCGTCGAGACGCAAGGAGGCGTCTTCACCAAGATCATCGAGAAGAACACGACCGTTCCGACCCGCCGGAGCCAGGTCTTCTCCACTACCGAGGACCACCAGTCCGTGGTGCGGATTCACGTGCTCCAGGGCGAGCGGGAAATGGCTGCCGACAACAAGACGCTGGGCCGCTTCGAGCTCCTCGGCATCCCCCCGGCACCGCGCGGCGTGCCCCAGATCGAGGTGACTTTCGACATCGATACCGACGGTGTGGTGAACGTATCCGCGAAAGACCTCGGCACAAGGAAGTCGCAGGCCATCAAGGTGACCGCTTCGAGCGGGCTCACCGAGGCCGAGGTCAATCGCCTGCTCGCCGAGGCGCAGTCCAATGCCGAAGCCGACCGGGCGCGGCGCGATCTCGTCGACCTCAAGAACCGTGCCGATGGGCTCGTCTACTCGACCGAGCGCACACTCGTGGAGTTTGCGGAGCAGGTATCGGCCGAAGACAAGGAGGAGCTGAGTCAAGCGCTGACCAAGACGCGCCAAGCCCTCGAGCGAGGCCAGGTCGCGGAGCTCTCAGCCGCCGTTGACGAATTGTCGGCCCTCTCCTACAAGATGACCGAGAAACTTTACGCGACGCTCGGAGGGGATCCCTCCGCCTCGTAGCTCTTCCCTCCGAGGCCCAACGCCTTGGCCAAGCGCGATTACTACGAAGTCCTGGCTGTCCGCAGGGACGCTGATGAAGCGGAGCTGAAGAAGGCGTACCGTCGCCTCGCGCTCCAGTACCACCCCGACCGGAACCCCGACAATCCGCAGGCCGAGGAGCGCTTCAAGGAAGCCTCGGAGGCTTACGCCGTGTTGTCTGATCCCGACAAGCGGCGCGCCTATGACAGGTTCGGCTTCGAGGGCTTGGGGGCACCCGGCAGCTCCGACTTCGGCGATCTCGGCGGCTTTACGGACCTGTTCAACGATCTGTTTGGGGACCTTTTTGGGGGGCGCGCCGGAGGGGGGAGACGGCGCGGCCGCGGTCAGCGCGGCGCCGACCTCCGCTACAACCTCGAGGTCGAGGTGGGCCAGCTCGTCAGCGGCTTCGAAGCGAAGCTCTCGATCCCGAAGATGCGCCCATGTCAGACCTGCGAAGGCACGGGTCTGCGACCGGGCACCCAACCCGAGCGCTGCACGCGCTGCCGCGGCACTGGGCAGGTCGTGTTCCAACAGGGCTTTTTTCGCATCAGCCGCCCGTGCGATGGCTGCGGAGGCGAAGGCGAGGTGGTGAGGGAGCGCTGCCCCGACTGCCGCGGTGCCGGCCGGATCGAGGGCCAGCAGAGCATCAGCGTGCGCATTCCCGCCGGCGTCGAGGACGGCTCCCGCCTGCGGCTCTCGGGAGAAGGCGAAGCCGGCGTGGCGGGCGGACCGCCCGGGGACCTTTATGTGGTGATCTCCATCAAGCCGCACCCGCTGTTCGTGCGGGATGGTCCGGATCTACACTGTGAAGTGCCGGTCCCCTTTGTGAAGGCGGCGCTTGGGTCCGAGATCGAAGTGCCGACGCTCGAGGGCAAGGTCACCATGCGGATCCCCGAAGGCACACAAAGCGGTACGGTGCTGCGCCTGCGGGGCAAGGGACTGCCAACCCTGCGCCAGAGTGCACGGGGGGACCAGCTCGTGCGCATCTTCGTCGAAGTTCCGACCAAGCTCACCGATCGGCAGCGCCAGCTCGTGGAGCAACTCGCGGACGAGATCGGCACCGATATCTCGCCTGCCGCAAAGAGCTTCATGGACAAGCTGCGCGACCTGTTTGGCTAGTTCCGTGATATCGCGCAGGCTCGCCTTGCCCGCGGTGCTCCTCGCTGGAATCGTGCTGGCTCTTGCTCCCGGCTGCGCACGCAAGCCGCCGCCGAAGGCGGCCGAGCATGGGGCCGCCGGGTCCACTGGCGATGCGGCGGTGCAGGCGCATCGTGAGTACGAAGCCGCGCGCGCTCTGGCCGACCATGACCCGGCCGAGGCTGTGGAGAAACTCCAGGCCTTCATCGTGCGTTGGCCGCGGAGCACCGACGTGGATGCCGCGCGGCTGCGGCTTTCTCAGCTCGAGCGCGCGCGCGGCCACACCGCGTCGGCGCGGGCGGCAGCCGAGGCGATCGTGCTGCGAAACCTCTCGCCCTCCGATCGCCGCGAGGCGCTGCGCCTGCTCGCGACACTCGCGGGGGGTGCCGGAGACCACTCAGCCCAACTCGTTTGGCTGGGTCAGCTGCGCGCCGCACAGCCGGATGCGGATTCGGTTGCGCTCGTGGATGTCGAGATCGATGAGCTCACGGCTCAGCTCGATCCGGCCACGCTGGACCAGGCGGCCGACAAGCTCGGCGATCGCGTGCCGGCCGCCCGGCTCCGTCTGCGCCAGGCCGAACTCGCCCTCCAGCGCCGCGATAGCGGGGCGGCGCTGCTCGCGCTCGCGCAGGCTTCGCGCTTGCCCCTTTCCGCAGACGAGGCCCCGCGCCTCGCGGAGCTCGAGCGCCGGACCCACGCCCTGGAGGAATCCGAAGGGCTTGCCTCTGCGAGCGGGGAGCCTCCCGGCGCGAAGCCTGGGGCTGAAGCCCTCTTGCCGGGGGCGAACGCCGTGGGAACGATCGGCGTGGTACTGCCCCTTAGCGGCCCACTCGCCCGCTTCGGTGAAGAGAGCCTCCAGGGCATCCTGGTCGCAGCCGGCGTGTTTCGCGGCGGGAGCGAGGGTGGCGTGCGGATCCTCGTGCGGGATTCCGGAGGTCGCGGCCCTGGCGCAGCCCTCGCGGTGCAAGAGCTGGCCGCCGATCCCACGGTGGTGGCGGTGGTCGGTCCCCTCGGCGCTGCCGAGGCGGAGGCTGCCGCGGCGCAGGCCGAGGCGACGGGCTTGCCACTCCTAACGTTGAGCTCTCGCGATTCGGTGATCGCCCAGCGCACGCACGTCTTCCGCCTCGGGGTCGCGCCCCGGGACGAAGTGACGGCTCTGGCGGAGTACGCCGTCCACCAGCTCGGCCTCATGCGTTTTGCCGTACTCCATCCCGACGACACCTACGGACGCGGCATGCGAGACGTGTTCGAGGATGCGGTCCACGCGCGCGGTGCGACCGTCACGGGTGTCGCCGCTTACCAGCCGGCCACGACCGATTTCTCGGGTGTGATGCGGACCCTCGCCAGCGGAAAGCTTCCCAGCGACGAAGCGCCGGCCATGCCCTTTGACGCGCTCTTCATCCCCGATTCGCATGAGAAGGCCATGCTCATCGCGCCGCAGCTCGCATTCAATCACCTGCAGCCGCTTCGGCTCCTTGGCCCGCACGGCTGGCAGAGTCCTGATCTGCTCAAGATGGCAGGGCCGCAGGTGGAGGGCGCCGTCCTGGCGGAGCCTTTCGATGCGGGGAGCCGCTCACCGCTCGTGCAGGAGTTCGTGCGGCAGTACCAGGAGACGATGAAGGCTACGCCAGACGTCTTTGCCGCGCAGGCCTTCGACGCCGCGAACCTTGCGCTCGCCGAGCTCTCGCGCGGTGCCAGCGACCGCGAATCGCTGCGCGCGGGGCTTTTGCGTGTCCACGAGACGCCGGGCGTGGCGGGGACCACGACGATTCGCTCCGACGGCAACGCAGAGAAGCAGGCCTCGCTGGTCGGAGTGCAGGGGGGACGCTTTGTGTCCCTGCAAGGGCCCTAGCCGCGCTTAAGTCACCTTGCTGCGGCGTCGATCTAAAGCCCATGGACGCCGCGCTCCCGAAGTTCGAGGTCCCGGACGAACTCCCTCTGCTTCCGCTGCGCGAGTACGTGGTGTTCCCCTACATGGTGCTGCCGCTGTTTGTCGGGCGGGAGCCTTCTGTAGCCGCCGTGGACGACGCTTTGGCGGGCGACCGGCTGGTCCTGCTCGTGGCGCAGCGGGACCCCGACGTGGAGGAGCCGACACCCGACGAGCTCCACAGCGTGGGAACGGTCGCCATGGTGATGCGCACCCTGCGCTTGCCCGATGGCCGGGTGAAGGTGCTCGTGCAGGGGCTGGCCAAGGCCGAAATCGAGGGCTTCGTCGAGCAGGAGCCGGCACTGCGCGCCCGGGTGCGGGTGTTCGCACCGGATCAAGAGCCCGAGTGGAGCGTCGAAACGGAGGCGTTGATGCGGGCGGTGCGCGCCCGCGTCGAAGAGCTCCTGCCGCTCAAGAATCTGCCGCCCGAGGTCCTCTCCGTCACCTCCACCGTATCGGACCCTGGCCGGCTGGCGGATCTCGTGGCATCGCATCTGCGCCTGCGCCTTTCCGAGTCCCAAGAAGTGCTCGAGACCCGTGATCCGCTCGCCCGACTGCGCTGTGTGGACGCGTTCTTGCGTCGCGAGCTCGAAGTGACGGCAGTCCAGGCGGAGATCCAATCCCAGGCCAAGGAGGAGATGTCGCGCAGCCAGCGCGAGCACATCCTGCGCGAACAGCTACGCGCGATCCAAACCGAGCTTGGCGAGGCGGACTCGCGCACCAGCGAGGTCGAGGAATACCGTGCCAAGCTCGAGGAGGCCGGGCTCCCCACCGAGGCGCTCGCAGAGGCGACTCGCCAGCTGCGGCGCCTCGAGCGTATGCACCCCGACGGGCCGGAGGCCCAGGTTGTGCGGGGCTACCTCGACTGGCTCGTGGATCTGCCGTGGTCGCGCTCGTCACCCGATGAGCTCGATCTCGCCAGCGCCCGCGACATCCTGGATGCCGATCATGCGCACCTGCACGGGATCAAGGACCGCATCCTCGAGCACCTGGGTGTGCGCAAGCTAAGGCGCGAATCGCGCGGACCGATCCTGTGCTTCGTCGGCCCCCCCGGCGTCGGCAAGACGTCGCTCGGCCGTTCCATCGCTCGGGCCATGGGCCGCGAGTTCGTGCGGGTCTCGCTCGGCGGGATGCGCGACGAGGCGGAAGTCCGCGGCCATCGCCGCACCTACGTAGGGGCGCTGCCGGGCCGCATCCTGCAGGGGTTGAAGCAGGCGGGCACGAACAACCCCGTCTTCATGCTCGACGAGATCGACAAGCTCGGCGCCGACTTCCGTGGCGACCCCGCTTCGGCGCTGCTCGAGGTGTTGGATCCCGAGCAGAATGCGCGCTTCAGCGACCACTACTTGAACGTACCCTTCGATCTGTCGCGTACTTTCTTCATCGCGACTGCGAACGTGCTCGACCCGATCCCGAGCCCGCTGCGCGACCGCATGGAGGTGATCCGTCTCTCCGGCTATACGCCCGAAGAGAAACTCGAGATTGCTCGCACCTATCTCATCCCGCGGCAGACCGAGGAATGCGGGCTGCCCATCGACCGGATCCGCTGGAGCTCGGCGGCGATCCACCAGATCGTGACGGGCTACACGCGCGAGGCGGGAGTGCGCAACCTCGAGCGACAAATTGCGTCGGTCTGCCGCAAGCTCGCCCGGCGTGCTGCCGAAGGCGACAGCTCCCCCGCCGTGCTCGGCCCGCGCAGGCTCGTGACCTACCTCGGCGCCCCTCCTTTTTCCGCAGAGGACGCGCCGCCCGCGGGCGAAGTGGGGGTGGTGAATGGGTTGGCATGGACCGAGGCCGGTGGCGACGTGCTGCGGCTCGAGGCGGCGATGACACGCGGGCGGGGTCTTGTGCTCACCGGCCAGCTTGGCGAGGTGATGAAAGAATCCGGGGTGGCAGCGCTCACCTACGCCCGCTGGCGACTCGGCGAGCTTGGGCTCGACGAAACACTGCTCGCGCGGCGCGAGGTACACGTCCATGTGCCGGCTGGTGCGATCCCGAAAGACGGACCCTCGGCGGGCATCACGATCGCGACCGCGATCGTCTCCCTCGCGACGCGCATCCCGGTGCGGTCAGACATTGCCATGACCGGGGAGGTCACACTGCGGGGGCGCGTTCTGCCGGTGGGTGGAATTCGCGAGAAGGCCCTGGCCGCGCTGCGCGCGGGCATCTGCCGGGTGATCTTGCCCCGCAAGAACCTGCCCGATCTCGGCGAGATCCCGAGGGAGCTCAAGCGCCGCATCACCTTCATTCCCGTCGACCACATGGACGAAGTGCTCGAGGCCGCACTCGAACAGATGCCCGCACGGGCGCCCTCTTCTCCGGGTCGTCCCCTGGTCCAAACCCCGCCCGAGGCGCAAACGGTGATCTCGTCGCGTTAAGCGCGTACTCTTGCGCGTGTGCGGCTGCGCGATGTAGGGGAGTTCGGGTTGATTGAACGGATCGCCCGCGCGGTCGCGCGCGGCGGCGGGGCGCGCAGCGCGTGGCGCTCCGTGGTACTGGGCACCGGCGACGACGCCGCGGTGCTGCGTCCTCCACGGGGCCACGACATCCTCGTTTCGACCGACGCACTCGTCGAAGGGGTTCATTTCCGCTGGCGTACACAGAGCCCGCGGATCGTGGGACAGCGCGCGCTTTTGGTCGCGCTGTCGGACCTCTCTGCGATGGGGGTGCGCCCGCTGGGCTGCACCGTGGCGCTGGCCGCGCCTCCCTCCCTCGAACTCTCGCGTGTGCTAGGGATCGCCCGAGGCCTGGGCGCGGTCGCGGTGCGCGCGGGCTGCCCGCTCGTCGGGGGCAACGTGACGCGAGCCCGTGTCACATCGCTCACGGTCACCGTGCTGGGCAGTACCCCCGCAAATCGCTTCCTCTCCCGGAGTGCTGCGCGACCCGGCGACGGCATCTTCGTGACCGGTGCGCTTGGTGCCGCAGGACTGGCCCTCGCGGGCGCGGAGCGTCGCGGACGGAGGCTCTCTCACTTGCCGCCCCTGCGCCTGCGGGCGGGCCTTGTGCTCGCGGGTCTAGCCACCCGGGGTGCCTGCATCGATCTCTCCGACGGCCTGCTGGCCGACCTCGGTCATTTGCTCCGGGCCTCGGGCGTCGGGGCCGAAATCAGGGTCGGTTTGATTCCGACGCCGCCGGGGTTTCCCGATGCCTGCGAGCGGCTTGGCCTTGCGCCCCTGCGCACCGCGCTCACGGCCGGCGAGGACTATGAGCTTCTTTTCACACTGCGCCCGGGGGGTCTGAACCCCCGTGCTCTCGCTCGGCGCTTGGGCGTCCCGGTGACGCAGATCGGCCGCATTACCCGGCGCCCCGGCCTGCGGCTCACCGGCGGCCCGAAGCCGCTTTCGGCGAGGGCTTCGGCCCCGGGCTTCGAGCACTTCTAAAGGCCCGCCGTGACGAGACTTCTGCGCGCTCCGGCGTCAAGCCTCTGCGGGGGTGCGCCGATAGGCCCTGAGTGCGCCTGTCGCTCACGTACAAATTCGTCCTTGGCTCCTTGCTGGTGGCCGGGGCGGCAGGGTTTTTTCCGGAGCTCGTCGCCCGTTTTGGCTACGCGGTCGAGCCCTGGGTTACGCCCTTTGTCGCCCTGGGCGTGGGCGGGGGGCTCGGTTTTGTCCTCTCCCGCACCCTCGCCCGCAACTTCGAGGCGCTGCGCAGGACCACCGAGCGCATCAGCCAGGGCGACCTCACGGCGCGCGTCGCAGTGTCTGGCCCCGGCCGCTTCGAC